>JBEVKB010000108.1:0-58281 GCA_040509875.1 Steroidobacteraceae bacterium | reverse complement strand
GCCACCAATTTCAAATCGCTCACGACGAGCGGCAAGCTGTCCGGTCAAGCCGTCGTCGTCGGTGGCGTGCCGCAGAAATTCGACTTCGTCTTCGACGCCATCGATGTCGACGACGGCGAACGCAACTTCGTGCTGCAAAAACTCGGTGGCGAATGGCACTGGGTCAACGATGTCATCGCGCCGGCTACGGATAGCGATACGCCGCCGGCGTTGCAGGTTGCGGGTTCGCGCCTGGAGTGGAGTGGCGGCGCGTTGCTCAATCTCGATCTCGGCGCATCCGCCATCCGATTTTCCACACGCGGCCGGCAATTCAGATTGCTTGAGCCCATGCGCGTGCCGTTGCTCGATGGCGCCATCCAACTCGAGAGCTTCCGCGTCCGCAATGCTGGCGAGCCCACCGTGGCGTTCATCGTCGATGCGACCATCCAGCCCATCAGCGCGCAGCGCCTGGGCAAGGCGTTCGGCTGGCCGGAGTTCGGCGGCAGCGTCGGCGGCGCGATCTCCAAGCTGCGGATGCGCGGTGGCGTGATTACTCTCGGCACCACGCTGCGGGCGCAGGTGTTCAATGGCGAAGTAACCATCAGCGATCTGCGGTTGGAGCAGCCGTTCGGCACCTGGCCGCGGTTCTCGTCGAACATCGGGCTGAGCAACCTCGACCTGGAACTGGTGACCAGCGCATTTTCGTTCGGGCGCATCACCGGCCGACTGTCGGGTGCGATCAATGGCCTGCAACTCTTCAACTGGCAGCCGGTCGCGTTCGACGCCAACCTGCACACGCCCGAAGGCGATCGTTCGCCCCATCGCATCAGCCAGCGCGCCGTCGAGAACATCGGCAGCATCGGCGGCGGCGGGGCCGGCATCACCCAGGCGCTATCGAGTGGCTTCCTGCGCTTCTTCGAGGATTTCAATTACGAGCGCATCGGCATTTCCTGCCGGCTGCAGAATGAGATCTGTCAGATGGATGGGGTCGCGCCGGCGCCGCGGGGCGGGTACTACCTAGTCAAGGGGAAGGGAATTCCGCGCATCGATGTCATCGGCGGCGCACATCGCGTCGACTGGCCGCGACTGGTGCAGCAGCTGATCGCCGCGACGGAATCCGAAGGGCCGGTGGTGCGTTGAGACGGCAACGTCGCGGATGAATTACCATTCGCGCTCGAGCCTGGGGTCTTGGGTCAAGGAGCTATTCGATGTCGCGCTATCTTCCGTTGAAACTCGCTGCTGCCTGCCTGGCCCTGTCGGCATGCGTCACCATCAACGTGTACTTTCCGGCCGCCGCGGCGGAGAAGGCCGCGGACAAGATCATCGAAGACGTCTGGGGTGCGGCCGGCAAGCCTGCCGCCCAGCCTGCCACCAAGCCTGATAAGCAGAGTTCAGCCACGGAAGTCGGCGGTTCGCGGGTGTTGCTTGCAGCGGCGGGCGCGGTGCTGGACTTCATCGTCCCTCCCGCCAGCGCCCAGGCAGACCTGAATATCGCCACCCCGGCCGTGCGGCAGCTCACCCAGTCGATGGAAACGCGACATGCCCAGCTGAAAAAGCTGTACGACAGCGGCGCCGTCGGCCTGACGCGCGATGGCCTGATCGAAATCCGCGACCAGAACCTGATCCCGCTGCCCGAGCGCAACGCCGCCCGCAAGTTGGTTGCGGATGAGAACGCCGATCGCGCCAGCCTGTACCGCGAAATCGCGACGGGGAATGGGCATCCGGAGTGGGAGACGGATATCAGGACGACGTTCGCGCAACGTTGGGCGGATAAGGCGTCTGCGGGGTGGTATTACCAGGATGCGAGTGGGGGGTGGAAGCAGAAGTAGCCTTTTGCTTCGCGTTTGCCGGCTTTGCCGGAGACCCGCGCTCCCGCTCTTACGTGCGCTCTCCCGAAACCGGGAGAGGTCACGCAAAAAAAAAGCCCCGCATGCGGGGCTTTTCGTTTCTGGGTCAACGTCTATTCGAGTTATTTGGCTGGCGTTGGCTAAACCGGAAACGTCGCTGTTGCTCCTAAATTTCCTCCACTCCTGCCGGATCGCCCCGGCCGCGTTTCCTTGCGCTATTGCTTATTCCTCTCTCCCCTCGCGAGTCCATCCCCGCTTCTCTGCTTTGTCGTGATGCCTTAATCGCTCTGGCACCACTGCAATCATTCGTAATCCCGCCACAACCGCGCTGTTGACTCGTTCGCGCCGCAGTGGCTTTCAGTGACGGAAAGTATGCGCTCAGAAACAGACGGTTAGCAATACACGTGGTGATGTTGCCACAGTCATAATGCAATTATTCCGCTCCGGCTGCGCCTTCGTCAGCTTATTCGCCACAACGGCAGCTCCACACTCACCATAACGCCGGACTGGTCGGGCAGATTTCGCGCCTCCGCATGGCCATGGTGGAATTCCGCGATCAAACGGACGATGAACAGCCCCAGGCCGAGGTGGGGTTTGTCGGTGGCTCCAGTGCGTGCGCTGACCAGCGATTCGAACAACCGTCCGTCCAGTTGCATGGGCAACAGCGGCCCCTGGTTGCTGACGGTGAGGGTGCAGTTCCGCGCCGTAGCGGTAAGGCTCAAGGTGACCGCCGTGCCAGGAGAGCTGAAGTCGATGGCGTTGTCCATGAGCTTGTCGAGCAGTTGCGCGATGAGTTCCGGCGAGCCGCTGATCGTGCAGGGATCCGCTGGCGTGTGCGTTTCGATCGCGTGCGCAGGAAAGCTCTGGCTGTAGGCCAGTCCCATGTCACGGACCAGCGCCGCGACGTCGAATTCCACTCGATCCGTGTGCTCGATGCTTTGTTCGACGCGCGTGGCTTCCGTCATGGCGGTCAGGATGGCGTGCAAGCGGTTCACGCCGGTGCGTGCGCGTTCCAGGTAATCCAGCGCAGCGGGGTCGAGCGTGTTGTCCGAGGCCAGGTTGTCGAGGGACGAACTGACGATGGTCAGCGGCGTGCGCAGTTCGTGAGAAAGCTTGGTGCCGAGCGTCTGCAGGTAGCTGGTGTATTCCTGTACGCGACCGAGGAGTGCGCTGTAACTGCGGGCGAGGGCGCCAAGTTCGTCACGCGATCGAGTTTCGGGAATGGTTACTTCGATGCGTCCTTCGGGCGTCAGTGCCGTGCCCGCGGCGCGGCTCAGGCGGCGAATGCGATGGGATAGCCGCACGGCGAAGACCAGTGTCACGACAATCGAAAACAGGGTGGCGACCAGCGTCAGGTTCAACAGGCGGGTCAGCGCCACCTCGCGAATCAGCACCAGTTCCTCGCCGGCTTCCTCGACGATGACCGCGCCGAGCACTTCGTCGTTCGACTCGATGGGCACGGCAGCCCGCACCAGCGAGGGTTCGCCGCCGCCCTGTTCGAACCAGATAGCGCTGCGTTTGCCGGCCCGGGCGGAATCCACCGGCGTGCCCCACATGCCGTAAGGCAAACCATACGGATGTGCCGGCTCGCCGCGACGACCGAGCAACGAGCGATAGACCGAGCGCAGGAAGCCGTTCTCGTCCTCCTGCAAACCGCGATAGTCATTCCGGGCTTCCGTCGTGACCGAACCGGCGCGAGCCAATAGCCAGCCGCGCGTATCGACGACGAACACCCGCAGTCCATCGGGCGAGTACTGCTGCAGGCGTTGCCTGAGCGCCTCAGAGCCCGTGTGCAGCCGGCCGAGGGCGGGCGTTGCTTCGGATTCGTTGGCGCCGAGTGGGAAAATCGCCAGCTGGGTGCCGAAGATGCTCATCGGTGCGCGTAGCTCGACGGCATATCCCGTGGCCGTCTCGCGCCAGACACCCACGACCTGCGGAACCGATTCCGACAACGATCCCCACGGAGCGCCGACTTCGGTCGTCTTCACGACGACCGGTCCCGGCGCCATTGCCTGCACCGACCATGCACGCTCGCGATCGAATTCATCTCGCGTCAGGAAGACGACGCGATCCGGCTCTTCCCTCGGTGCTGAGCCTTCCTCGTCCTGCGGATGTGCGTAACGGATATTGTCGTCGTTGACTTCGACATACAGGTACATGAAGCGGCCCAGCACTCCCAGGCGGGCATTGCGCTCAAGAGGCCGCACTCCCGGCACATCGCGCGAAGGCACCGGCCATTCATCTGGGAAGCCGTCCAGCAGCGGTTGCGTAGACAACAGGGGCGCGAACAGGTCGCCCTGCGTGACATCGAACTGGCGGCGGAATTCCGGAACGCGGTAGAGCTCTTCGGGCTGCGAGGCGACGACGCGGCTCAGGACTTCGGCCGTGGTGAGCAACGCCTGTTCCTGTCCTTGTCGCAGGCTCGATTCCATCTGCTCGGCGTACTGCCATCCCGCCCACGGCAGGATCAACGTGAGCAGGCTCAGCAGCAGCAGTTTGGCGCGCAGGGACATGGCGTGGCGGCGGCTATGCGCCCGGCGTGTAGGTCACGCCTCCTTCCAGCGATAGCCCATCCCGTACATGGTTTCGACGTGATCGAAGCTGGGATCGATGGCCTGGAATTTCCGGCGCACGCGCTTGATGTGCGAAGTGATGGTGTTGTCGTCGAGCACCACGTTCGCCGCATCCATGAGCTGCTGGCGATTCTTCACGTGTCCCGGATTCTTGGCCAGCGCATGCACGATCCAGAATTCGGTGAGCGTGAGACCGAGCGGCTTGTCCTGCCAGGTCGCATGCAGTCGCGCCGTGTCGATGAGCAGCGGACCCCGCGTCACCATCTGATCGCGATTGGACGGCTGCGTCAGCGCATCGATGCGGCGGAACAGGGCGGTGACGCGTGCGATCAGGTGAGTGAGGCTCAGGTCCTTGGTCAGGTAATCGTCCGCGCCCAGGCGCAATCCCGAAACGGCATCGAGTTCGCTGTCGCGCGCGGTGAGAAAAATGATCGGCAGTTCCGCCGACAGCGAACGCAGCTCACGACACAGCTCGAAGCCGCCTTCCGGCTCGTCGCGCAGCCCGACGTCGATGACGGCGAGATCCGGCAGGCGCAGGCGAAACGCGTCGATGGCCTCGGGCCGGGTGCCATAGGTTCGTACTGCGTAACCGTGGCGCTGGAATGCCGCCGCGTAGTTGTCTCGAATGGCAGGCTCGTCTTCGACAATGGCTATGACTTTCTTCATGACTCGTCAGCGGCAACCCATGGCTCCTGCGATGGGGCGCAGTGTACTGCCGACGCGCAGCGAAGTGGCGCGACGCCATGATTGATCACAATGCGCCCGCGGTTGGACGTCGCAGGCAGGGTTTCCATCGCTGTCGGGCTGGTTCAATGACAGCCGTCGAATCAGATGGGAGTGGCAGTCATGAACATGGTTATTACGGGCAGGATGGCAGTTGCTCGCGCGTCGCATCGTGCGGCCTCGAAGCGGCGCGAGATTATGTGGGCTTGGCTGTCGCTCGTGGTGCTGGTGCTGTGTTGGGATACGGCGGCGAGGTTGGACGATGCTGTTACTGCGGCCGCTCCCGGCTCCCTTATTTCTCAGAACGCACTGAGCCCCGTCAGCGCCCGCCCTACTGTCAACTGATGCACAGTCTCTGTGCCTTCGTACGTGATCACGCTCTCCAGATTGAGCGCATGCCGGATCGGCGAGTACTCGACACTGATTCCGGCGCCGCCCAGGATATCGCGCGCATCGCGGGCGACTTCGATCGCCGCACGTGTGTTGTGCCACTTGGCCACCGACACCTGCGTCGGCTGCATCAGTCCGGCATCCTTCAATCGCCCCAGTTGCAATGACAACAGCTGCGATGTCGTGATCTTCCGCGCCATCTCCGCAAGGCGAATCTGCACCGACTGCGTGCCTGCCAGCGGCTTGCCGAACATGATGCGCGTCTTCGTGTACTCGATCACTTCCTTCAAGCACGCCTGCGCCGCGCCGGTGACGCCCCAGGCGATTCCGTAACGTGCTTGAGTCAGACAAGAGAGCGGGCCCTTCAATCCGAGCGCGTCCGGCAACACGTTCGCTTCCGGCACCACTACGTTGTCGAAGAACAAACTGCCGGTGACCGACGCGCGCAGGCTCATCTTGTGCTTGATGGTCGCCGAGCTGAAGCCCTTGAAGCTCTTCTCCACGAGGAAGCCGCGAATGCCTTCATCGGTCTGCGCCCAGACGATGGCGAGGTCGGCGATGGAGCCGTTGGTGATCCACATCTTGGCGCCATTGAGCACCCAGTCCTTACCCTGTTTCTTCGCGGTGGTCTTCATGTTCGCCGGATCCGAGCCGCCGTGCGGCTCGGTGAGGCCGAAGCAGGCAATGGTCTCGCCCTTCGCCATGCTCGGCAGCCAGCGCTGCTTCTGCTCCTCGGAGCCGAATGCATAGATCGGATACATGCACAGGCTGGATTGCACCGACACGAAACTGCGCAGTCCCGAATCGCCGCGTTCCAGTTCCTGGCAGATCAATCCGTACGAAACAGCGTTCATTCCTGCACAGCCGTAACCTTCGATGGAGCTGCCGAGCAGGCCGAGATCGGCAACGCCTTTCACCAGTTCGCGCGGAAAGCGTTCGTGCTCGAAGCAATCGCCGATGATCGGAATCACCTGCTCGTCGACGAAGCGCGCCACCGAGTCCTGGACCAGTTGTTCTTCTTCGCTCAGGCTCGAGCGGATGGCGTAGAGATCGAGAGGATCGAGTTCGGTGCGTGAGGATTTCGGTGCAGTCTGGGGTGCTGGCATGTGGTTCTCCTTGTGCGGCAATAATAGCCGAAGGGGCCGTAACGTTCTTCGAGGTGCGCAGGATGAATGTCGGGCGCGGCGATTGCTAAAAATCTTTGCGATGAACCGCGCACGCAAGCGCGTATGCACAAAGAGTCGTTGCGTTCATGGAGTTGGGATCATTGATATCGGGGACATTACCAACGCCGCCGCGCGCGTCGCCATTCCCACACAGCACGAACTGAGATCTCATACCCATTGCGCGTCATTGCGATATGTTCCAATTCGCGCCGCCATTGCGGCAATGCCGACGGGAACCGGGCGCGAGATGCCGGACGTTTTGATCCCGCGGCACCAGCGCAGTTTTGCGCTTCAAGCTTCATCGAGGAGATCGTATGGAAAACCGACTTGCCCCCTTGCGCTCGACGACCCTGAACAGGACCGCGTTGAGCGTCGCCGTTTGCCTTTCCCTGATTGCCGGTTGCACGACAGTCAATCCTTATACGCGCGAACAGCAGACGAGCAAGGTTGCGAAGGGTGCGGGCATTGGTGCAGCAGCAGGTGCCGTGGTCGGCTTGTTGACCAAGGGAGACAAGCTGCAGAACGCTTTGATCGGCGCTGGAGTCGGCGCATTGGCCGGCGGCGGCGCCGGCTATTACATGGATGTGCAGGAAGCCAAGCTGCGGCAGAAGCTCGAAGGCACCGGCGTGAGCGTTACTCGCGTCGGCGACAACATCACCTTGAACCTGCCGAGCAACATTACGTTCGCGCTCAACAGCGCCGACCTGAATGCGCAGTTCTACAATGCGCTGGAAGGCGTCACGCTGGTCCTGAAGGAATACGAGAAGACGGTGGTGGAAGTTGCCGGCCACACCGACAGCACCGGCAGCGACCAGACTAACCAGGCGTTGTCGGAACGTCGCGCACAGTCAGTTGCTGCTTACCTCGCGAGCCACGGCGTGAAGAGCCAGCGATTGATCACCATCGGCGCAGGTGAAGGTCATCCGGTTGCGTCCAACGATACCGAGCAGGGGCGCGCTGCCAATCGTCGAGTCGAACTGACGATCGTGCCGATCACTAAGTAAATCGGGCCAAGTAATCGGGCCAATAAAAAGGCCGGCTCTTTACGAGCCGGCCTTCGATTCGAACCAGGAGCCGCGCGAGTTCAGGCTTCGGCAGGTTCTGTCACCAGTCCACGCAGTTTCTTGATCGCATTGGCTTCGATTTGCCGGATGCGCTCCGCCGAGACGCCGTACTTGTCGGCCAGCTCGTGCAACGTCGCCTTGTCGTCCGTCATCCAGCGACTGCGCAGGATGTGCTGACTGCGTTCGTCCAGGCTGCCCATGGCGTTCGCCAGTCTTTCGGTCGTGTCCTCGTCCCACTGCTCGCGCTCCACGGCTACCGACGGATCCGCTTCCGGATGCGGCAGGTAGGCCGATGGCGAGTACGACGAATCTTCATCGTCGTTATCGGGCGTCGGGTCGAACGACAGGTCGCGCGAACTCAGGCGCTGCTCCATGTCGGTGACTTCGCTGGTGGTCACGCCGAGATCCAGCGCGATGGCCTTGGTCTCCGACTCGGTCAGCCAGCCCAGGTTCTTCTTGAACTTGCGCAGGTTGAAGAACAGTTTGCGCTGGGACTTAGTGGTCGCAATCTTCACCAAGCGCCAGTTGCGCAGCACGTATTCGTGGATTTCCGCGCGGATCCAATGAACCGCGAACGACACGAGCCGCACGCCGACATCGGGATCGAAGCGCTTGACCGCCTTCATCAGGCCGACATTGCCTTCCTGGATCAGGTCGCCCACTGGCAGGCCATAACCGCTGTAGCCGCGGGCAATGTGGACGACGAAGCGCAGATGCGACAACACCAGCTGGCGCGCGGCGTTGAGGTCGGTATCGATACGGAATTTGTTGGCGAGCGCGACTTCCTCTTCCCTGGTCAGCACGGGAATGCGGGCGACGCGATCGATGTAAGCATCGAGGCTGCCGACGGGGCCGGCGAGGGCCAGGTCGGTGCTGGAACGAATCAGGGCAGAAGCAGTAGCGGTAGTCATTGCGAGAGTGTCCCCTCCGGAAGTGGGAAGAGCTTAGCAGTCCCATTCTTCGAGTGCTAAGCACTACAGAAGTTCCTCGACGTGAGGGCGGACCAGGCTCACCTGCGAGTCGCTCGATCGGCCTTCTCAACTCAATGTATTTGCAGGCCTTATGTTCCGCAATCCAATGCCGGCGAGCGCCACATTACGTCGGTTCAATGTCCCGCAGATGCCGGCTGGCGGCGATGAATGAACCCAGCCATCCCAAGACGATTCCCGCACCGAGCAATGCCGCGCTTGGCTCCAGCCCCAAACCGGTCAACCTGAAGCCGCTGTCATAGTAGCCGGCAATGCGGATCACCGGCCCCGTCAGGGCGGCGATTACGACCTGGGTGATGACCCAGGCAATGATGCCGCCACCGATGCCATACCAGACGCCGCTGTAGAGAAACGGCCGACGCACGAAGGCGTTGCTACCGCCGACCAGCTTGGTGACCTCGATTTCCTGGCGCCGATTCTGGATGTCCAGCCGGATGGTATTGCCGACGATCACCATGACCCCCAGCGCGAGCAAGGCTGCGGTAACGACGATGCTGCGTTGGATCGCATCGAGGATGGCGTTCAGGCGATTGACCCAGGCAGTGTCCAATTGGACCACATCGATGCCCGGTAGTTGCTTGAGGTCCGCGCCCAGCGCTTCGAGATGGGCTGCGTTGAGATATGCGGCAGCCGGCCGGATGACCATCGAGTGCGGCAGGGGATTGCTGGTCAAGGCGTCGATGGCTTCGCCGAACCCGGACTGGCGGCGAAATTCCTTGAGGCCTTCTTCGGCGGTGACGAGCGTGACTTGTGCGACATCGCGGCGTTGGCGTACGCGTTCGCTGATACGCCGTGCGTCATCCGCAGAGACGTCCTGCTTCATGTACACCGACAAGGTGATGGCACTGTCCCAGTCGGCGCTCGCGCGCTGCAGGTTGGTTACCAGCAGGTGCAGGCAGGCGGGCAACGCCAATGCGATGCCGATGACCAGCATGGTGAAGGTCGTACCCAGCCAGTGGTGCGAGAGTCGGCCCAGCGAGCCGAACAGCGTCTGCAGATGACGGGTGAACCAGGCGCTCATCCTGCTTCACTCGCCTCGGCATCGATGAGGCGCGCGGGATCCAGCAACTGCGCGCTTTCCGCTTCGACATTGCCCACGATGCGACCGCCTTCGAGCCGCACGCGGCGCAGGGCGAAATGTTCGAGCAGGTGCAGATCGTGGCTTGCGACCAGTACCGTGACGCCGACTTCGTTGAAGCGCCGGAAAATGTTCATCACTTCGATGGACAGGTCGGGGTCCAGGTTGCCGGTGGGTTCGTCCGCGATCAGGATTTGCGGCTTGCTGACTACCGCGCGCGCAATCCCGACGCGTTGCTGTTCGCCTGTCGACAGTTCGAGCGGGAAGCCTTGTTCGCGGCCGAGAAGGCCGACCTGATCGAGCGCGGCGCGAACACGTTTGCCGATCTCGCGCGAACCCACGCCCGCGATGATGAGAGGCAGCGCCACATTGTCGAAAATGGTCCGGTCGTGCAGCAGCTTGTGATCCTGGAAGACCACGCCGATCTGGCGCCGGAACGCCGGCACGCGCGAGCGCGAGACGCCGGCAATGTTCTGTCCGTTGACCACGACCTGGCCCCGGGTCGGACGCTCAATCAGCGCGATCAGCTTGAGCAGGCTCGACTTGCCGGCGCCGGAGTGCCCGGTGAGGAACACCATCTCGCCGCTGTGGATGTGCAACGACAGATCGTTCAGGGCATCGCGCCCGTTCGGATAGCGCTTGTAGACGTGCTCGAAGCGGATCATGCGGCGAGAACTTCCTTCACGCGGCCGCACCAGGTCGATCGCGCTTCAGCAGCGCATCGACGAAAGCTTCCGGATCGAATTCCATGAAGTCTTCTGCCGATTCGCCGACGCCGAGGAAGCGGATGGGCAGGTTCAGTTCGCTCGCAATGGCCAGCACGATGCCACCCTTGGCGGTGCCGTCGAGCTTGGTCAGCACCACGCCGGTCACGCCGAGGGCCTCATTGAACAAGCGCGCCTGCTGTAACGCGTTCTGGCCCTGGCTGGCATCCAGCACCAACAGCACTTCATGCGGCGCAGCCGGATCGACGCGGCCCATGACTCTTTTGATCTTCTTCAATTCTTCCATCAGGTTGGACTGCGTGTGCAGCCGGCCCGCTGTATCGGCGAGCAATACCTGCATGCCGCGCGCCTTCGCTGCCTGCAGGCCGTCGAAAACGACCGCGGCTGGATCGGCACCGGCAGCTTGAGCGATCACTGGCACGCCGTTGCGTTCGCCCCAGATTTGCAACTGCTCAACGGCGGCTGCGCGAAACGTGTCGCCCGCAGCGAGCATGACGCGGACATCGTTATCCTTGAGATAACGAGCCAGCTTGCCGATGGTCGTCGTCTTGCCCGCCCCGTTCACACCGACCACGAGTACCGCAAACAGCGGAATGTCCCGGTCGAGTTGGAACGGACGCGCCGCCGGCTTCAGCACATCCAGCAATGCGCCGCGCAGCGCATTCAGCAGGGCGTCGAGATTGCCCAGTTCCTTGCGTGCGACCTGCTTACGCAGTCCGGCGAGAATGCGCTCGGTGGTTTCGACGCCGACATCCGCCGTGATAAGGCGCGTTTCCAGTTCATCGAGCACGGCCTCATCGATGCGGCCGCCGGGCACCAGGTTGGCGAGGTCGTAGGTCAGCCACGAGTTGCCGCTGTTGAGCTTGGCGCGCAGCCGCTGAAACAGGCCGGGCTGTTTCGCCGGGGCGTCGGTCGCACTGGCTTTCGATTTGAAGCCGAACATTCGCAGGTCACTGTGGGATTGAGGAGGAGGCGCGCGATTCTATCAGTCAGCGCCGACTTACGAAGCCGGTATGCTTGCCGCCAGCCATGAGCCCAACCCGCAGCAAACCCGTCAATTCCCGACCTCGCCCCAGCGCCAGCGGCGCACCCAATCGCCTGCGCATCATCGGCGGTCGCTGGCGCGGCGTGCGGATTACGTTTCCCGATCACGCCGAGCTGCGGCCGTCGCCAGATCGAGTCCGCGAAACGCTGTTCAACTGGTTGCAGCCGGTCACGCTGGAGGCGCGCTGCCTGGACCTTTTCGCCGGCAGCGGCGTGCTGGGAATCGAAGCGCTGTCGCGCGGCGCGGCCGAGGTTGTCCTGGTGGAGAAGGACGCACGCACAGTCCGCAATATCGAGGAAACCCTGCGCCGTCTCGATGCAACAGGCGCGACCGTGCGACAGGCGGACGCGTTGAAGTACCTCGACACGCCGCCTGAAAAATTCTTCACCCTGGTGTTCCTGGATCCGCCCTTCGCGGCCGGATTGCTTCCCGAGGTGTTCGGCAAATTGGCCCGTAACGGCTGGCTGGCGCCGGGAGCGTTGATTTACGTCGAAGCGCCGGCGTCCGCGCCGTTGCCGCCGTTGCCTGCTACGTGGGTCGTGCATCGCAGTGGGCAGGCAGGGCAAGTCGGCTATCATCTGCTCCGCTCTTGAGTTTGGGCTCTCCCCTTAAATTGCAGGATTCGCGATGACAGGCGCCATGTACCCGGGCACGTTCGATCCGATCACCAACGGTCATTACGACCTGGTGCGCCGGGCGGCCGATATTTTCGACCGGGTGGTGATCGCCGTTGCGGCCAATCCCAACAAGGCGCCGCTGTTCTCCGTCGAGGAGCGAGTGATGCTGGCGCGCGAAGTGCTGAGCGGTATTCCGAATATCGAGGTCACCGGCTATGCGGGGCTCACCGTGGATTTCGCCCGACAGCATGGATTGCGCGTGGTGGTGCGAGGCTTGCGTGCCGTGTCCGACTTCGAGTTCGAGTTTCAGCTCGCGACCATGAGTCGCCACCTGTCCGACCAGGTCGACTACGTGTTCCTCACGCCCACCGAGCAGTTCAATTTCATCTCTTCGACGCTGGTGCGCGAGATTGCCAGCCTCGGCGGCAATGTCGGCCAGTTCGTCCATCCCAAAGTCGAGGCCGCGTTGACGCGCGCCTGGGCAGCACGCAAGGCGGCGACCTGAACTCGACGGTCTCGCTTAGAAAGGTCCCCGGTGGAAACATGGTGAATGTGAAGGTTGCGCCGGTGTTCGCGCGTTGCGTGACGCTGGCTCTAACGCTGGTGTTCGTAGCATTCGACGGCCATGCCGCCGAAGCGAAGCCGGGTAAGGCGGCGATAGCCAGCGCGCACTCGCTCGCGACTCAAGCCGGTCTCGAAATTCTGCAGCAGGGCGGTAATGCATTCGACGCCGCGGTGGCGGTCGCGTCTGCACTCGCTGTCGTCGAGCCCAGCAGCTCAGGGTTAGGTGGCGGCGGTTTCTGGTTGCTTCACCGCGCATCGGATGGCTTCGAGATCATGGTCGACGGGCGCGAGGTTGCACCCGCCGCCGCAACTCGCAACATGTTTCTCGACAAGGACGGCAATGTCATTCGCGGCCTGTCGATCACCAGTGCGCTGGCGGCCGGTATTCCGGGCGAGGCAGCAGGATGGGCGCATCTATCCAAGACCTACGGTCGCCTGCCATTCAAGACTAGCCTGCAACCTGCTATCAAGCTCGCCCGCGACGGGTTCCCGCTCAACGAACGCTTGCGCGGGGGCATCGAGAGCAAGCGCAACACTTTCAACAAGGGCGCTGCCGCGAAAGTCTTCTTGAAGGACGGAGCTGCGCCGGCGCGCGATACGCTGATTCGTCAACTCGATCTCGCCAACACACTGACCGTGCTCGCTGAGCAAGGCCCCGACGGTTTCTATAAAGGGACGATTGCGAAACGCCTGGTGGATGGCGTGCGCAAGATGGACGGCATCTGGTCGCTCGAGGATCTCGCAACTTACCAGGTCAAGGAACGCAAACCGGTGTACGGCGAATATCGTGGCGCGCGAATCATTTCCGCGCCGCCGCCATCGTCGGGCGGCGTGGCGCTGATCGACGCGTTGAATATTCTGTCGGGCTACGATCTGAAGAATGTAGACAGCGCTACTCGCAAGCACCTGGTGGTCGAGGCAATGCGTCGCGTACATCGCGATCGCGCCGAGTATCTCGGCGATCCCGACCAGGTCGATGTGCCGGTCGAGAAGCTCGTTCATCCTTTCTATGCAGCGGGCCAGCGCGCTTCCATTCGCATGGATCGTGCAACACCCAGCGATACGTTGCCTAGCATCAGCGCTGCCGCCGCGGGCCCGGAGACCACGCATTTCTCGATACTCGATGCGGATGGCAATCGCGTCGCCGGCACCATGTCGATCAATTTCTTTTTCGGCTCCGGACTGATGGTGCCGGGCACGGGCGTGATGCTGAACAACGAGATGGATGATTTCGTCGCGAAGGCCGGCGTGCCCAACGGATTCAAACTGGTGGGCGCCGACGCCAACGCCATCGCGCCACACAAGCGGCCGCTGTCGAGCATGACGCCGACATTCGTGGAGAAGAAAGATGGCGTGATGATTCTAGGTTCGCCGGGCGGCAGCTACATCATGGGCATGGTGTTGCTGGCGACGCTCGACTGGATGGATGGCCTGCCTGCCGAAGAGTTCATCAAGAAGGGCCGCTACCATCACCAGTACATGCCCGATCAACTCTCGTTCGAGCCGGGCGCGTTCACCGCTGACGAGAAAACCAAGCTCGCGGGTTTCGGTCACCAGCTGCGCGAGTCGCCACAGCCGGGAAATCTGCAGATCGTGACGTGGGATTATGCGAGCGGGGCGGTGAAGGCGGTGTCGGATCCGAGAGGTGTGGGGGTTGGGGTGGTGTACTGATACCGGCCCCGCGGAGTAACGACGATGCCGTCCTGCTCCCCCTCACTTCTGGCACTCGTGACAAAAATACGTCGACCGCTGCCCCTGCACCAGTTGCCGGATCGGCGTCTTGCAGACTCTGCACGGCTCGCCGCCGCGCTCGTAGACGAATAACTTCTGTCGAAAATAGCCGGGCATGCCTTGTGGGTTCACATAGTCGCGCAACGTCGTGCCGCCCTGGCGAATCGCCTCTCGCAGCACCTGCTTGATCGATTTCACCAGCGCGTCGAACTCCGCAGTTTTCAGTCGACCGGCGGCGCGTCGCGGACGAATGCCTGCCCTGAACAGCGCTTCGCTGGCATAAATATTCCCCACGCCGACGACGACCTGGCTGTTCATGATCAATTGCTTGATGGCCACCTTGCGTCCTTTTGCGGCCTTCGCGAGATAGTCGCCATCGAATTCTTCCGACAGCGGCTCCGGTGCGAGAGAGCGCAACAACGGGTGTTGCAGCGGGTCCTCGTGTGTCCACAGCAGGCTGCCGAAACGCCGCGGATCGTTGAAGCGCAGCGTCACTCCTGAGTCGAGCACGATGTCGACGTGATCGTGAGGCAGCACTGCAGTCGGTGCGGACAGCACGCGCAGGCTTCCCGACATCCCCAAGTGCAGGATGATGGTGCCGTTGACCAGTCCAAAGAGCAGGTACTTCGCCCGGCGCGACAGGCCGAGAATGCGCTGGCCGCGCGCCTCGATCGCGAGTTGCGGCGGGATCGGCCAGCGCAGGCGCGGTTCACGGACGATGACTTGCTCGATGACATGTCCCACTGCGAACGGCGCGACGCCGCTGCGCGTGGTTTCGACTTCGGGGAGTTCAGGCATCGGCTCCTACCAGGAAAAAATTGCATCGGATCGGATCGTTCCGGCGTAGTGATATTCACGAGCGCAGGAATCGCGCATGGACGGCGGCAGGATCGCCATCACAGTGTGGATGGCTGGATGCCGCGTTCCTTGCTCACTACAGCGATTGCGGGATCAGCTCATTTGAACCGATCCGATGGGTTGGTTATAGTCGCCGCGCTTTAAATTTTCCTCGCTGCCTACCGGTTCCCCAAGGTCTTTTACCCACAGCCTCAAGCAGGGTTGCCCGTGAATCTAGACTTTCTATACGGAATTCTGAATCTTAGCTTCTGGGGCTACGTGCTGGCCTCGTTCCTGATGGTGCAGTTCACGTTCATGGGCGTGACCCTGTACCTGCACCGCGACGCTACCCATCGCAGCCTCGACCTGCATCCGGTACTGCGCCACATTTTCCGCTTCTGGCTCTGGCTGAGTTCGGGCATCGTGACGCGTGAATGGGTGGCTGTGCATCGCAAGCATCACGCCCGCTGCGAGACGGCGGAAGATCCCCACAGCCCCGTCATTTTCGGCCTCAAGAAGGTGCTGCTCGAAGGCGCCGAGCTTTATCAGGCAGTCGCGCGCAGTCCTGACCTGCATGCCAAGTTCGGTCGCGGCACGCCCGACGATTGGATGGAGCGTAACGTTTATGCGCGCCATCGCAACAAGGGCATCGTGCTGATGGTGCTCGCCGACCTGCTGCTGTTCGGCGTGCCGGGCATCATCATCATCGCCGTGCAAATGCTCGCGATGCCCCTGATGGCTGCTGGCGTCATCAACGGCATCGGTCATTACTATGGCTATCGCAATTTCGAATGCCCGGACGCGGCGCGCAACATCATGCCGTGGGGCTTCATCGTGGCCGGCGAGGAGTTGCACAACAATCATCACGCATTCCCCAGTTCGGCCAAGTTCTCCATTCATCGCTGGGAATTCGATATCGGCTGGCTGTACATCCGGATTTTCCAGGCGCTTGGCCTGGCAAGGGTGATTCGCGTGGCGCCGGAGCCGGCGCGAGATGCGGCTCGCAATCACGTCGATCTCGAAACGGTACGCGCCGTCATCGTCAATCGCATGCATGTGCTGCGTGATTACACTCGCACGGTGACAGTGCCCGTGTTTCGCGATCAGGTGCGCAATGCCGGTGGCGAGCTGAGCAACCGGGTCAAGAAACTCCTGGTGCGGGAGCCCGTGCTGCTGGACACATTGTCCCAGTCGCGCCTCAAGGAAGTGCTGGCCAACAACCAGACATTGCAGACCGTGCACGAATTTCGCGAGCGCCTGCGCGTTCTCTGGAATGGCAGCCACATGAGCAACGAGAACCTGCTCCAGCACCTCAAGGACTGGATCGCACAGGCCGAGGCCAGCGGCATCAAGGTGCTGCAGGACTTCGCCGCGAGCCTGCGCGGATACGCGATGCAACCCGCCTGAGCCGGCACATTTCCGCCAGACACAAAAAACCCGCCAGCAGGCGGGTTTTTTTATCTCTCCCGGAGGCGGGAGAGGCGAGGAAACGGCAGACCTACTTGATCTTCGCTTCCTTGTACGAGACGTGCTTGCGGACCTTGGGGTCGAATTTCATGACCTCCATCTTGTCCGGATGCAGACGCTTGTTCTTGGTCGTGGTGTAGAAATGACCGGTGCCGGCAGTCGACAGCAGCTTTACTTTTTCGCGCATGGTTTAAGTGCTCCTGGCTGGAAGAGTCGTGCTCTTCAGACCTTGACGCCGTCGGCCCGCAATTCGGCGACGACCAGTTCGATGCCGCGCTTTTCGATCGTGCGCATGCCGTGAATCGAAACCCGCAGCTTGACGAAGCGGCGCTCGGATTCGAGCCAGAAGCGCTGGTCGTGCAGATTGGGGAGGAAGCGGCGCCGGCGCCGATTGTTGGCGTGTGACACCCGGTTTCCGGACATCGGGCCCTTGCCCGTGACCTGACAGACTCTCGACATGGCTGAATCCTCGAACTCGAAGAGGTCCCGCCCACGCGTGAGCCGAGCCGGTACCGAAAAATGAGTCGCGCTTTATACCAGCAGGGCCGCGCGGCGGCAAGGCTTGCCGTGGCAATCGGGGCCAATCTGCCCCTACAGCAGTCCTCTTTCCGCAAACGACTCGCACACGCCGTCGCCGACGATGAGGTGATCCACTACGCGGATGTCCACCAGCGACAGGGCTTCCTTGAGCCGCCGGGTGATGAGTTCATCGGCCTGGCTGGGCTCGGCGATGCCGCTGGGGTGGTTGTGCGCAAGGATAATGGCTGAGGCATTCCGGGCCAGGGCCTGCTTGACCACCTCGCGCGGATGAACGCTGGCGCCGTCGATGGTGCCACGGAACAGTTCCTCGAACGCGATGACGCGATTGCGGTTGTCCAGGTACACGCAGCAGAACACCTCGTGGGGCAGGTCCCGCAGGCGCATGCGCAGGAATTCCCTGGTCGCCTTAGGGTTGGCGAGCGCTGAACCGGTGGACATGAGCTGCTGATAGTGTCGCCGGGTCAATTCCAGCGCGGCTTGCAGGGCAGCGTATTGCGAGGAGCCGAGACCGCGGGTCGCATAGATCCTTTCGCGATCGGCAGTGAGCAAGCCACGCAACGAGCCGAACTCCATCAGCAGGTCGCGCGCTATATCCACTGCGCTTCGGCCGCGCGTCCCGGTCCGGATCAGGATGGCCAGTAGCTCGGCTTCCGACAAGGCCTGGCCGCCAAGAGCCAGCAGCTTTTCGCGAGGGCGATCCGCAATCGGCCAGTTTCGGATGGACATCGATGGGTACTCTGCGCACGGGGCGGTCCGCCATATTGTGTTGCCCGTTGCTCGAGTGACCGGTGCAAATCTGGGTCATTGCCTCGGAAATGCATGATTCCCTTGTATCCATGACGGCGCGGTATGGGGGTATGCGACCTCGTTCGTTTGCCGCTGCCATCGCCTGTGCCCATAATCGACACGCCATGAATTCGCAGCCACGCAAAATTCTGCTCGGTGTGACCGGCGGTATCGCCGCATACAAGAGCCCGGACCTCGTCCGCCGCCTGATCGAGCGCGACGCCGAGGTGCAGGTGGTCATGTCCCGTGGGGCGCAGCACTTCGTGACTCCACTGACTTTTCAGGCAGTCTCCGGCCGACCGGTGCGCACCGACCTGTGGGATGAGGCAGCGGAAGCTGCCATGGGGCACATTGAACTTGCGCGCTGGGCGGATGAAATCCTGATCGCACCGGCAACTGCCGAGTGTCTCGCACGACTCGCGCATGGATTTGCCGACGATTTGCTGACCACCGTCTGCCTTGCCAGCAGCGCCCCTGTCACGGTGGCGCCGGCGATGAATCAGCAGATGTGGGCCAACGCCGCGGTCCAGGAAAATGTGCGGATTCTGCAGCAGCGAGGGATTCGCGTGCTTGGGCCGGCAGTGGGCGAACAGGCCTGTGGAGACGTGGGTGCCGGCCGGATGCTGGAGCCCATCGAAATCGCGGAAGAATTATTCGCCGCGCGTGCGGCATCCGGTGTGTTGAGCGGGTTGACCGTCGTCGTCACCGCCGGCCCCACGCGAGAACGCATCGACCCGGTGCGCTTCATCAGTAATCGCAGCTCGGGCAAGATGGGTTACGCCGTTGCTGAAGCTGCGCGCAATGCCGGCGCCAAAGTGATTTTAGTGAGCGGACCGGTGCAGATTCCCTCGCCGCGCGGCGTGAACAAAATCGAAGTCGAAAGCGCCGGGGAGATGTTGCAGGCAGTTCAGCAGCACCTGGCGGGTGTGCACATTTTCATCGCCGCCGCGGCCGTCTCCGATTACCAGTGCGGTGAAGTGGCCTGCCAGAAGATCAAGAAGACCAGCGATAATCTCACCCTGTCGCTGATGCGTGCGCCCGATGTCCTGGCCACGGTGGGCAGGAGCGAGCGGCCACCATTCCTGGTGGGATTCGCGGCGGAGACGGAGAACGTCGAACGCAATGCCCTGTTGAAGCTCAGCGCCAAGAATCTCGACATGATCGCGGCCAACCGCGTTGGCGACGGCCTGGCCTTCGACAAGGACGACAACGCCTTGACGGTGTATTGGCAGGGCGGCAAGCAGGAACTCACGCTGACCAGCAAGGCGGCACTGGCAAGGCAGCTGGTGGATGTCATTGCGCAGCGCTATCGCGAACGCAGCGAACGGGAAGCAGCAACCATCGCCACCCCACCCGGCATTGCCACACTTCATGTCGCCCGCTGAGGCGAGCGGCGCGCGCCGCGATTCGGGTCAACGCCGGCTGCAGCTGAGGATTCTCGATCCGCGGATCGGCAATGAATTCCCGCTTCCCCAGCATGCCACCACCGGCTCCGCGGGCATCGACCTGCGCGCGTGTATCGATGCGCCGCTGGAATTGAAACCTGGCGACACGCAGCTCATTCCTTCAGGTATTGCTGTATTTATCCAGGATCCCGGCTACGCAGCGATCGTCCTGCCGCGCTCGGGTCTCGGCCACAAGCACGGCATCGTGCTGGGCAACCTCGTCGGACTCATCGACTCCGACTACCAGGGGCAGATTTTCGTGTCGTGCTGGAATCGCGGTACGACCGCTTTCACCATTCAGCCCGGCGAGCGCATCGCGCAGCTGGTGGTGATACCGGTGGCGCAGGTCGAGTTCGAAGTGGTCAGCGAGTTCGTGGCCACCGAACGAGGCGTCGGCGGGTTCGGGAGTTCGGGGCGAGGCTAGCGAAAGCGGGCGTCGCTTGCTGTTCTACCGTCCGCCTTTCAATTCCCTGAAGCGGCTGATGTCGGAAGCGAACGACTCGGTGAGCTGCTGCTGCTCGATGCGGTTCTTGGTCAGCGTTTCCTGGTACACCTTCAAACCGTTCACGGTGTTGACCATCTCTTCGGCCAGGTGCTCCGGCAGCGGCGGTGCGCCAGGCTTGGTGTTGTAGGGTTTGAAGCGAGTGATCTGAGCTTCGAGGCGGGCCTGGCGCTCGCGCAGGCTGGCGATATTCTGTTCGGTCAGCTTGTATTGCCCTTCCAGCAGGTCCAGCCGCTGGTCGCGCAACCGTTCGATGTCGGCCACCGTCAGGTAGGTCTCATTGAGAACGTGGTCGCGTTGCTGGCGTATCTCGCGCTCCCGGCGCAAGGCCGATTCCTGGGCCTCGCGCTCCACGCGGGCGGCGCGCGTTTTTTCCCCTTCAATGAGGCGCAACGGCATGCCGCGTTCGTTCAGTACCTGGGTATCGAGTCCCTGGCATCCGAGCGGCATGCTATCTCCGTAGAGCGTCTGGCCCTCGGCGGTGCGACAGCGGTAAAAGGCTTCGCGTCCAGACGCCGGTGTCGCTGCCGGTACGACTGAGCCGTACAGCAGGGGGAGCACACACAGCGATGTTGTCACGATCCGATTCATTGCTTGAGAGTTCGTCTGAGGTTCCCTGAGCCAACCGGCATTGTGCAGCACCGATTGCATCCAACCAACGATCAAGCTCACGTAATTGCCGGCTCGAAACGAGCGGATTCGCACATTTCATGCGAGTTAAGGTTTGGTCTACTACCTTTCCCCGGGGCCACCCATCGGCGAGACCGGCGCAGCTTCACTGCACCTCATACGTTGCTGACACCGTACATATCCCGGTATCGCTGCAAGGCGCCGAGCTGATCGGCATCCCCGCTTGCCTTGAGATGCGCGATCAGGTCGGTGAGCTTGAGGATGCTCGTCACCGGTAAGCCTAGCGTCTGCTCGACTTCCTGTACCGCCGACTGCGCAGTCTGTCCTCGTTCCTGGCGATCGAGGGCGATGACGACACCTGCCGGAGTTGCACCTGCCGCGCGGATCAGTTCGACGGATTCTCGAATGGCGGTGCCGGCAGTAATGACGTCGTCGACGATCAGCACGCGACCGCGCAGCGGTGCACCGACGATGTTGCCGCCCTCGCCGTGATCCTTGGCTTCCTTGCGATTGAATGCCCATCGACGACTCTGGCCATGCCGATCGGCGAGCGCGATCGCCGTCGTCGCGACCAGCGGAATACCTTTATATGCAGGCCCGAACAGCACGTCGTAATCCAGGCCCGCTGCATGAATCGTTGCCGCATACGAGCGGCCGAGTTCGGCGAGCGCACGACCGGAACTGAACAGCCCGGCATTGAAAAAGTACGGGCTGGTGCGGCCCGACTTGAGCTTGAACTCGCCGAAGCGCAGTACGCCCAGTTCCAGGCACAGATCGATGAACGATGAAGGCATCTCGGGTGCTCGCAATCGCAGACAGGCGCGAAGGATAACTCCCCGCCGCCCGCGCGTCGCCCTTGCGGAACTGCCGAACTCACCAGGGTCCGGCGCTATACTGCCGACACGATGCAGGCATCAAACGACAGATCGCAGACAACAGGCCAGGCAGTCCCGCTGGCGCCGGACGACAAGCCGTCACTGCGAGAGGTGCTGTCCAGTCCGAAGATGATTGCCATCATGGTGCTCGGCGCATCGTCGGGCTTTCCGAACCAGATCACCGAAAGCGCGCTGCAAGCCTGGCTGAAGGACAGCGGCGCGACCAACACCACCATCGGCATCCTGTCTTACGTTTCGCTTCCCTACCTGCTCAAGTTCCTGTGGGCGCCGGTCGTCGACAGGTATCCGCTGCCATTGCTCGGCAGGCGTCGCGGCTGGATCCTGCTGATGCAACTGGCGCTCGCGGTTGCGATCGGCATGTTCGCACTCCAGAATCCGGCCATTTCGCTGCAGCCCGTCGCCATCTGCGCCGTCGCCATCGTATTTTTTTCGGCGACCCAGGACATTGCCTTCGACGCATATCGCACGGATGTCGCCAAACCTGCGGAGCGCGGGATGGCCGCCGCCGCCAACAATCTCGGTTACCGGACCTCTGCATGGCTCGCATCCGCGGTCGCCCTGATCGTGGCGGATCACCTGGGATGGAAGCCGGCTTTGCTGATCCTCGCTGCAATCATGGCTGCGTTCTGCGTGGCGACGCTGCTTGCGCCCGAACCCGAATATAAACATGCATCGCCGCGCACGCTCGGTGAGTCCGTCTCCAAGCCGCTCGCCGCATTGCTGGGAAGTCCGGGCGCGCTGGCGCTCATCGCGCTGGTCGTGCTGTTCAAAGTCGGCGATGCCTTTGCGTTGCGCCTGTTCACTCCCTTCATGATGGATGTCGGCTTCACCAAGACGGAAATCGCGGTGGTCTTGAAAGCGCTGTTCACCGGCAGCGCCATCGCCGGCGCCATACTCGGCGGCATTTTCATGGTGAAGCTGGGGCTGCTGCGCTCGATGCTCGCATTCGGCGCGTTGCAGGCACTGTCGAATTTCCTCTACTACGCGCTGGCGCTGGCGGGGAAGAGTTATCCGCTGATGGTTGCCGCCGTCGTCATCGACAACACGGCCGGCGCGATGGGCAACATCGCCTCGGTGGCGCTGATCATGGCGTTATGCGATCCGCGTTACAGTGCATTTCAGTACGCGCTGCTGTCCGCGCTGGCAATGACACCGCGCTATCTGCTTGGCGGCCCCGCCGGATGGATCGCAGACAACGCAGGTTGGAGCAATTACTACATCATCAGCGTGCTGCTCGCGCTACCGGGATTGTTGCTGGTCTGGGTGATGCGTGAGCAGGTGCGTGCACTCGATCGACCTGGCCGTGCATGAGGCGGGCGTAGCTTCGCGCATCATCTGCAGTCTCGATCAGATTGCCGATCCCGGCTCGCGTGCGTTCAGTGCGGGTAGCGGCGAATGGCCTCTGCGCGGATTCGTCGTGAAGCGTGCGGGGCAGGTGTATGCGTACGTGAATCGTTGTCCGCATGCCGGACACCCGCTCAACTGGCAGCCCGATCAGTTCCTGAGCAGCACTCGCACGCTGATTCTATGTTGCTCGCATGGCGCGCAATTCATGATCGACAGCGGCGTGTGCGTCGCCGGGCCCTGCGTGGGAAGCGAGCTCACGCGAATCGCGGTACATGTTGCCGATGCTAATGTCGTGCTCGATGAAGATCCGGAGGTACTGGCGCAGCGACATGCATGAGTTGCTGGCGTAGATTCTAGAGTTCCAATCGCGGCGCCGGCCATTCCGAATAGCCTGACGCTTCGCTGCGATCCAGGCTGAGCAACGCATCGCTCGAAATGCCGCCTGCCGTGATATCGCGTTCGGACTCGTAATCTTCGGGTTCGACATCGACGGAGCCGGTCCAGTCTTCGGGCGGCTGGGCCCTGGCCAGTTCCTCTTCGTTCCAGGACTCGAGATCGAACTCCTCGATAGTGCCGTCGAAGTGCTGTACTTCGATGGTTCCGTCCTCGGCATCGATGGCCACCACTTCCAGCAGCGTGCCATTCAGACTGCGATACCAGTCACCCACGACCGGTTTCAACGGTACCAGCGACGTCATGAGTTAGATCTCCGTGGCCTTGAGGCAAAG
Source organism: Steroidobacteraceae bacterium (assembly GCA_040509875.1). Lineage (GTDB taxonomy): Bacteria > Pseudomonadota > Gammaproteobacteria > Steroidobacterales > Steroidobacteraceae > Steroidobacter. The sequence continues at coordinate 34,612 of JBEVKB010000108.1, read as the reverse complement.
AGGATAAAACAGCATAAAAACGAGCTCGAGACTGCGTGCATTTGCGCAGCACCGAAAGGTCACGTTTGTTTTAGTCCTGTGTCCGCGCGGATTCAAGCGAAATATTTTTCGCAGGGCACAAGTATTTGTGCCTATGACGTCGGGCGACGACGTCAGGAAAGCGTGCGCTCGTAGGCGAGATCCCAGACGCCGTGACCAAGGCGCTGACCGCGGCGCTCGAAGCGAGTGAGTACTCGCGACGGGTCGCGTTGCATGAAGCCATCGCTATCGGAAAGATTACGAAACGACGCAGATGCATCCAGCACCTCGCGCATGTGATGTGCGTAATGCTCCCAATCGGTGGCTAGGCGTAACACTCCGCCTGCGGCCAATACTCGTGCGAGCAATTCGGCGAACTCGGGCTGAATCAAGCGACGCTTGTGATGTCGTTTCTTCGGCCACGGATCGGGAAAGAACACATGAATTCGATCTATGCAGGCGGGAGAGATGCGTCGCTGCAGAACCTCGACTGCGTCCTGCGAAATGACACGCACGTTGGTCAGCGCCAGCTGTTCGAGACCGAGCAGCAAGTGACCGACGCCGGGCGGATGAACTTCGATGCCGATGCAATCCATCTGCGGCTGCTGGCTCGCGTATTCGAGCAGCGCCTCTCCCGCACCGAAACCGATTTCGATCATGCGCGGCGCGTGCCTGCCGAATATCGCGTCGAGGTCGAGCACGCCGGTCTCGTTCGCGATACCGTAGATCGGAAACAGTTCGTCTAGCCCGCGTTGCTGGCCCGCCGTCGATCGTCCGGCTCGTATCACGAAACTGCGAATGGAGCGGCGACCGTGGGAATGCTCTTGCTCGGACGGATGCTCGACTGGTTCGCCTTCAGGGTTTCCGGAATCTTTCACGCGTACTGCATCTCAATGGGGCTCGATAGTGGCGCGCGATCATAGCAGGGCGCCTGTCTTGGTAACGGACATCCGCAGGTGTTCGAACAGCGCCAGCGCGGCAGCTTGCAACGGAGGCTCTTTGCGTGCGCATAGAAATAGCTGTCGTATCGCCCAGGCATCGCTGAGAGGCAGGCTGACAAGGGCGAGCGATCGCACATACGGAGTGCTCGTTGCGCTTGGCACGATGCTCACGCCGAGCCCGGCCGCGACCATCGCGCAAGCTGCATCGAAGCTCGTGACGTGAATGCGCCAGTTCGGCGTGGTTCCCGATTCGAGTGCCGCGCGTGTCAACAGGTGATGCAGCGAACTGCCGGCGTGCAGTCCGACGAATGGATCGCTGACGATCTCAGCAAACGCAATCGAAGTTCTTCCTGCGAGCGGATGCGATGGCTGGAGGACGACGACGAGATCGTCGGTGCGAAACGGCACCGCGATGACGCCGCTGATCATGGGTAATTCGCTGACGATGCCGAAATCCGCCGAGCCGTCTGCCACTGCCGCCGCGATGGTGGAGCTGTTGTGCTCTTCCAGGTGCACATGGATGTCCGGATGCGCGGCCGCAAAGGTCGCAAGCGCTGTCGGCAGGAATTCGACGATCGACGAAATGTTCGCGAACACTCTTACGTAGCCGCGCGCGCCGCTCGCATGCCGGCGCATCTCGTCGTCGAGGCCAGTTGCCTGGTGGAGCAACACGCGTGCCCGAATCAACAATGCATGTCCGGCTGCCGTCAGTTCGACTCCTTTCGCGCCGCGCACCAACAGCGGCATGCCGAAGTTGTCTTCGAGGTCGGAGATCCGCTTGCTCACCGCCGAAGCCACCGTATGCGAGCGGTCCGCAGCACGGGCAATGCTGCCCGCGTCGGCCACCGCAACGAACAGTTCCAGGTCGCGCAGATCGAATCTCACCGGTATACCTTCGATTTCGGCAATGCGTGCCGTACAGGATGCTGAAGATATCGCAATGGTCGCGCCCAAGGGAGTTGCCCCCGCGACCCCTGCTGCCTAGAATCCGCAGGCGGTGCGGGTGTAGTTCAATGGTAGAACTGTAGCTTCCCAAGCTACTAGCGTGGGTTCGATTCCCATCACCCGCTCCATTGCCTTCAGCGCCGCCAAGCTAATGGCGACCGGCGCGATAGTTCTCCCGTTCTTTATTCTTGAATTGACTCTTAGGTCGTCGCAGGAGTCGTCTCAGCAAGAGCATGAGTCCGCATGCCGCGATCGAGCCTTTAAGGTACAAAGCTCAAGCGCTCCTCACAAAGTCCTTGCGCCACAGATGAGAACCATTATCATGCGGGCGTCGGATGCCGTAAGGTAAACGACTTCGCAGCCAGCCTCTTGCGTGCCGTTCCGGCATCGCATCGATGAGCGCCAGCACAGGTCCGATCCGGCTGGCAGCTCGATGAATCGATTCTGCCGTCCACGATCGTGGCGCCTTCAATCATCGCGTTCGCTTACGTCATGTGCATCCCTTGGATAGCGTGAGACGCCTGCGTGCGCCCGAAAGAATCGTAGGGGAAGTATCGTGGTCGTCATTCGCACTCACTCTTTGTCTTTGCGCCAGATGGTGTCCTCCATCGTTGTCGTGGTAACAGCCGTCGCACACTCTGCCTACGCTGCAGAGCCCGCAGCGAAGGCCCTGCCCACCGGCGGTCATGAGACTTCGTCTTTCATTCCCTCGTGGGACACGAACAAAGACGGCAAGCTGCCGCGCGCCGAATACGATGCCGTACGCACCGAGCGCTTCGCCTCTGCGGATGAAGATAGCAACGGCTCGCTGAACGCCGAAGAGTACGTCAATGAATACGCGCAGCGCCTGGATCGCCAGGTCGCCGATGAGCGCAAGGCGTCTATCGAGCAGACTCACGTACGCTTTCGGGCGCTCGATAAAGATGGCGATGGCTTCGTCACTCGCGCCGAGTATGACGCTTCCGGCGAGCGGGCGTTTGCAGCGTTCGATCAGGATAAGGATGGTCGCATCACCAAGGCCGATCCGGAAACTGCGCCTGCCGCTGCCGGGAAGAAAGAAAAAGAAAAACCTGCTGGTGAACCGCGACCTGCCCGCCAGCGCTCGGCTATCGGCATGCCAACCACGCATACGCGCGCCGGTCTCATCGAGATCTACGATGGCGATGCCGACGGTGTAGTCACGCTCGCGCAATACACTGAACAGCGTGCCACCGCCTACGCGACCACCGATACCAATCGCGACGGCAAAGTAGACGAAGCGGAGTATGTCGATGAATTCGTCGATCGCCTGGATCGCACGGCGGCTCGCAGTCGCCAGGCCCAGTTGAAGCAAGGCCACGTACGCTTCGAGTCCATCGACAGCGACAAGAATGGCGCGATCAGCAGCGTGGAATACATGGCGATGAGCGGACGCATGTTCGACCGCGCCGACACCAACAAGGATGGCGTCGTGTCGCAGGACGATCCACCGCCGCCACCGGAGCGACGCAGCGCTGCGAAGAAGCCGGATCGTTCGTAACGTCGCGATTATTCGGGAGCGCGTCGTGAAGACTTTGGTAGTGCTGATGCTCTCGCTGTCCGGCGTGGCGCACGCAGAGCAGTTGCGCGTGCATCATCGCGATGGCGTGCTAGGCACGTCGTTCGACATGTCGATGGTCGGAGTAGCCGGTCCTAAAGAGGATGCCGTCGTCGCTGCGACGCTCACCGAGATTGCGCGCCTGGAGAATGCGCTAAGCACTTGGAAGCCGGATAGCGAACTCTCGCGTCTGAATGCACACGCAACGCCTCAGATTGCCTCGACGGAAGTGCGTGAAGTCTTGAGTCTCTGCGAGGGATGGCGGCGCCAAACAGGTAGCGCCTTCAGTTGTCGCATCGGAAGCCTGCTGCGCCAATGGCGCGCGTTGGAAGGTTCTGCCGAACTGCCCGATCGCGCCGCTCTTCGCAAGCAGGCGCGTGCATTGGACAAACTGGATGTCTCATTGCAATCGCCGGAGCTTCCACAACTCGCCGGCTTGCAGTGGGATGTCGATGCCATCGCAAAAGGCTATGTCTTGGATCGTGCGCTCGCCTTTGCACGTAACGCTGCGCCCAAAGCATCTGGCATTCGCATCGACATCGGCGGCGATGCTGTTTACTGGGGTGAAGCGGCAGCAGGCAAGCCCTGGCGTGTTGCTGTCGCGGATCCGCGCGGTCCGCGAGATAACGGCGGTTCGGTAGCCACCATCGAATTGAGCGGCGACATGGGCATCGCCGCCAGCGGTCATCGCAGTCGCGGCGTTCGTGTCGCCAATCGTAATTTCAGCCACCTGCTCGATCCGCTGGAAGGCTGGCCCGCTGAATATGCGCCTGCCGCCACTGTCGTCGCCAAAGACGCAGCGACTGCCGATGCACTGGCGACCGCGTTGTCGGTGCTGCCGATCCGAAAAGGATTGGACCTGATGGAACGCATTCCCGACGCGCAGGCTCTGCTGGTCAGCGATGCCGGCAAGATTTTCGCGACTCCCGGATGGTACGCATTGGCGGCTCCCGGCGAGCGTCACGATCCGGCGTGGCCGTCTCATTTCGAATTCGTCATCGACTATGAAATTCCCCAGCACGACGCGGTGAATTATCGCCGTCCGTATCTCGCCATCTGGATAACGAGCACGTCGCACGAGCCGTTGCGGCAGTTGTTGCTGCTCGGTGAGTCCGATCGCTGGCGACAGGAAGTGCGTACCTGGTGGCGGCGCGCAGGTCGTAACGATGAGCCCGCTATCGACGGCATCGTGCGGCCTACGAGGAGGCCTGGACAATATTCGATCGTATGGGATGGTCGCGACAGCAACGGTCGTGGCGTTGCGACCGGTGAATACGTCGTGTGCATCGAGGCGGCTCGCGAACATGGCGAACGCGAGTACCTGGAAATCCCCGTGCGCATCGGGTCGGAGAGTTTCTCCGTGAAGCAGCGCGGCGCCAAGGAGATCGGCCGGATCGAAGTGCGATTCGCGGCAGCCGCGGCGGCTGGCTCGTGACATTCATCTTAACGACCACACGCATCCGTGATGCAGGAGACGCAGCGAAATAAAACACCTGGCCGGTCCCGCAAAAAATTCAATGCCCCGTTCATCCGCCTAAGTCAGCCGCAAGCCAGCCAGGTGACCGTTTCGTTCCCTTGCCCTTACGGAGACCTCATGCGTTCCTCTAGCACCATCCTTACATTGGCGGTCAGCGCCAGCCTGTTCTGCGTTCACGCCGCAGCCGCCGCTGAGCCGGCCGATCAACCCGTCAAGCAATTGCAAAAAATCGATGTCTCCGCCGAAGAAGAAGGGAAGTCCACCGTCGGCAACAAGACGGTCGTGGGCGCCCGGCAGCTCGAAGAAGAACAGGCGCAAAGTTTCGAAGACGCCATCCGCTACATTCCCGGCGTCAGCATCGTCGACATGGGTCGCTTCGGCGACAACGGTTTCAATATACGCGGGCTGGAGAGCGACCGCGTCGCCATGACGGTCGATGGCCTGTCGTTCGGCGAAGCCGTCGAGACTACGCCCGCCTATGAATTCTTTCGCGCCGGCCGAGGCAGCCTCGATGTAGATTCGCTCAAGAGCATCGAAATCATCAAGGGCGCCGACTCGATCAGCGCCGGCAGCGGTGCGCTTGGCGGCGCTGTCATGTTCACTACCAAGGATCCGTACGACTATCTGAAAGCGAACGGCAATGACACGGCCTTCAGGATCAAGACTGCCTATACGGGCAGCAGCGACGAAGCCATGACCTCGGCAACCATTGCGAACCGCACCGGCATGGTCGAATCCATGCTGATCTACACGCGGCGCGAAGGTCATGAAGCGGAATCGTGGCACGACTCCTCCCCGGTAACCACCGGCTCCGAGCGTCGCACGCCCGATCCCATCGATCGCGACAGCGACAACGTTCTCGCGAAAGTGGATTTCGTGCTGAACGAGTCGCACCGCCTCGGCGTGGTGGCGGAACGTGCTCGCAGCACCAATGAACTGAACAATCTCTCGCGCGTCGGCGGCAGCGGCTATCTCGAACGCCGCGCCGATGACGACAACGATCGCGATCGCTATGGCGTGCGCTACATCTGGAGCGACGCAGGCACGATTTTCGACGGCATGGAATTCACTGCGGATCGGCAGAAGACCGAGAGCCGCGGACTCACCACCATCCTCGCCGGATCGGGATGCCCTCGCAATGTGCTGCCTTGCCTGCGCACCGAAGATCGATCGACCGAGCAAGTGCTGGATCGCGCAGCGCTGGACTTCACGAAGGCATGGAGCGGCAATGTCGCTCACTCACTGATCTACGGACTCGCGTGGCAAAAGCGTGACGTCGATTTCGTGGCGGTGGACACTCGTTACATCGGCACGACAGCGGCGACCGACTCGGTGACCGTCGATCCGGCGCAGGTGCCGAAGACCGACGTCACCAGCCTGAGTGCTTACGTGCGCGATAGCGTGTATCTGCTGGACGATCGGCTGACCCTGCATGCGGGCGCGCGCTACGACCGGACCAAGTATTCGCCCAAGCAGGATCCGCAATTCATCGACACTTCCGGTACGGTGCGAGACGTCGAGTTCTCCGCGCCGACGTGGCAGGCCGGGGCCGACTTCAAATTCACCGATGCACATTCGGTGTGGGCACAGGTGGGTACGGGCTTCCGCGCACCCACGGTCGCCGAAATGTTCTCACCGACTTCCACGTCGGTCGCAACTAACGTCTCCACTGGCGCTGAAGAAACATTGTGGAGTTCGATCGCCAACCGGGACCTGGAATCGGAGGAGAGCCTGAACACGGAAATCGGCTACCGCTGGCGCACCGACCGCTACCAGGTCGGCGTTTCCGTGTATCGCGACGAATACAGCAACTTCATCGAGCAGGCCTCGTTCATTCGCAATCCTTCCACCAGCTACCAGACCTGCGTTCGTACTGTCTGCACAGTGGTGCTCGGCAACGAATACACCATGCCGGCGAATGTCGGTGAGGTCACGGTGAAGGGCGTCGAAGTCGAAGGCCGCTGGGCGATCAACAACGAGTGGTCGGTGCGCATGGCCTGGTCGTACAACGAAGGTGACAAGAAGAACGGCGATCCGCTGCCGAGCATAGTGCCGGCCACAGGTGTCGTCGGACTGCGCTATGCGCCGTCGCCGCGCTGGAACGTGGTCGCGAATGTCACGCATGCTGCCGCGAAGAAACTCGAGGACGCATCGCTCACGGCGACCCCGGTCAACGACTTCTTCACCTCGCTGGTGCCGGACTATCTCAGCGACGAACACACCGTCCTCGACCTGTTCGGGACGTTCAACGTCACCAAGTCCCTGCAGCTCACCGCCGGCGTCTACAACGCCTTCAACGAAAAATACTACCTGTGGCCACGCGTGCGTTTCGTCAACGAAGGCACGACCACGCTGTACGGTTATGTGAGCGGCGATGGCATCGAGCGCTACACCGAGCCTGGCCGCAACGTGCGTGCTTCGCTCGCATGGCAGTTCTGAAGATATGAAAGTCCGGAGAGATGCAATGATCGAAATGCGTGTTTCATGGAAGCCTGCTTCCATACTATTTCTGCTGGCATTCGGCAACGCCCAGGCTCACATGCCCTACCTGTTGCCGAATGCATTCGACGTCGGCAAGCGCGATTACGTCACGGTGCAGGGCAGTTTCACCGAGGTGTTCTTCACGCCCGATGCCGTGATGAAGTCCGATGACTATCACGTCGTGACGCCGGATGGCGTCAAACAGGCGTTGGTACCGGTGTACACGCGGGATCTCGCTGTCGTCGAAACGGCGACCAAGGAGGCGGGCACTTATAGAATCTCCACCGGTCGACGCACCGGACGCGTCGCGAAGGCGGCCTGGGTGAATGGCGACTGGAAATTCCTCGGCCGGGAAGAGGCCGCGCCGGCGGGGACCAAGGCTTATGACGTCACCAGCATCACGACAGCGGAAGTTTACGTGACGCGCGGCAAGCCGACGGACAAGGCAGTGGCGCCTCGCAATGCAGGGCTGGAATTTCGAGCGTTGACGCATCCGAATTCGGTGTTCGTCGGTTCGGAGGCGAAGTTCGAAGTACTGTTCGACGGCAAGCCGCTCGCGAACCAGGTGGTTTCGGTTTACGACGACAAGGCGCGGTATTCCGATAAGAAGATCGTGGCGGAGGTGACGACCGATGGCGCGGGGAGGTTTGTCATCAAGCCGGAGAAGGCGGGCGCCTATGTGGCGATGACGCGCTATCGCCCGGCGCCGGTGGCGGATGGGCAGACAGGAGTTAGCTACACGTATTCGCTGGTTGTCGAGGCAACGGATTGACTCGGCGGCCACTCGGAGCCATGCGCATCAACTACCCGTAGCCACCCACCTGCAATCGAACGGCAGCCACGCATTCATCCCCGGCATCGCATGCCCCAGCCACGGCCCGGCCAATGTCAGCAACGCCGTGACCAGCAGGAATGACCCTGCGAGCCGTTTCGTGGCAGGCTGCGATGCCATCCCCATCAATCGTTGCGCCCCGAACGCCGAGATAAGCAAAGCGGGCGCAGTGCCGAGACCGAACGCCGCCATGGTCATGCTCCCACGCAACGCATCCATCTGCAGCGTGGCGATGATCAACACGGTGTAGACGAACCCGCACGGCATCCAGCCCCACACCATCCCAAATGTGAAAGCTCGCGGCACGCTCGTGACGGGGATCAGGCCCCGCCCGAGCGGCGCCAGTCGCGACCAGAGTCGTCGACCGAGGCTGAATCCCGGATCGCGCACACGACCGAATGCGACCAGCGCACCCAGCAGCAACGCAGCTGCAGACAAACCTCGCAACGAGCGACGCACGACTTCGATATCGAGCAAGGCAATCGCGCCGCCGAGCATTCCAGCGAATAACAATCCCGCCAGCGCGTACGAAGCAATTCGGCCGAATTGATATGCAAGCAGCAGCCGCGGTTGCGGACGCCCATCGATACCTTTCGCCGTGGCCATGCCGAGCGCACTGGAAATGCCACCGCACATGACGAGGCAATGGCCGCTGGCCGCCAGACCCAGCAACAATGCAGCTCCCATCGTCAACGTGCCGTTCATCGCGGCCTCACTGCGTGATCGCTGTCCGGAGGATTGTCGTCGAGCGGCAGCAGGCCCGGCGTGTCCATGTCCTCGAACTGATCGTGGTCGACCGCCCAGAAAAACGCGATCGCCGCGCCGGCGAGCAGCACGATGGACAACGGGATCATCACGAGCAGGACGTTCATGCAATGCCCGTGTCGCGCACCAGTCGCACCGCCTTCGTCGACGCAGTACGGCGAGTTCGCGATGCGCGTTTGCCGATGCGCAACGCATTGAGTATCACGCACAGCGAGCTTGCGGACATTCCCAGCGCCGCCAGCCATGGAGGAACGAATCCAAGTGCGGCCAACGGTACCGCGGCGAAGTTGTAGAACATGGTCCAGCGCTGGTTCTGCTGAAGAATGCTCAACGTCTGCCGAGCCACATCTCGCGCCGAGGCGAGTGACTGAAGGCGTTCTCCACTCAGCACGATGTCGCTGCTGGTCTGTGCGAGTTCCGCTCCGCTCATCAATGCCACGGCGACATCGGCGCCTGCGAGCACCGGCGCATCGTTTACACCGTCGCCCACGACGATGACCCGAGCGCCGCTCGCGCGCAATTCGTTGAGCCATGCGAGTTTGTCTGCCGGCAACTGGCGTGCTCGCCACGTCGCTACACCGAGTCTCGTTGCGACATCCGCTACTTTCGCCGGCGCGTCGCCGCTGGCGATTGCGATCGTCAATCCCTGTGCCTTCAACGCGTCGATAGTCATGCGGGCATCGGGCCGCAGTCTTTCACTCAGGCGGAACGTCGCTACGATTCCTGCATCGTCCGCGAGCACCACTGCATCGGATGCGTCCGCATTGCCGCTCCTGCCGAGCGCGAAGTCCGCGCGACCGAGACGAACTTCACGTCCATCGATAGTCGCGGAAAGCCCGAGACCTCCATGCGAATTGACGTCATGAGCCATTGCCACTGCCGCATTTGCATCGTCGCGCGATGCGCTTGCGCTGATGGCTCGTGCGACAGGATGACGACTCTCGCGAGCGATGGATGAGGCCAGCTGTAGTGCTCGCTCTCGCGACCAGCCATTCCCCGGACTTACTTCGACGACGGCAAGTTCAGGATCCGTCAGCGTGCCGGTCTTGTCGAAGACGACATGAGTGGCATCGGCCAAAGACTGAATCGCGTCCGGTTTCACAACCAGCACGCCGCGATCGGCGAGTACCGCCAACGCTCGCGTGATAGCCGCCGGAACGGCCAATGCAAAGGCGCAGGGACACGACACAACCAGCACAGCCAGCGCAGCGGTGAAAGCACGCGATGGATCGACAATGCTCCAGCACACCACGGTAAGTAGCGTCAGCAGCAGCACGCGTGCAACGAATCGTGCCGCGGCTCGTTCGCCGAGTTGCGCCAGTCGCGGACGTTCCGCTTGAGCGCGTGCAACCAGCATCGCAATCGCCGCCAATGCAGTGTCCGCACCGACGCGCTCGATGCGGATCTCCGCCGGTCCATCGATGAGCACACTGCCGGCGATCAGCGAATCGCCGCGATGCTTTGCTATCGGCGCCGATTCGCCAGTGAGCAGTGCTTCGTCGACGCGGCAATGTGTGCCGATCAGTACGCCGTCGCCGGGAACGATGCCGCCTTCTTTCACCTGCACGAGATTGCCGATGCGCAATTCATGCGTGCCGATGCGTTCCAACGTCCCATCCTCGCGGCGGCGATCCGCGAATGTCGGCGCTAATCGCGCTAATGCATCGGTCAGGTCGCCGGCCCGATGTCGTGCGCGCATTTCGAGATAGCGACCGGCGAGCAGGAAGAAAACGAACATGGACACGGATTCGAAATAGACATCGCCGCCGCCGCGCACTGCCTCGATCAGGCTGGCAGCGTAAATCAGTGCGATGGCAATGCTCACCGGTACATCCATCCCGAGCCTGCGTGCGCGGAGCATTCGCATGGCGCCCGCGAAGAATGGTCGTGCCGAGTACAGCACGACGGGCGTCGCTGCGAGAAAGCCGAGCCAGCGAAACAACTCGGTGGTGGAAGCGTCGTTCGAATCGAGTGCGCCGAGATAGAGGACAGCGGCGAACATCATCGCCTGCATGGCGCCGAATCCCGCGACCAGCAGTCGCTTCAATGCATCGCGCGATTCCCGCCGGCGTGCGTCGTCCAATGCCTGTGCATCGAGTGGCGAGGCGCGATAGCCAGTACGTGCAAGCGCATCCAATATCTGTGGGAGCGTGACTTGCGAGCGATGCCAGGCGATGCGTGCACGTCGCGATGCTGCGTTGACCTGCACATCGATCACGCCCGTCAGCGAGTTGAGCGAGCGCTCGATGAGCCACACGCAGGCGGAGCAGCGTACGCCTTCGATCAGCAACATCATCTCGCTGCGCCCGTCGTCGAGTTCGCGTACCACGTGACGGGAGATCTCAGGACGCTGCCAGGCAGCGCGATTATCTATACCGACGGTCGGGTCGGTGGGTTTCTGCGCCGGTTCGGTACGCAGGCGATAGTAGTCGGCGAGTCCCAGCTGGGTGATCCATTCGGCAGCTGCCATGCAGCCCTGGCAGCACATGGCGCGCGACACACCGGCAATGCATGCATGCAGATCGCAGCCTGCCGGTACTGCTTCGCCACAGTGCCAGCATGCGAGCGCGGTCACTGCTTTTCCTGACTCAGCGCCGGAACTTTGAACACGCGCTCGCCGGCAACGGGCAAAGGTTCATCCTCGTAGCGCGAGGCGAGAACGATGACGCCGATGCAGCCAGCGAGCGAAGCACAGAAGATCGCCGTGCCGAGCCACACGATGGGCTGTCGATACCAGCGTTCGGAAGCAGACGTCATCGGTCAGGACGGTTCGCGTTGGCGCTTCGTGTACAGCCAGGCCGCGATCACGCGAGCCTGGTCCTCGCTCAAGCGATGTCGCCACGGCGGCATCACGCCGCTGCGTCCATGACGGATGCTCTGCGTGACGCTGGCGAAATCGCCGCCATACAGCCACCGGCTATCGGTGAGATTGGGAGCGCCGAGCGCGCGATTGCCTTTTCCGTCCACACCGTGGCAAGTGACGCACAAAGTCTCGAAGCGAGTCTTGCCCGCGGCGACCCAGTCGACAGGTGCATCGATGCCGTTGAGGCTGAGCACATACGCAGCGACTTCATTCACGCCGTCGCGGCCGAGCACGCCTTCCCAGCCAGGCATGACACCGCCGCGTCCGTCCATGATGCTGGCCAGGATGGTTTGAGTGTCGTCACCGTATAGCCAGTCGCCATCCGTCAGGTCGGGTGCGCCGACTACGAAACTGCCGCGCGCCGCCATGCCATGACAGGCAGCACAGCTATCCTGGTAGAGACGTTCACCCATGGATACTGCCTGTGGATTGGCGGAGAGTTGTTCGATGGTCACGGTGCGCATCGGTTGCAGCGCATATTCCAGCTTGACGTCGTTGGCTTGCGTGTCCTGCTGCAGTTCATGCGCGGAGGTCCATCCCAGTGTGCCTTTGTAACTGCCGAAGCCCGGGTACAGCACCAGGTAAGCAAGACCGATGACGAACATCGATATCGAAAACAGCACCCACCACAACGGCAGCTTGCGCACGCTTTCACGCAATACGCCGTGTGCCCAGACGTGGCCCGTAGTGCCGTCGGGCTGCGTCGGTATCTTCAAGCGTAACGCCGTAATGAACAGCGCAAGCGTAATGCCAAGGTTGAGTACCACGAGGGCCATGATCCAGCCGGACCAGAAACTGTTCATCGCGACAGGTCCTCATCGACCGCAGGTATCGAATTGCCCATTGGATTGCTTGCTCCTACCACCGGGTCTTCCATCGGAATCTCAGCAAGGCGCGAGAATGTCTGCCGGTGTCGCGGCAGCCAGGCCCACACCCAGATCCCAATGAACGACAGCATCAGCAGGGTGACGACGATGCCGATCAGGTGTCCCCACAGATCGCTCATGGTGTTGCTGGCGGGATCGCCACCTCGGTAGGTTGACTTGCGGGAGCGTCGACGCTTGCCGGATCTCGATCCGCCGCGACATTGCGAACGCCGAGACCTTGCAGGTACGCGACGATCGCGTCGAGTTCGCTCTTACCTGCGACCGCGGCGGGAGCACCGGCGATATCGGCATCGGTGTAAGGATCGCCGAGGAAGCGCAGCGTACGCATGCGCGCCTGGATGTCCTCGCCGTCGAGCTTCCCTGTGTGCAGCCACGGATAATTAGGCATGTTCGAATCGGGCATGAGCGAGCGGGGCCGCAACAGATGCCGGCGCTGCCACTCATCCGAATACTTGCCGCCGACGCGCGCCAGGTCCGGCCCGGTGCGCTTGGAGCCCCACTGGAAAGGCCGGTCGTACACGGACTCATTGGCCACCGAGTAGGTGCCATAGCGTTGCGTCTCGAAACGCAGTGTGCGAATCATCTGCGAGTGACACAGGTAACAGCCTTCGCGAACATAGATATCCTTGCCGGCAAGCCGCAAAGCGTCGTACGGCTCGATGCCGGGCGCCGGCTTCACTTCATGCGCCCGCATGAACAAGGGCGTGATCTCGGCGAGGCCGCCGAACGACACCATGATGGCGATGAGCACGGCCAGCAGGCCGGCATGCTTTTCGATGACTTCCAGGTATTTGTATGAAGATGCCATGGGATCACCCGTGCACCGGCAGCGGAGCCGGGACCTGCAATGCTTCCGGTTCGGGGATGGGCACCGGGATGGGTTTGATCAGGTTGTCGCGCGCATCGGCAGCCGTGTGCCAGAGATTCCACGCCATGACCACCATGCCGGCCAGCACCAGGATGCCGCCGCCCAACCGCACGATATAGAACGGCTTGATGGCGATCAGGCTGGCGATGAAACTGTAAGTGAGCGAACCGTCGGGGTTGGTGGCGCGCCACATCATGCCTTCGGTGGCGCCAGCTGCCCACATCGCCAATACATATAAGAGCACGCCGCTGATGTGCAGCCAGAAGTGCAGTTCCATGCCCGCGTTCGAATGCATTGCCGGGCGACCGAGCGCACGCGGCGCCATCGCGTACAGGGAACCGATGGTGATCATCGCGACCCAGCCGAGCGATCCGGAATGCACATGCGCGATGGTCCAGTCGGTGTAGTGGGTCAGCGAGTTCACCGACTTGATCGCCATCATCGAGCCTTCGAACGTCGATGCGGCGTAGAACACCAGCGATAGCACCATGAACTTCGCCGCCGGATCGGAGCGCAGCCGGTGCCACGAGCCGTTGAACGTCATCAGCCCGTTGGCTGCCGAACCGAGACTCGGCATCAGCAGGATCAGCGAGAACGCCATGCCCACCGACTGCACCCAGTCAGGCAAGGCGCTGTACAGCAGGTGATGGGCGCCGGCCCACATATAGACGGAGATCAGCGCCCAGAAATTGACGATGGAGAAGCGGTAGCTCCACAGCGGCTGCTGTGCCTGGCGCGGTACGAAGTAATACATCATGCCGAGGAAGCCGGCGGTCAGGAAGAAGGCGACGGCATTGTGGCCGTACCACCATTGCACCAGCGCATCGACCACGCCCGAATAGATGGGGTAGGACTTGAACAGCGACACCGGCACGGCGAGATTGTTGACGATGTGCAGCAGGCCCACCGCGATGATGAAGGCGGCGTAGTACCAGTTGGCCACATAGATATGACGGATGCGCCGGCGGGCGAGCGTCGTGAAGAACACGACGCCGAACGAGACCCACACGACCGCGACGAGCAGGTCGACGAACCATTCCGGCTCGGCGTATTCCTTGCTCTGGGTGATGCCGAACGGCATGGTCGCCGTTGCCAGGACCAGCGCCAGTTGCCAGCCCCAGAAAGTGAACGTGGCGAGCTTGCCCAGCGCGAGCCGGGTGTGTCCGGTCCGCTGCACGACGTAGTAGCAGGTGCCCATCAATGCCGAGCCGCCGAACGCGAAGATCACGGCGAACGTATGGTTGGCGCGGATGCGGCTGAACGTCAGCCACGATACGTCGAAATTCAGCGCCGGCCACGCGAGCTGCGCAGCCGCCAGTACGCCGATGGACATGCCGATGATGCCCCACACCGCGGCGGCTAGCAGAAACAGACGCACGATGCGGTCGTTGTAGGTTTCGGTGGCTGGCATGAAGGGGGCTCGCTCGAAAAGCACGTGAACGTATGATTGGGCGCAGCCCTCCCGCGTGTCTTGGATTAATGGGCGATTGCTGCTGCCGCGCCTGTCGCGGCGCTCGCAAAGTACCGTAAGCGCAGGCCACGCGAATGCGGGAAGACCCATAGCGACTGCGCGTTACCCCTGAGCACGGCGGTGCGGGCTTTACTATTCGTAAGTGTTGGCAGATGAAAGGAGCGGGTAGACTGTGGCCCACGATGAAAGCGACCCCGCGCCTGCTGTTAGCCGCCACGATGCTGTTGAGTGCCTCGTTGGCAATGGCGTTGAGCTCGGGCAGCAAGCCCGGCATCGATATCAGCGGCCGCTGGAACCTCAATTACACGCTGAGCGACGATGCGCAGGCGCTGCTGGCCGAGCGTGAGCAGGAACAGATGGAGGAAATGCGGGAGCAGGAGAAAAAGCGTCGCGGGCGCACGCCGCTCGAGGAACTGGGTGAGGAGATGACCGCGCCGCCGCCATTCGACCGCAATCGCAGCCGCGATCGGCGCAATGCGCGGGAGATCGAATTACGCCGCATGCTCGGCGTCACCAAGGTGCTGGAGATCGCCCAACCACCGACCGGCGCCACCGTGGCCATCCAGTCGGACGACGAGTCGCGCAAGTTCGAAGCGGGAGAGCGCAGCCAGGTATCGATGCCTGAAGGCCAGCTTGCCGACCTCAATGCCGGTTGGGACGGCGAATGGTTCGTCATCCAGCGCACCGTGAGCAAAGGTCCACGCGTCACCGAGCGCTATCGTCGCTTGAAAAAAACCGACCAGCTGGAATCCATCGTCAAGTGGAGCGGCGACAGCCCGCTCGCGGGCATCAAAGTGCATCGCATCTTCGATCGTGCCGTAGGAACGGCGCCGCCGCCGGATCCGACGAGGGGGCCGGTGCGGTAGCAGCTAGACCGGCGAAGCCGGCAACGCGAAGCAACTCAACCCCCGTATCCCATCACCGCCTTCGTCTCCAAAAACTCCTTCAACCCTTCCGCGCCCCATTCGCGTCCGTTGCCCGACTGCTTGTAACCGCCGAACGGCGCGTTGATGTCGCCACTGGCGCCGTTGAGATGAACCATGCCCGTCCGCAGTTTCGACGCAATTCGCCGGGCGCGGTCGATGCTTGCCGAATACACATAGCCTGACAGTCCATAGACAGTGTCATTGGCGATGCGCACGGCTTCCGCTTCGTCCTGGTAGGGAATCATCACCAGCACCGGGCCGAAGATTTCCTCGCGCGCGATGGTCATGTCGTTGTTGACGTTGGCGAACACCGTGGGCTTCACGAAGTAGCCCTTGTCGATGCCGGCTGGTTTGCCCGGCCCACCGAGGACCAACGTGGCGCCTTCCTGCAAGCCCTTCTCGAGCAGGCGTTGAATTTTTTCGAACTGGATCTTGTTCGACACCGGACCCATGGTAGTGCTCTCGGCTTTCGGATCGCCGACCACCGGCTTCTGCGCTACGGTCTTGGCGATGCGCACTGCTTCGTCGTACAACTTCGCGGGGACCAGCATCCGCGACGGCGCATTACAGGACTGCCCGGTGTTCGACATCATCGACAGCACGCCGCTCTTCACCGCGGCATTCAGGTCGGCATCGTCGAGGATGATGTTGGCGGACTTGCCGCCGAGCTCCTGGGAAACACGCTTCACGGTATCGGCCGCTGCTTTCGCCACCTGCACGCCAGCACGAGTGGAGCCGGTGAACGACACCATGTCGATGTCCGGATGCCGCGAAATGGCTTCGCCCACCGTCGGGCCATCGCCGTCGACCAGGTTGAAGACACCTTTCGGGACGCCCGCCTCGACGAGAATCTCCGCGAAAATATGCGCACTCAGCGGAGCGGTCTCGCTGGGCTTGAGTACGACGGTGCAGCCAGCGGCGAGTGCCGGTGCGACCTTGCAGCTGATCTGGTTGATCGGCCAGTTCCATGGCGTGATCAATCCGCACACGCCGACGGGCTCGCGGCGGATCTGCGTGGTGCCGGTCACTTCCTCGAACTGGAAGTTCTTCAGGGCGGCGAGCGTGGCCACGAAATGTCCCAGGCCGCTGCCCGCCTGCGCTTGCAGCGCAAATTTCATCGGTGCGCCCATTTCATCGGAGATGGCGGCAGCGAGGCGCGGCATGTTGCTTTTGAAAGCGCCGATGATGCTCTCCAGCAGCGCCACTCGTTGCTCCCGTGTCGTTTCGGAGAAACTTTCGAAGGCGGCGCGAGCGGCGCGCACGGCAGCATCCACATCCTCGGCCGTGCCGAGCAGGATCTTGCCCACGCTGGCCTCGGTAGCAGGATTCACCACGTCGAGTTCGCGCCGGCCGGCAGGTGCGACCCATGCGCCATCGATGAAAAATTTTCTGAAGTCGTACATGGATGGTTCTCCGCCAATGGCCTCAGGTCACTTGCTCATCATACTGCGCCTTCAGCGCCGTACATCCATCTGCACGTCCGAGAGGAACAGTTCGATGTCGCTGCGGCTGACGAGATTGAAGTCGCCCGGGATGGTGTGCTTGAGGCAAGCCGCGGCCACACCGTACTCGGCCACGGCTTGCGGCGGCAGTCCTTCGATCAGACCATGCAGTACGCCAGCAGCAAAGGCGTCGCCGGCGCCGATCCGGTCGACGATGCCGAGCAGCGGATGCGTCTGCGTGGTGTAACTTTGTTCGCGTGCATGCAGCGTTGCCGATAACTGCTGTACGTCGACACTGGTGCGTGTGCGGTCGGTGTGCGCCATCCACTGCAAGGACTCGAACGTCGCGAAAGCGCGGTCGGCAGCATCGCGCTGACGGTTATCGTCGCTGGCATCCTCTGCCGCGCCCAGCATGAAATCGATATCGCGATGCTCACCGAAGATCAGCGTCGCGTGCTCGCAGAGTTTACTGAGGATGCGGGGCGCTTGAGGTGAGCGCGCACCCCACAGGCGCGAACGGAAATTACAATCGAATGAGATGGCCACTCCGGCGGCGCGCGCTGTCGTCATTGCTTGCAAGGCGAGGGCAGCGCCAGCTTCGCTGACTGCAGGCGTGATCCCTGAAACATGCAGCCACGCTGCATCGTCGAGTAACACGGGCCAGTCGAAGCTGTCTGCAGGCGCATCGGCAAAAGCCGAGTGGGCCCGATCGTAAAGTACTTCGGCCGGGCGCGGACCTGTGCCATGAGTCAGGAAATAAATGCCCATGCGGCCTTCACTCCACTGAATCGATTCTGTCGCGACACCGTGACGGCGCAGTTCGGCGACGGCTGCGTGACCGAGACTGTTATCCGGCAGCATGCTGACCATGCTTGCCGAATGACCGAGCTTGCTCAGGCCCACCGCGACATTCGCTTCCGCGCCGCCGATGTGGGATTCGAGCCGAGCGGATTGCAATAACAATTCTTTGCCGGGCGCCGACAGGCGCAACAGCACTTCACCGAGACAGATAATTTTTCTGGGCATGGACTTCTTCTGTTGATACGTTCGCTGACGTTGCGAGAAAGCGACGAAATGTAAACAATGGCTATAAGTCTAACGTGGCTAGTTCGTCACATTTTTTAACGCCTCGCATTTTAGTTGTCGTCTTGCCGCCGCACATATTGCTCTGCTAGCCTCCCGCCTGTCACCGGTGTCACTTGCGGCGCATGAATTTGCGTTGCCGATGTCATCGGTGTGTGTGTCGGCCGCGGTGGATGCGGCCGGTTTTTTTGGCTGACGGGGGAATATTGCATGCTGGCACCCACTCATGGACGAGAGCGACCTCAAGGTCTAATTCGTCTTTCGGTTCGTACCGTACTCGGAATCGCAACTTCAGGTTTCATTGCATTGGCGCAGGCGCAAGTGGCGGCGCCCACCACTGCGACGGACGAACTCGAAGAAATCATCGTCACCGGATTTCGCGGCTCGTTGGAGCTCGCGCTCGATGACAAAAAGAAATCCGCTGCCGCTATCGACAGCATCCGCTCGGAAGATATCGCTAAATTCCCCGATTCGAATCTGGCGGAGTCGGTCCAGCGCATTCCCGGCGTATCTATCGCACGCGACGCAGGTGAAGGTCGCAACCTGACTGTCCGCGGCCTGGGCGCACAGTTTACGCGCGTTCGCATCAACGGCATGGAAGCGATGAGCACGACCGGCGGCACCGACAGTTCGGGCGGCGCCAATCGCAATCGCTCGTTCGACTTCAACGTGTTCGCATCCGAACTGTTCAACAGCATCACGGCGCGCAAGACGGCGTCGGCGGATGTGGAAGAAGGTTCGCTCGGCGCGACCGTCGACCTGCGCACCGCACGGCCGTTCGACTATCCCGGCTTCACGGCAGTGGTCTCGGGTAAGGCTGCTTACAACGACCTGGCGGAGGAAACCGATCCGCGCGCTTCTTTCCTGATCAGCAACACGTTTGCCGACGGCAAGTTCGGCGCGTTGCTGTCGGCCGCGTACACCGAACGCTCGCTGCTCGAAGAAGGCTTCGGCACGGTGCGTTGGGACAACGGCCCGAGCTCGGGCGGCCTCAATCCGGCTTCCACGCCCACCAACATCACCATTGGGCAGGCCAACGCCGCGTCCACGTTCCTGCCGCGATTGCCGCGTTACGGAGTGCTGACACACGACCAGGACCGTCTCGGCGTCACCGGCTCGTTGCAGTGGCAGGTCAATGAGAAGAACCTCATCAACCTCGACGTGCTGTATTCGGATTTCAATGCCGACCGCGATGAGAATTTCCTCGAATCGATTTCGTTCAGCCGCACGGCGGCTCAGGGCGGCAAGCCGCAGACCCTGATTCGCGACGGCGCGATCGCCCCCAACGGCACGCTGGTGTACGGTGTGTTCGACGGTGTGGACATCCGTTCCGAATCCCGCCACGACGAACTGGAAACGGAGTTCACCAATTTCACTCTGTCGGGCTCGCACGATCTCACCGATCGCTTGACGCTGACCGAACTGGTGGGCTATTCGAAGTCCGAGTTCATGAACCCCATCCAGACCACCATTACGCTGGATCGCCGCAACTCGAATGGTTATTCGTGGGACTTCCGTAACGACCCGCGCCAGCCGTCCCTGAATTACGGCTTCGACGTCACCGACCCGAACAGCTACGCGTTCACGAATGCGGCGGCAGGACAGGGCGACGGTCAATCGGAAATCCGCCTGCGTCCGAACGGCGTGGACAACGAATTCAAGAACGGCCAAGTCGACTTGGAATTCAAGTTCTCCGACAGTCTGAGCTTCAGGGGTGGCATCAACTATAAGGAATACACCTTCGAGTCCTACGAGTCGCGTCGCGCCTCGGAGACCTCGGTGCCGGGTCTGCCCGCCGGCGTGACGCTCGCCAACCTGACTAAAGTGATCAGCGGCGTGGGCGATGGAGTCATTCCCAGCGGCACACCGACTGCGTGGCTGATCCCCGACCTGAATGCGTTCGCCCGTACGTTCAACATCTACAGCAACTCGGGTCAGTTCGCGCTCACCAGCATCACCAACAACAACGCACGCGGTAACAATCGCAGCGTCGAGGAAGAAGACACGGGCGTCTACCTGCAAGCGAACTTCAGTACCGACGCATTGGGTCTGCCGCTGCGCGGCGACATCGGCGTTCGTTACGTGAAGACCGAGCAGAGTGCGCAGGGCTACCTGCCAGCCACTGTCGTCACGTCGGTGACGGTCGACAACGACTACACCGATACCCTGCCATCGTTGAACTTGGTGGCCGAAATCAATCCGGATCTGTTGGTGCGTTTCGGCGCAGCCAAAGTAATGGCGCGTCCCTCGCTCACCAGCATCAACCCGGGCGGCACGGTGAATCTGGTCGGCAACCTGAGCGTGGCATCGGGAAATCCGAACCTGGATCCGACGCGCGCGACGGCTTACGACCTCGGCGTCGAATGGTACTTCGACCAGGGCGCGTTGCTGTCGGGAGCGGTGTTCTACAAGGACATCAAAACCTTCACGCAGACGCTGGTCGAGCAGCGGACATTCGTTTCGTCCGGCTTGCCGCTGTCCTTGCTGGCGGGTACGACTCTGACCGGTAACGAAGTCTTCCAGTTCTCCCGGCCGGTGAACACGGACGGCGGGCCGCTGAAAGGCGCCGAAGTCAACTATCAGCAGCCGTTCCGCTTCCTGCCCGGCGCCTTCAGCAACCTGGGCGTGCTGCTGAACTACACGTACGTCGAGTCCAAGATCGATTACGTGACGTCCGCAACCGGCCTCACACCGCCGGTGGAGAACGATCTCATCAACCTGTCCAAGAACGCGTACAACGCGACCTTGTACTACGAAGATGACGATTTCAGCATCCGTGCTTCGATGGCGTATCGCGATCGTTACCTGACGCTGGTGCCCGCCACCAACGCACCGACGATCCAGGACGCGGAAGGCACCAACGAGACGATGAACGTCGACTTGTCGGCTTCCTACAATGTCAACGATCACATCACGCTGACGCTGGAAGGGCTCAACCTCACGGACGAGTTCAACGACCAGTTCATCGATACTCGTACGGATCGTGTCGTGACCTACACCCATACTGGCCGCCAGTATTTCCTGGGTGGACGCTACAAGTTCTAAAGGAAGTTCCCTTCCTGCAGTGCTAAGGTGCCGGGCCGAAAGGCCCGGCATTTTTTTGGCATTCGATTTCCAAGGGACAGCTCAGCCGCTGAGCTGTAACATTGGGGAAACCGTTGAGTTGCGACACTTCGAACGCTGCCTGTAAGGCGGCGACGTCATGAATCTGCCATGAATCTTCCTGGGAGATAATTACATGCCGGAACTGACGCGACGCGCATTGCTGGGTTCGATTGCCGTGGGAGCGGCCGGCACGCTCGACGTTTTGCCGCTGCAAGCGGCGGAGCTTGATAAAACGCCGGCGCCCGATTGGTCACGCGGCATCGAAGGTCAGCGCAAGGCCGATCTCGGTAACGGCACGTTCCTGAATCCCATCGTCGCCGGCGATCACGCCGATCCCACCATCCTCAAGGATGGCGACGACTACTACATGACGTTCTCATCCTTCGACGCTTATCCCGGCGTCGTGATCTGGCATTCGCGCGACCTGGTCAACTGGCAGCCCATCGTTGCGGCCTTGAAGCGGCCCATTGGATCGGTATGGGCCTGCGACCTGGTCAAACACCGTAATCGTTACTACATCTACATTCCCGCGAGAACGCCGCAGCGGCGTTCTAACTATGTAATCCACGCGGACAATATTCGCGGGCCATGGAGCGATCCTGTCGACCTGAACCTGCCCGACCACATCGATCCCGGCCACATCGTCGGCGAGGACGGCAAACGCTATCTATTCCTGAGCGGTGGCGATCGCGTGCGACTGACGGACGATGGCCTTGCAACCGATGGAGCGGTCGAGCATGTCTACGATCCGTGGAAATACCCGGAGGACTGGGACGTCGAATCGTTCTCGCCCGAAGGGCCGAAACTGCTGCGTCATGGCGATTGGTTCTACATGATCCTCGCTGTCGGCGGGACCGCCGGCCCACCGACGGGACACATGGTGATCGCCGCGCGTTCGCGTTCGATTCATGGGCCGTGGGAAAACGCGCCGGCCAATCCCATCGTGCGCACGCAATCGGCTAGCGAGAAGTGGTGGTCGCGCGGCCATGCATCGCTGGTCGAGGGGCCGGATGGCACCTGGTGGATGGTGTATCACGGTTATGAAAACGGTTACTGGACGCTCGGCCGGCAGGCGCTGCTGGATCCGATCGAGTGGACCGCCGATGGTTGGTTTCGCGCGCGGGGCGGCGATCTGTCGCGTCCTATCGCCAAGCCCAAGCGAGGCAGCGTCGTGCCGCATGGCCAGTCGCTGTCCGATGATTTCTCGACCGACAAGTCCGGCGTGCAGTGGGGCTTCTACGATCCGGCGCCGAACGAGATGCAAAGACTCAATCGTCAACGCGGCGCGCTGGTCATCCAGGGCAAGGGCGAGCAGCCGCATGACTGTTCCCCGCTCACTTTCATCGCCGGCGACCAGCATTATGAAATGACGGCGAGCCTGGAAATCGAATCGGACGCTCGTGCCGGCGTACTGCTCTTCTATAATCGCAAGCTGTATTGCGGCCTGGGATTCGACGCCCAGGGACTGGTTATGCACCGCTATGGCGTGGAACGGCGCATGCGTTATCGCGACAATCCAGCACAGTCGGCGGGGCAGTCGCCAAAGCGGCTGTGGCTGCGCATCCGGAACGACCGGCACATTGTAACCATCCATTACAGCCGTAATGGCATAGCGTGGACGAAGTTCGACGTGCAGATGGAAGTGTCCGGTTATCACCATAATGTGAGTGGGGATTTCCTCAGCCTGCGACCCGGGATCTACGCGGCTGGCAGCGGCAAGGTGATTGCCCGCGACGTTTTATACAAAGCAATATGAGGGACCGGTTGCAAATGAAAGTCATGATTCGACGTTCGATGGCGCTGCTCACACTCGTCAGCGCCGCGGCCTTCGGTCAACAGGAAGTGGCGCTGTATCCGGGGGCCATTCCCGGCGCCATCACGAATGCGGACGAGGAGAGGGTTCGCGATCCGCAGGAGGTCTACCCGTTCCTGGTGGAAATCTCGCGGCCGACCATGACCACCTACCTGCCGAGCCGGCCTGATGCGAACCAGCCGGCGGTGATCATTCTTCCCGGCGGCGGCTATACGGGCGTGTCCATCATGAAGGAAGGACACGAGGTGGCGCGCAAGCTGAATGAGTACGGCATCGCGGCCTTCGTCTTGAAGTACCGCACGCCGAACCCACGTCACATGCGCAATGTCACGCTGGGTCCGCTGCAGGATGTGCAGGAAGCGATCCGCAAGGTGCGCCAGCGCGCCGCTGACTTCAGAGTCAACCCGCAACGCATAGGAGTGATGGGTTTTTCTGCGGGCGGCCATCTCGCGTCCAGCGCCGCCACGCATTTCAACGAACCCGTCGTGGCGAAGCCCGACAAGATCAGCATCCGTCCGGACTTCCTGGTGCTGGTGTATCCGGTCATCAGCATGAGCGATGAACTGGCGCACAAGGGATCCCGCGAAAGGCTGCTCGGTCCGTCGCCGACGACTGCTGCGATCAATGCCTGGTCAAACGAGTTGATGGTGGACGTGACCACACCGCCGACACTGGTGGTGCATGCGACGGACGATTCGACCGTCTCAGTGAATAACAGCCTGCGATTCTTCACCGCGTTACAGGCGAACAGCGTGCCCGCGGAGTTGATCGTATTTCCCGCCGGCGGCCACGGCTTCGGGCTCAACAACCCGACGACGCCGGACAAGTGGGCCGATCGGTGTCGGGACTGGATGATCAGCCAGGGTCTGCTGGCGCCAAGGTGATCTAGTCCCCCTATTTCCTCCCCCGGTCGCCGGGGGAGGAAGTGAAAGAGTGCGACCGTGAGTGTACCGATGAAGTCATCCACCGAATTCCATACCGCTGCCGCGCCACCATCATTCGATCGTCGACAGATCCTGGCGGGAGGATTGCTCGCTGTAGGAAGCGTCGCGTTGCCAGGCATCGCCAGCGCCGCCTCCGCCGAACACGTCATCGCGAAAACTCGAGCTGGCCGCATCGGTGGCATCCGCGAGCAGGGCGTGAATGTCTTCAAAGGCATTCCTTACGGCGGCGATACACGCTTGCGTCGCTTCAAACCCGCAGCGCCACCCGAATCCTGGAAAAAGATTCGCGACACGCTCGAATTCGGGCCGTCGTGTCCGCAGCCGTCGACGTCGGAGCGCACCAGCGAAGATTGTTTGGTGTTGAATGTGTTCACCCCGGCGCTGCGCGACGGCGGCAAGCGTCCCATCATGGTGTATTTCCACGGTGGTGAATTCAGCAGCGGCTCCAGTGCGAGTTCACTCTACGATGGCGGGCAGCTGTGTCGTCGCGGCGATGTCGTCGTCGTCACCGTCAATCATCGGCTGAACGCATTCGGTCATCTTTATCTCGCGCGTCTTGGCGGGCCCGACTATGCGGCATCGGGCAACGTAGGCATTCTCGATCTGGTGCAGGCACTCACGTGGGTGCGCGATCACGCCGCCGAGTTCGGTGGCGATGCAGGCAAGGTCATGGTCTTCGGCCAATCGGGTGGTGGCGCGAAGATCGCAACGCTGATGGCGATGCCGGCCGCACGTGGATTGTTTCATCGCGCGGCAACCATGAGCGGCCAGCAGATCACCGCTGCCGGACCTCGCAGTTCGACCTTGCGCGCGCGTTCTTTCATGAACGCGTTGAAGCTCGCTCCCACCGACGTTGCGCGGCTAGATTCATTCGAGACGGCGCAACTGGTCGAAGCTTCGCGGGCGCCCGATGCCACGATGGTGGGACGCTCCATCTATTACGGGCCGGTGCTCGATCATGACGTGTTGCTGCGGCATCCGTTCTATCCGGACGCACCGGCGCAGTCTGCCGGCATTCCCATGATCATCGGCAACACCCGCGACGAAACCATCGCGTTCCTCGGCAATGAGCCTGGCGTGCGTGAACTCACCTGGGAGCAATTGCCCGAGCGGCTGCTGGTCGATCTGCTGGTCGACATCGAGCCCGAATACGTGATCGCCGAATATCGCAAGCTATATCCGGAACTCACTCCGACGCAGGTGTTCTTCGCCGCCACTACCGCGGGCCGATCGTGGCGCGGCGCCATCATCGAGGCGGAGCTGCGCGCCGCCCAGGGTTCGCCAGTCTTCGCTTACCAACTCGACTACCGCTCGCCGCTCGATGGCGGCAAGTGGGGCGCGATGCACACGATGGATATCGCGCTGGTGTTCGACAACATCAGGCAGCCCACTTCGCGCACCGGTACCGGCCCGGAGGCGCAGAAAACGGCGGACCAGATGAGTGCCGCCTTCATCGCATTCGCCCGCGGCGGCGATCCCAATCACCCGGGCCTGCCACAGTGGCGGCCGTACGAATTGGCGAGCCGCTCCACCATGGTGTTCGACGCCGAGTCGAAGCTGGTCGACGATCCGCGAGGAGCCGAGCGCCGGCTGTTCGCACAGGTGCCTTACATTCAGCGCGGAACGTACTGAGGTCCGGCTTTCTTTCCCGTTCGCCGGGCAGGAAGGTTTGTAAATGACACCGGTTTCCTATATACAGTTTTCCGCGCGTTTCGCCGCCGGCGGATTTACTTTTACCGGCTGGGAATTCTGATAAGTTGACTTGTCGCACGTACTAGGGGGGACTGGGCTTGAGCGCGAACGACGCAACATCCGACGGTTCGGCCGGGTCGGGCAAAGATGCCGGCCGCATCACCAAAAGCTTCACTGCGGCTCGACTCGAAGGGCGGGCGTTATCCGTGTTTCCCGGCACCGTGCCCGGGAGTTTCGCCGAGGCCTATCGCCTGCAGGACGCGGCCATCGATGCCTGGCCCGATCCGGTGGCCGGCTGGAAAGTCGCACGCGTTGCTCCAGCGTGGCGTACAGCGTTTCCCGAAGAGCGCATGATCGGGCCCGCCTTCAGTCCCAACATTCGTTTCGCCGTCGCGGGCGCCGCGCCGGAATGCCCGGTATTTTCAGGTGGTTTCGCCGCCGTCGAAGCGGAGATCGTCATCATCGTCGGCAGCGACGCGCCCGCGGACAAAACGCAGTGGACTCTCGATGAAGCAGCTGCGCTCATCGGCAGCATGCACATAGGTATCGAAGTGGCGAGCAGCCCGCTGCTGACGCTCAACGACCTGGGGCCCGGCGCCATCGTCACCGACTTCGGTAACAACTGGGGCATCGTCGTCGGTCCGGCCATTCCCCAATGGCAGCAATGGCGCGAACTCGCGCCTCTTCCCGTCGATACCTTCATCGACGACGTCAAGATCGGCAGCGGCACCGTCGACTTCGTCAACGGCCCACTCGGTGCGCTGGCCTTCACGCTGCGCAATGCGGCCATGCGTGGACGGCCGTTACACAGCGGCGATGTCATTACAACGGGAATGATCACTGGCGTGCACGACATCCGCATCGGCCAGCATTCACGCCACCTGTTCGGCAGTTACGGCGAAGTCGGTTGCCAGATCGTACGGGCGACGGCCTATCCCGCCGGAGTCGCCAGTTCATGAGGGATCGCACAGTCATCAATCGCCGGCACATGCTGGTGGGTGTCGGCGCGCTCTGCGCCGCGCCTCTCGTCAACGCCACCACCGATGGATTGATGACGGCCGCCGATGTGCACGTCGATGGCTATCCCACTGTCGCAGCGGTGCGCTGGATGGGACAGAAGATCGAGAAGGAGACAGGCGGGCGCCTGCGTATTCGCGTCTATCACGCCGGTCAGCTGGGTCGCGAGAATGACACCATCGACCTGACACGCTTCGGTGCTCTCGATATCACGCGGGTGAATTTTGCTTCGCTCAACAATGCATTCCCGCTGACGCAGACTTTCGCGCTGCCTTACGTGTTCGATTCGGTGGCGCACATGCGTCGCGCCGCGGACAGCGAAGTCGGCCAGGAAGTGCTGCGCGGTTTCGAGAAGCGCGACCTCATCGGGCTGGCCCTGTACGACGCCGGCTCCCGCAGCTTCTACAACGTGCATCGGCCCATCGTCGAGCCCGCCGACCTGCATGGATTGAAACTACGCGTGCCGCCGTCGGATATTTTCATCGACCTGGTGCGCAAGCTAGGCGCGAATCCGACACCGCTGCCTTACGGGGAGGTGTACTCAGCGATGCAGACTCATCTGATCGAAGGCGCGGAGAACAATTGGCGCACCTTTCACACCAGTCGTCATTTCGAAGTGGCGCGCTTCTGGTCGCAGTCCGAGCATTCGTTCTCGCCCGAAGCCGTGCTGATGTCGAGGCGGACCTACGACGCACTCAGCGCCGGCGATCGCGAGATCGTGCGGAACGCTGCCAGGGAATCCGTCGCATTCATGCGCGAGCTGTGGGATCGCATGGAAATAGAATCCCGCGACCTGGTGATCAAGTCCGGCGTCAAGGTGAACGAGGTGGATCGCGATGCGTTCCATGCGTCCGCGCGTCCGGTGGTCGAGTCTTACCTTAGACGCAGCAGTCTGCACAAATTGTACGAAGGCATTCGCGCACTGGCTTGACCCGGCCTGAAGTCGTCGCGAACAGCCTGCACCATCCGGGGGGATCAGTCATCGATACTCAACCGACGCCGTTGAATCGCGCGCTGGACCGCATCGCCAGCGGGGCTTTGGTCATCGCTTGCATCGCATTGGTGTGCATGGCGACGGTGGAAGCCTGGCAGGTGTTCGCGCGCTATGTCTTGAACAATTCGCCAAGCTGGACCGAGCCGGTGGCGCTGGTGCTGATGAGCACCACCATGATGTTCGGTGCTGCCGTGGGCGTGCGAGCCAACAAGCACTTCGGCTTCTTCATCGTTGCGCATAACGCTTCGCCTCCGGTGCGTCGTGCGTTGCATGTGATCGCGCGCCTGATCGCCACGTCGATCGGCGTCATGTTCGCCGTGTGGGGCGGCGAGATGCTCATCGATGCCTGGGATTTTCCGATGGCGGGTGCACCGCTGCCGCAGGGAATCGTGTTCCTGCCCATGTGCCTGGGCGGTGCGCTGATCGCGATTTTCTCGCTGGAACAGATGTTCGCGCCGCTGCCGGCGACGATCGAGTTGGTGGAGTAACGACGTGGCTGTAGCAATCCTGTTCGGCGTGCTGATCGTGATGCTGTTCATCGGCGTGCCCGTGGGCTTCGCGCTCATCACGGCGTCGCTGCTGACGGTGCTGTATCTCGATCTGCCATCCATCATCGTCGTACAGCAGACAGTCGCCGGCGCCAGCGCTGCATCGCTCATTGCGATTCCGCTATTTATTTTCGCGGGCGAACTGATGATGCGCGGTGGCATCTCGGAACGCCTGATCGCCTTCGCGGCCTCACTCGTCGGACATGTCCGCGGCGGCCTCGGCCAGGTAAACGTGCTCGCATCGCTGTTGTTCGGCGGCGTATCGGGTTCGGCCATCGCGGACGTTTCGGCGATCGGTGGCACCATGATTCCGCAGATGGTGAAGCGCGGCTTCGATCGGGATTTCGCGGTGAACGTGTCGATGACGGCCGCGCTGGTGGCGCTGCTGGTGCCGCCTTCGCACAACCTCATTCTCTATTCGGCATCGGCGGGTGGATCGATCTCGATCGCCGACCTGTTCGCAGCCGGCATCATTCCGGCGCTGTTGTTGACGGGTGCGCTGCTGCTGGTGACCTACATCATCGCCCGCAAGCGTGGTTATGCCGTCGAAATCTTCCCGGGCTGGTTCGCGGTGTTGCGTCGGTTTGTCTCCGCACTGCCCGGACTGTTGCTGGTAGCGATGATTTTCTTCGGCATTCGCGCTGGCATTTTCACAGCGGTGGAGAGCGCCTCCATCGCGGTGTTCTACGCAGTGCTGATCACGACCCTCGTGTATCGCAAGCTGACTTGGGAAAGTTTCAAGACCACTTGCGGTGGAGCCGTGCGCACCACGGGATTGATCCTGTTCGTCATCGGCGCCGCCGCCTCTTTCGGTTGGTTGCTGGCTTACCTGCAGGTGCCTGCTGCTGCGGTGGAAGTGCTGACCGGCATCTCCGACAACAAGTACATCATGCTGCTGCTGATGGTGCTGGTGCTGCTCGTCATCGGCACCTTCATGGACCTGGCGCCGCTGATCATCATCTGCACGCCGATCTTCCTGCCCGTGGCGAAGGCTTTCGGCGTGGACCCGATTCACTTCGGCGTGATTCTGATTCTCAAGGGCGGTCTTGGATTGATCACGCCACCGGTGGGGTCGGTGCTGTTCGTCGGCACCGCGATCGGCGGCATCAGCGTCACCGATGCGCTCAAGACCATCTGGCCCTTCTATCTCACTGCGCTCGGCGTGCTGTTGATCGTGGTGTATGTGCCAGCGTTGTCGCTGTGGCTACCGTCGTTGCTGCGGCACTGAGAATCTATCTCCGGTCTCCTGCTTCCGGCTTCCTCCCCGGCGACCGAGGGAGGAAGGTAAGAGGGCGATCGTTGATGCTGGAACTACAGCGTCACGCCATCCTTCCAGATCGCAATCTCCCGCTCTTCATTCACCTCATTGCGCGCCAGCTGGCCCGACGCAGTCGCCACGATCAGGTCGAGAAACTCATCGGTGATGTCGTCGCTGCTCGCGCCGCTCAGCATGCGGCCGGCATCGAAGTCGATCCAGTGAGGCTTGCTCTGCGCCAGCGCGGAGTTCGAACTGATCTTCAATGTAGGCACGGGGAAGCCCAATGGAGTGCCGCGGCCGGTCGTGAACAGCAGCAGGTTCGCGCCGGCTGCCACCAGCGCAGTAGAAGACACACCGTCGTTGCCCGGAGCTTCCAGTAATGCGAGTCCGGGTTTGTGTACGCGCTCGCCGTAGCGCAGAACCTGTGTCACCGTTGCATGTCCGCCTTTCTGCACGGCGCCCAACGATTTCTCTTCGAGCGTGGTGATGCCGCCGGCGATGTTTCCCGGTGAAGGATTCTCCGATACCGGCTGCTCGTTGCGAATGAAGTACTGTTTGAAATCGTTGACCACGCCGACGATGCCGTCGAACACATCGACACTGGCGGCGCGTTCCATCAGCAATTGCTCCGCACCGAACACTTCCGGGATCTCGGTGAGAATGGCCGTACCGCCGCTGTCCGTAACGCGATCGGCGATGCGACCGAGCAGGGGATTCGCGGTGATGCCGCTGAAGCCATCGGAACCGCCGCACTTGAGCCCGATGGACAACGCCTCCAACCCGAACGGTTCGCGTCGATCCTGTTCGGCGATCTGCACCAGCTCTTCGACCACGCGCAAGCCTTCTTCCGTTTCATCGCCGGTCTGCTGGGCGGCGAACGAGCGCACGCGCGACTGTGCCGCCGCTGGAATTTCTTTCAGCAATCGTCCCAGTTGATTCGATTCGCAGCCAAGGCCAAGAATCAGTACGCCGCCGGCATTGGGATGGGTCGCGAGCGTCGCAATGAGATTGCGCGTGCGATCCAGATCGCCCCCGAGCTGCGAACAACCGAACTGATGCGTGAAAGCAAACACACCATCGACGCGGCCCTTGAACCGGGTCGACGCAACGCGCGCGATGCGTTCGGCTGTGCGTCCGACGCAGCCCACCGTGCATAGCACCCAGATTTCGTTGCGCGTGCCTACTCGTCCGTCGGCGCGTCGATATCCCATGAACTGCCGGGTGAATTTCCTGCCTGCATGACCGGGCTGAGCGCCGGCATAGCGGTACTCATCGATGCCCGACAAGCGCGTGGCGAGATTGTGGGAGTGCACATGCGCGCCGGTGGCAATGTCCTGCAGGGCCGAGCCGATGGGCGCGCCATACTTGCGGATGGGTGAGCCGGTGGCGATATCGCGAATTGCGAATTTATGGCCGCGAGGGATGGGCTGCAGCAGCGTTATTGAGCGACCATCGATGCTGACTTGGGTGCCTGCATCGATGTCGCGTACCGCGACAGCAACGTCGTCGCCCGCAGCAATGCACAGCGCGGGAGGAGATCGATCTAGAGTGGGTGAATTCATCGCAGTACCATGGTAGCGCTAGCGGAAACCGGTGTCATGAGTAAAGCGCCGACGCCGCCTGCCGCGCGCTCGATTGTGTCCCGTAATTTGACGGATTCCAGCCGTGCCATCGTTGTATTCTCGGCGGCGCGGCGCTAGTCATGGCGAGCGTCGCACGGCAACTGCAGTTCGCAACGGATGCCGCACCGTCGCCATTTCCTAATTCATGAGGTCAGGCTGCACCCCGTATGGTACGCAAGGCGACAAAGAAGGCGGCCGGGAAAAAAGCCGTCAAAAAACGCAAACGCGTGCGGGCGAAAGCCCCCGCTGCCGTTCCCGCGCCGGTAATCCAGAAGGCCGAGGGGCGCAAGCACACCATCAACGATATCGCGCGCCTGGCCAACGTGTCGAAAAAGACCGTATCCCGGGTGATCAACGAATCGCCGTTCGTGCGAGACGAGACGCGGACGCGCATTGCGGAGATCATGCAGCGGGTGTCCTACACGCCCGATCCGCAAGCCCGCGGCCTGGCGTTTCGCCGCTCCTTCCTCATCGGGCTGATTTATGACAACCCCAATGCGCCCTACGTGATCAACATCCAGGAAGGCGCGCTGGCGGCGTTGCGTCGCATGGGCTACGAACTGGTGGTGCATCCCTGCGATCGCAATGGGCCGGAATTCCTTACCGACATCAAGAATCTCATCGGCCGCCAGAAGATCGATGGCGTGATCCTGCTGCCCCCTATCTCGGAGAACAACGAGCTGTCGGACATGCTCAAGACATTGCATTGTCCGTACATCCGCGTGCTGTCGGCGCCGTTGGATGAGCCGCAGAACGTCGTGTTGTCGATGGATCGCCAGTCCGCAGCCGAGGTGGCCGAACATCTCGCCAAGCTTGGTCACACGCGCATCGCCATGATCTCCGGGCCCGCGAGCTATCGTTCGTCCATCGAGCGCGTCGCCGGATTCACCAACGCGCTCGCCGAACGCGGCCTGACGCTCTCCCCGGACTTAGTGGCTGAAGGCGCTTATACGTTCGAGACGGGCGCGGCATGCGCCGAACTGCTGTTGTCGCGAACGCCGCGGCCAACCGCTATTTTCGCGGGCAACGACGAGACCGCAGCCGGCGTGTATCGCACAGCTTACCTGCGTGGCCTCAAGATTCCCGACGACCTCACCATCATCGGCTTCGACGACAGTCCGCTGGCATCGCGGTTATGTCCGTCGTTGACCACCATGCGCCAGCCCATTCGCGACATGGGGCGGCTGGCGGCGGAGAAGCTCATGGGCAAGATCGCGAATGCCGCCACGTTGCCACCCGACGCGGGCATGGTGTTTCCGCACCTCGTCGTCAGGGAGTCTTCTGGCCGCCCGCGCGGCGTGTAACGGACGGCGTCAGGTAGCTTGCGCGGCAGGTCACTTGGCGGGCCGGATGACACCGGTTACCATGCAACCCTCGTGGAGCCCTCCCGCTGTTGCCATTTGCACGCAGTTCTACCGATGTTTCAAGCATGACCCGCCTGGAATTGCACGCCGATCGGTTGTTTCCAGCCGATCCGTCGACTCGCGCCATCGCCCGCCATCTCTATGCGCTGGTGCGGGATCTGCCCATCCTGAGTCCGCACGGACATACCGATCCGCGCTGGTTCGCAACCAACGAACCGTTTTCCAACGCCACCGAGCTGTTGCTGGCGCCGGATCACTATCTGTATCGCATGTTGTACAGCCAGGGCATTTCCCTGGCCGATCTCGGCGTGCCGTCGCGCGAAGGGCCGTCGACCGCCGATCCGCGTGCTGCGTGGAGACTGTTCGCGTCCAACCAGCATCTGTTCCGCGGCACGCCTTCGTCTATGTGGCTCGATTACGTCTTCGCCAACGTCTTCGGCTTCGACGTGCGGCTCGATGCGCACAGCGCGGATCATTACTTCGACGTCATCGGCGAGAAGCTGGCGAGTGCTGAATTCCGGCCGCGCGCGCTGTTCGATCGGTTCAACATCGAAGTGCTCGCCACCACCGAGTCGCCGGTCGATACGCTCGAACATCATCACGCCATTGCCAACAGCGGCTGGAAAGGCCGCGTCATCACCGCATACCGGCCCGATGCGGTGATCGATCCCGAGCATGAAGCATTCGCGGCGTCGCTCGAACAGTTCGGCGAACTGACGCACCAGGACGTTCACACCTGGAAAGGCTATCTGCAGGCTCATCGTGTGCGCCGCGAAGCGTTCGCGCACGCCGGCGCAACATCGACGGATCATGGGCATCCCACAGCCGCGACC
The DNA here is from genome assembly GCA_040509875.1 of Steroidobacteraceae bacterium. Lineage (GTDB taxonomy): Bacteria > Pseudomonadota > Gammaproteobacteria > Steroidobacterales > Steroidobacteraceae > Steroidobacter. The sequence continues at coordinate 847 of JBEVKB010000108.1, read as the reverse complement.
GCCGATTTGTCGACGCTCGAATCAGAACGCCTGTTCGCTCGTGTCATTGCGGGCAAGGTTTCTGCGGAGGATGCAGAGTTGTTCCGGGCCGCCATGCTGGTGGAAATGGCGCGCATGAGCCTGGACGATGGGTTGGTGATGCAGATCCATCCCGGCGCGTGTCGCAATCACAATCGCTGGCTGTTCGATCGTTATGGTCGCGACAAGGGCGCCGACGTGCCGCAGTCCACCGAATACGTGCATGCATTGCAGCCGCTGCTCGGAAGATTCGGTAACGACAAGCGGCTCAGTGTGATCCTGTTTACTCTCGACGAAACTACTTACAGTCGCGAACTCGCGCCGCTGGCAGGTCATTACCCGGTGTTGAAACTCGGCCCATCCTGGTGGTTCCATGACAGTCCCGAAGGCATGCTGCGCTTTCGCGAGCAGACCACCGAGACTGCCGGTTTCTACAACACGGTGGGATTCAACGACGATACGCGCGCGTTCCTTTCGATTCCGGCGAGACACGATGTCGCACGACGCATCGATGCGGTCTACCTGTCGCGTCTGGTAGCAGAACATCGCCTCGACGAACAGTCGGCTGCCGAACTCATCGTCGATCTCGCTTACCGCCTGCCGCGGCAGGCTTACAAACTCTAACCAGTTGCTCTTTGGGGAATCCAACCGTGTTCAAGAAAACCTATCACGCAACGCATCCCGACATGATGGCGGGCGCGAGCAATCAGCAGCTGCGCGATCGCTATATCATCGATGGCCTGTTCGCCGAGGACGCGGTCACGCTGAATTATTCGCACAACGAACGATTCGTCGTCGGCGGCGCCACCACCACCGGCAAGGCATTGCG
>JBEVKB010000107.1:0-12470 GCA_040509875.1 Steroidobacteraceae bacterium | reverse complement strand
CGACGGAGTTCGACTGAATGCCAGATACCGCCGTGACCCCGGTCGCGCCCGAATGGTTCAACAAAGCCATCGCCTGCCAGCCCGAGTCCTGCTGCGTCGATGTCGATGGTGCGCGGATTCATTACCTGATTTGGAATGCAGCTGACACTCACAAGCCGTCGCTGCTGTTTGCGCATGGCTTTCGCGCGCACGCGCGCTGGTGGAGTTTCGTCGCGCCGTTTTTCCTGAGCCGGTATCGTGTCGCCGCCCTGGATTTTTCGGGAATGGGCGATAGCGGCAATCGTCCCAGTTATGCAGCGACGCAGTTCTCCCGCGACATCGCGGGAGTGATCGATCATGCAAACCTGGGCCGCACGACACTCGTGGGGCACAGCTTCGGCGGCGGTAGGGTGCTGCGTTTCTGCGCCGACCACGCAGAGAAGGTCGAACGCGCCGTCGTGATCGATGGCTACGTGCCGCTTGCGAGCTTCGAACGGCACAAGGGTCCGTCGACGTTACAGTTGCGTCCGAAGAAGATTTACCCAACGTTCGCCGCCGCTCGCGAGCGCTTTCGCCTCACGCCCGAAGACAACAACACGGCTGATTACATCCTGGACTATGTCGGGCGTCACTCGCTCAAAGAAGTCGAGGGCGGCTGGACCTGGAAGTTCGACGAGAGTTTCGTGCCGCGCCATCTCGAATCCGACGGCGTGACCGCCGAATCCATACTCGCCCGCGTCGATGTGCCGGTCACGTATGTCTACGGCGATCTCAGTTTCGTCGTGATTCGCCCGGAGGCCCAGGCCATCGTCGAACGGCTGAAGCACGGCCGAGGTCCGATCGCCATTCCGCAATCGCATCACCATGTGATGCTCGATCAGCCGTTGTCGCTGGTGGCGGCGTTGAAGGGCATTCTCTATGCCTGACGTTCTCCCCCCGGTTGCGTGGATGGTGAGGGATAGAAAGAAATTTCTCGCGGAGCACGCCGAGCACGCTGAGCACGCTGAGCAGAAAAGAAAATAAATGTGCAGAGTGGGAAGCAGATTTCATTCCGTTCTGACCATTTCTATCTTTTCTGCTCAGCGTGCTCGGCGTGCTCCGCGAGAGAATTCTTTCACCGCTCGATACTGAACTCCACATCCGCACTCTGGTTCTCACCCGCTTCCGTCTTCAGTACCCAGCGATCGCTCAGCGTGTAGCGCAGCTTCAGCGTGTTGATGGATTCCGTGAGCGAGATGCCGTAGCTGATGAACAGTCGCGGCGACAGGAACTTGCCAAGCACCAGCGCGGTGTTGGTTTCGCCGCTGTTGCCGATGCTGTTTTCGACGCCAACTTCCTCCAGGCCCAAACGTCGGCCGAGCTGTGAGGCGATCAAGCCGCCGCCCTGCATTGCCAGCGCGCTGCGCGCCGAGTTGACGGAGCTGGTGTCGCCGGACTGAATGGAATCCATCGGTTTGCCCGCCAGCAGGTACGAGACGATCTGGGTCTGCGGCATCGATGGATCGGAGAAGAAACTGATGCGCGGCTCCTGCAGCGTGCCGCGCACGTTGAGTCCGACGGTGATGGTCTCGATCTCGCGGCGGGCTTCGATGTCCAGGCCCGGATCGTCGAGCGGTGAGGATTCGAACAACAGCCGGCCGCGATTGATGGCGAGCTTCTGGCCGTAGGCTTCGTAACGACCTTCCGCCACGTTGAGTTCGCCGCGGCCGATGGGATCTTCGCCTGTGGTCGTGATCGTGTTCACGCCGCCGTTGATGCGCCCCTGCAGGCCGAACGCATCGACACGAACGTCGTCGCCCATCTTGATGCGGATGTCGGCGTGCACCACGTAGCGACTGGCGCGTTCTTCTTCCTTCTCGTCCGCATACCGCGCATCGGGAGAAGCTCGCACCGCGCCCGTCAATTGCGCCGGTTGCACCAGCGCACTCGGAATCGTCACGTCGCCGGAAGCATCGACGCGATTGCCGTCGATCTTGAACTGCAGGTCCGGCGACGCGACGACGCGATATTCAGGCAGGTCCGCGACCAGCAGGTTGTTGCCACTCAGATGCAACGTGCCGCTCGACTGCCGATCCTGCCAGCGGAACCTGCCATCCAGGTCGAGTTCGCCGTCGCCGGCGCGGCCTTTGCCCGTGAAGTCCAGTCCGTTGTTTGCTATATCCGCGCGCAGGTTGATCTGTCGCAAGGCGAGGTTGACGCGATAGGAATCGAACTCGCCATTCTCCAATTGGATGCGTCCGTTCACTTCGGGGCTGGCGAGCGAACCGGTGATGTTGGCATTGGCGGTGAGCACGCCGGCGGCGTGATCGATGTCCGGAAACGCGAGCGGCAGGATGTTGGCGTCACCGGCTCGTGCGCGGATGTCGCCTGTCAGCGGTACGTGCAACAGGTTGTTGCTGCCATCGCGTTGGAGTCGGGCATTGGCGTAGAGAAACGTATCGGTGAATGCCTGCACGCCGAAAGAGAATTCGACGCGCTCGGCGGTCGCGGTCGCGGCGAGACCGCCGTTGCCGAGCTGCAGTGTTTCCGGTTCTGCTCCCTGTGGCGTGTAGACGATGGCCGCATCGACGATGCGCATGCCGGCCTCGCCAGTCCAAGGTTTGCCCGGCAGGCCCGATGCATGCACGCGGCCTTCGATGCGTCCCGCGTATTCCGCTTCATTGCCACTGGGTGGCAGCACGATGGCGAGCGGAATTTCATAACCGGCAACGGTGCCTTCCCACGGACCGTCGCGTTCCCATTTGCCGCTGCCGCAGAGTCGGCCCGCGGCCACGACCAGGCACAGGTTATCCAGTGCAGCGCGTTCGCGTGACAGCATCATCGTCGCCGGTTCGGCGATGGCAACGCGTTGCATGGGTTCGCCGATCACGAACTGGGTGGTGGCGATGGTGGCGTTCCAGGTCTCCCGGTCCAGTTTGCCATTCACCACCATCGTCGCTGTCGGCGCTGCGGCGCCGGTGCGAGCCGGAACTCCAGCCGCATCGATGGTGATGCGATGGTCGGCGGCCGTGCCCTCACCCGAGATGTTCAACGACTCGACAAAGGGCGTGCCCTGGCCGAGACGCGACGCCAACGCTTTGAGATGCGAAGGTTGCTGGCCCGCGGCGTCGACATCGCCATCGAGAGATAAGTGAGTGGCAGTCCAATCCTGGTAGCGCAGGTCCGTGCCATCGAGCTTTGCTACTACGTGCGGCGTCTTCGGTGGACCGCTTGCCGTGCCTGAGAAGGTGAGTGCGCCACTTGCCTGCGGCAGTAGCCGTTGCAGAGACGGCGCCGTGAACGCCCAGCGTGCATCGATCGTATCTCGCCAGGTTCCATCCAGTGTCAGATGAGCATCGCCATATCGAACGTCGGCATTCGACACCTGCCAGCCCTTGGCGTCGCGTGCGACGGCGCCGCTGCCGCGAATCGACTGATCTCGAAGCTTGCCACTGATCTCGGTGATGTTGGCATTGAAGAGCGCGGCGAGCGTCAGGCCCGTACCGGTGCCGTTCGCGACGAAACTCAAGCGACCTGGAAAGTCCGGAAAAATGCCGGCCGGATCGATGGCTTCCGCGCGCGTCGACAGACTCCAGGGACGCGGCAGGTCGAATTGCAGCGCTGCCTTTCCCGTCATCGATCCTTGCAGGACACTGAGCGAGTAGCTCGCGAACTCGATGGACTCCTTGGTCAGCACGCCGCTGCCCGCTGCGGTGGCGGAGGGAAAATTCGGTCCGGCGACACTGCCGGTGACCTGGAAGTCGTAAGGCAGCGGGCCTCGCAACGCCAGGTCGCCGGCGGAGCTGCGCACGAGCGCGGGTTTGCGTAGTGGCCATTGCAGGTTGGTCCATTGCGCCGTGACGTCCAGAGTCGGCGGTCCGCCATCGAACAGCAGGGTTCCGGTCGTGAGCAGTTTCCCAGGCAGGTCGCGGAAGCCGACAGTGGACTCATCGATGCGCAGTTTGCGATTGGCGAGCGCGCCGCGCATTTCCACGAGCAGATCCTGGTCGTCGAACTCCGGAACCACCACCGAACCACGGATGTGTGCATCCATCGGCGGACCGAGTTCCACATCGAGCGCCACCCGTTGCAGAGACAACGGCGAGTTGACTATCCACGGATCGAGCGAAAAAGCCGGCGACGCCACTTTGCCCTTCAATAGCCACTTCTGTTCCGGACGCGTCATCACCAGGTCGGCGGTGGCGACATCGGGTTCGCGCAGCTGCGCCTTGATGGTCATGACATCGATGTTGCCGCCGAGCTGCGCTTTGAGCGCGAGCTGCGGATTGCCCGGCAGGCGCAGATGGCCGTCTGCGTCTATTTCCAGGCCCATCGGGCGTGCTGCGTGCAAACGCATGTCGCCGATAGCGTCGAATTGCGTGCCGTCTATCTTGAACTGCGGTACGCGGATCAGGTCGGGAGTGATGATGGCCTCGCCGCGTACGGTGTCGGCTTCGAACTCCAGCCCGTTGGTGTGCAGGTAACGCACGTGATCGAGCGACACCGCGCGTGCGTGGACTCGCAGGAACGGTGGCAGGAATCGCAACGGCAGATCGGTGGGCGGGCGAGGATCTTCACGCAGTTCGACCGACGTTTCACGCGCGCTCAGCAAGCCGACCTGCAAGGTCTGCAACATCAGCCCACGCAGCTGCGGCGTCAGCACGATGCCCTGCGAGACGATGTGGACGCGCGGATGATCGAGTTCGAAACGCTCGATGCGCAACGTGCCGCCCAGCGTTCCCGAGATGCCTTCGAAGTGCAGGCCGATGCTTGCCAGCCGTTCGAGCTGGCCGGCAAGCATCGCGGTGCCGGTCTGCGTGTACAGCAGAGTCACGACGAGCGCGACCGGCGCGAGCAGCACCAGCAGGGCGAGGATGATGAGCAGGCGTCTTCGCACGGTCGCTAGAATTCCGTGGAAATGTACAGGTGCAGTTTGGGATCGCGTCCGGATTCGGACAGCGGCTGCGCGATATCGATCCCGAAACTGGCGACGGCGATGTGATAACGCAGGCCCACGCCCACCGAATATTCCAAGGGGTCGTGCAGATCGTCGAAGGCGTTGCCGATGTCGTAGAACGTGGCGACCCCGAAGTTGCGCGGCAGGTCGCGTTGCAATTCGATGGAGCCCACCGCGAGGTATTCGCCGCCGACTTTCTCGCCGAACTGGTTGAGAGGGGAGAGTTCGTTGAGGCCGAAACCGCGCACGCTGTGTTCGCCGCCGGCGAAGAAGCGTTGCGAGGCCGGCAGGGTGGATGAGTCCGCTACCCAGCTCAAGCCGATTTCGGCCCGCGTGCGCACGTGCCACAGCGCCGACAGGTCGATGACGCGTTCGCCCTGCAATCGCAATTGCAGGAATGAAGCGTCCGACCCCAGCGTCTCCGGCGAACCGCGTAATTCGGCGAACAGGTAGTACGGTCGCGTGGTGCGGCCGACGATGTAGCTCGGCAAGGTCGAATAGCTGATCGATGGAATGATGTAAAAATCGGTGCGCTGCCCGGTGGTGGGCTCGATGGTTTTTTCGTTCGACAGGCGCACGGCGAGAACGCGCTGCCAACGACCGGCAACCTGGGTGAGGCTCGCACCCACTTCGGCCAGTTTGCTGGTGAGCTGGCTGCGCTCTTCTTCCTTGATGGTGGCGGAGAATTCGAGTTTCTCCAGCGCCACGTCCAGCACCGGTATCGAATAGCGGCCGGTGACTTCCTTGATGAGCGATGAGCCGAGCAGTTCCGCGCGGAAGCGATGCCCGTCGCGATTGACGCGTCGGTCTTCCCAAGTGAAACGACCGCGCACACGCGTATCGGTGCCGAAGCCCAGGCTGGCGCCGTAGCGATGCCGACGCCGGGGCTCTGCCGAAATCGTCATGGGCACGGTGTGCGCGACGCGATCCGGTTCGCCGCTTTCGATGTCAACGCTGCCGAAGTACTGGCTGTCGTCCAGCACATATTGAGTACGCAGCAGCGAGTCGAGCGTGTAGGCATCGCCCGGCTGCATGCGCAGCAGCTTGCGCATGGGTTCTTCGTTGATCACATCCTGCGTGATGTCGATGGCGCCATAGACATAGCGTGCGCCGGTTTCCATTTCGAGCACGACGGTGGCGCGGCGCTCGATGCGATCCACCACCAGTTCGCTCTTGGTGAGGTGCGCATCGAGATAGCCTTCGTTCTTGGCCGTGCGGATCAGTTCGCCCTTCACGCGTTCGTAGTTGCCATGGTTCAGGCGCAACCCGGGTTTGAGCGAATCCTGCGCCAGCAGGTCGCGCACGGGACGATCGTTGGCGCCGGGGCCGGTAACGTCGATGGTCACGTCCGACAGTCGCACCGGCCGGCCGAGCTGGACCAGGATGGTCACTTTCCAGCTCTCGCCTTCCTGCGCCACTTTGTACTCGACTGTCGGGTCGTAATATCCGAGCGGCTCGAGCGCCTCGCGCGTTTCCGTCACGATGCGCCGCTGCAGGCGGCCTACGGTTTCCGGCGTGAGGTCTTTACGCTCGGCGTAGCGTGTCAGGCTGAGGAACGCGCGAATGTTGCTGGCGACGGTGTCGGGAACATCGGGAATTTCGATATCGATCGCCGCAGCACTCGCAAGGCTCGCGAGCAGCAGCCCGCAGAGTGCGAAGAGGGCCATAGGACCCATGCCCCAGGCCCAACGCCCGAGGCGCGTCTTCACTCAGGCGACGAATCGAACGAGGGATCGGCAACCACCGCGTTGTTCGGATCGCCCGGTTCGAACCAGGCTTCCGGCACCTCGGTGCTGGTGAACTCGAATCGGGACGTGCCGGTCTGCAAGCCGGTCGCATCGAAGCGGCGCTCGTGCAGGATGGTCCTGCCATTGCGCTCGACCAGCAGCACGCTGGAGCAGCGTGTGCCGTAGCGTTCGTTGACGATGAACGGCGCCGATACCACGCGTTCCCAGTCCGCCGGCAATCCGGTGGAGGGCAGATTTTCCGTGGGAGCGCGTTCGCGGTCGGCGAGTACGGTGAACAGGTCTTCGGGGACCAGTTCCGGTTGTGCGAGCAGTTGCTTGAAGCGCTCGCGCGTACGTTCGAGCTTGGGCCAGGGCGTGTCCAGCAGGTGATTGCTCAAGCCATAGACGCCGGGCGCCAGCACGGTGGGGTCTTTCGGGCCGCGATTGGAGTAGTAGTACAGGGCGCGCGTGCCACCGACGAGCAGGTTGAATCCCGAATAGCGCAATGCCGCTCCGCGCAGGTCGTCCAGGAATTCCTTCGGTGAGGTGGCGCCAGTGAGAAAGCGGGGGACGAGATTCCCTCGCGAGGGTGCACCTTCCACGGGCGCTTGCAGGTCACGGTAGTTGGTCACCACGCCGAAGCGGCCCGACCGCGCTACGCCGAGCCAGGTTCCGCCGGCTTTCTGGTCGCGCCCGGCGAGGATACGCGCGTCATCCGGCCACCAGTTCAACGGGGCGGCAGCGCGATCATGAAATTCATCGCGATTGCCGGCGAGCACCAGGCGATAGCGGGGGTGGGATTTCCAGGCGAGAACAAGGAGGCACATGGGGCGTGATTGTAGTGCAGTGATGCGCGCAGAGGGCACGATTGCTGCGAGCGGCTGAACTGGGGATGAAGAGCCCTCACCGGCGCGAAGCCGCGTCACCTGTGCCGAAACCGGAGAGGTAAAGAAACGCGGCAGGGAACAATTTCCTTCTTCGCATGATTTGACACCGATGACCGCACGCCTGTGGAAATTTGCCCTGCATGCAACGGCCGCACTGTTGCTCTGCCTGGCGCTGACCGCGCAAGCGGCTCCACCTAGCTTCACTGGCGGCGTCGCACTCACCACCGGCCGCACTTCCATCGTTAACTTGCGTGCGCAGGGCGCCATCACTGGCAGCGCGCCCATCGACGTGCAGGTCAACGCCGTGCGTGTCGGCGGAATACTGTCCCCGCTCATTTCCATCGTCCGCTCGCTGGTGCCCGCTACCAGCAGCACGGTCTGCCTGCAGATCGGCAACGTGCTCGGACTCGACCTGTCCATCCTGGGAGTCGAAGTCGATGTCACTGCTTACAACGCAGATGCACCCGGCGGAGTCCCGGGCCGCGTCGTCATCCGAGCAGGCCTAGCACCAAACGATGTGTCGCCGCTTGCGTGTGCCGATGCCGCTGTGGGCGCCACACCCGTCGGCGTCGCGCCCGTTGCCAATGCGGGCCCCGATCAGACTGTCGCCGATACCGATCGACTGCCGGGTGAGGACGTCACGCTCACCGCTGGCGCGTCGCAGGACGCGGACGGCAGCATCCTGTCGTATCAATGGTCGAATGCCGCCGGCCAGCAGATCGCCACCGGCGTCAATCCGGTGGTGCGGCTCATCGACGGCGAGAGTGTCGTCACGCTGCTGGTTACCGACAACCAAGGCAACACCGCGTCGGATTCGGTGCTGGTGACGGTCGCGGCTTCGGCGGCGACACTGCCGATAGCGAATGCTGGCGCCGATCGCCGGATCCCCGACACGGACGACCTTCCGGGTGAGAACGTAACGCTCGATGGCAGCGCGTCGACGGACAGCGACGGCGTCATCGTCACCTATCAATGGCTGAGCGGCGGCAAGCTCATCGGCACGGGCGTGACGGTGGATGTGCGACTGCCCGACGGCAACGATGCAGTCACCCTGGTCGTGTTCGACGACCAGGGCAACACCGCCTCCGCGGTAGTGCAGATCTCCGTTGCAGTCGCGCCCGTCATTCCCGTGCTCTCCGCGTTGCCGGGACTGTCGCCCAATCAGCGATCGGTCGCCGTCGCGCTCGATTCATTGTGTCCAAGGTTGGCCGGGCGCGAGTCGTTGACGCCCGACCAGTTGAACCTGCTGACTCGTTGCAACGGCATCGTTCGTTCCAGTACGACCAGCGAGCAGATCCACGCGCTCGATGAAATCACGCCGCAGGATCTCAATGCGACGCGCACCCAGACGTTCAACCTGTCGCGCTCGCAACTCGCCCAGGTCGGCGATCGACTCATTGCCCTGCGCAGCGGCGCACGGGGGCTGAGCCTCACCGGACTCAATCTGAATTCCAACGACCAGGTCATTCCCATCGAGCAGGTGGCGAGCAGCTGGGCCGATATTCTCGGCGGTGGCGCCAGCGCCGATGAGGCGGAAAGAGGCGGCTTGCTGGATGACAGGATCGGTATCTGGCTGCGTGGCAATTACAGCTTAGGCAGCAAGGAGGCCGACATCGCCGATCACGGTTTCGATGCGGACCAATGGGGCATGACGGGCGGACTCGACTACCGCTTGTCGCCGGAGAATATCGTGGGGCTGGCGATCGGCTACGGCACGTCGAACGTAGATTTCAGTCCGTACGGTTCCGGCGACCTGGCGACGACTGCTATCACTGCCGCTATCTACGGCACCATGTACACGAAGAAAGGCTTCTATGTCGATGCGATCGCGAGCTACCTGCAGGCCGATTACGGATCGCGTCGGCATCTTGAGTTCACGGAAGGTGGCGCACCCATCGACTTGATGGCGCGCGGCTCGACCGATGGTTCGACACTCGGCGTTGCGTTTACCGTGGGTTACGACTTCAACTTGGGCGGTTTCACCATCGCGCCGAGCGTCGGCTACAACTACATGATGTCCAACATCGATGGCTTTCGCGAGGCGGGCGCCGCGGGGCTAGATCTAGATTACCTCAAGCAGGATTACGTCTCCGCAACGGCAAACGCTGGCCTGCGCATGTCGTATGCCTGGAATACGCGCATCGCCGTGGTGATGCCGCAGGTTCGCGGCGAATACATCCGCGAGTTCATCGACGATACGGAAAGTTTTGGCGTGCGCTTCGCGAACGATCCGTTCAAGGATACGCCGCTGATCGTGGTCACAACTGCCGTGCCGGACCGCTCTTACTATCGATTCACTGCCGGCGTGTCGGCGCAATTCAGATTCGGCATCTCGGGGTTCGTCGAGTACCAGCGACTGGCGAACCAGGACCTGTTCGACTATGCGGATGTAGCGTTTGGCTTGCGGCTCGAGACGGCGTTGTAGGCGCTTAGGATCAGACAAGAAATTTCTCGCGGAGCACGCTGAGCAGAGAAGACAAAAATGGTCGGACCGGAGCTGATTCCGACTCCGTACTATTATTTTCTTTTCTGCTCAGCGTGCTCGGCGTGCTCCGCGAGAGAATTCTTCATTCCCTTTCAGCGTGAAGCCGCCGTCGGCGAGAACGCCGACAGCCGGCTCTGCGTCCGCAACATATCCGCCTCCGTCAGTTCCGGGCGTTCAGCGCGCAGCCGCTTGATCAGCGTGATGAACGAATCCGCCGGCACCGCCGGGCTGCAATGAAATCCCTGGTATTGATCGCATCCCAGTTCACGCAGGAAATTCAACTGCTCCGCCGTCTCGACGCCTTCGGCTACGACACGCAGGCGCAAACTGTGCGCCAGTGAAATGATGGCGCGGACGATGGCACCGTCGTCGGGATTAGTCATCAGTTCGCGGATGAAGCTGCGATCGATCTTGAGCTTGTCGAGAGGGAAGCGGCGCAGGTAACTCAAACTCGAATAGCCGGTGCCGAAGTCGTCGATGGATATATGTACGCCCATCGCGCTCAACGTCTGCAAAGTCGCCGCCGATTCCTCGGGGTTGTGCATGACCGCGCTCTCGGTCAGCTCCAGTTCGATGAAGCCGGGTTCGAGCTGCGCCTCGAACAATGCCGACTTCACGACAGCGGCGAGATCGGCGTGACGGAACTGCTTCGCCGACAGGTTTACGGCGACGCGCACCGGCGTCATGCCTTCGTCGAGCCACATGCGCATCTGCCGGCAGGCCTGGCGCAAGACCCAGTCGCCGATGGGCACGATGAGGCCGGTTTCTTCCGCCACCGGGATAAATAGATTCGGCGGCACCAGTCCGCGGGTCGGATGCTTCCAGCGAATCAACGCCTCGGCGCTGCGGATGCGCCCCGTGGGAATGTCTACTTTGGGCTGGAAGTGCAATTCGAACTGGCCGGTTTCGACCGCGCGCCGCAGGTCGTTTTCCATGGCCAGCTTGTCGTCGGTGAAGCTGTTCATCTGCGTCGTATAGAAACGGAAACTGCCGCGCGCCGAATCCTTGGTGTAGCGCATGGCGGCGTTCGCCCGGCGCAGCAGCAGGTCGAAGCTCTCGCCATCGAGCGGGAAGGTGCTGATGCCGATGCTGATCGACGGATGCAGATCCACCGAAGCCGCGAAGCAGGGCGCCTGCAAGGCTTCCATGATCTTCGCGACGATGGCCTCGGCATCGCGTGCGCTGGCGAGTTCGGTGGCAAGGATGGTGAATTCATCTCCGGCGAGTCGCGCCAGCGTGTCCTTGCGTCGCAGGACTCCGCGCAGTCGTCGCGCCAATTCCAACAGCAGTTCGTCGCCGACCTGGTGACCGAGCGAATCGTTGATCGACTTGAGCCGGTCTACATTCAGCACCATCACCGCGAGCTGCGTGTCCTTGAGCGTGGCGTCGGCGATTGCGGCCTCCGCGGCTTCGACCAGAGCGAGACGGTTCGGCAGTCCCGTCAGCGAATCGTGGCGGCTCGCATGGTGCGCGCGGGCGCCAGCGAGTTCGATGTCTTCGTCACGGTCGCGCTTGAGCTGCTTGAGATAGGTATCGAAGATGGTGGTGGCCATCGCCAGCCCCATGAGCCCGAGCGCAAACACCGCCAGCGCCATGGCGAGCCAGGGATTGTCGAGCTGCTGGCCGGGCAGGCAGTACGAACCGGCGCTGAAATTCGCCGCTGCCATTCCCGTGTAATGCAGGCCGCCGATGGCACAGGCCAGCAACCCGGAAGAAATGCAACGGGTAAGGATGGGCCGGGTCTCGCGGATGCCGGATGCGAAGGCCATCCACAGCGCCGCAAACGACAACACCATGGCGATCGAAACAGACAATGCCAGCGGCGCGGCGCCATAGTTGATTTTCGGGACGATGTTGATGCTGGCCATGCCGGTGTAGTGCATGCCGGCAATGCCCAGCGCGAGCAGTCCTGCAGCGATGGTGAGTCGTGGAATGCTGGCAGCGCCACGGCTGATGAGAGCGAGAGAAAGGCCCGAGATCGCGATGGCGATCAGCAGGGACAACACGGTCGTGCCGAAGTCGTAGGTCAGGTTGATGGGCAGCGACAGCGCCAGCATGCCGATGAAGTGGGCAGACCAGATGCCGGTCCCCATTGCGACGGCGCTACATAGCAGCCAGATGAGGCCCGCCTTGCCATTGGAGTCGTTCACGCGCGCAGCCAGGCCGAGCACGGTGTACGACACCATCAGTGCCACCGTCAGCGAAAGCCCGACCAGCCAGTTAACGTAAGTGCCCGTCATGATGGCAACGTGATTCACTACTCCATGTTCGTTCGGCAGATATATCGGGCGGCAAGGTGCCGGCCTTGAGGTCGCAGTGCAGCGACGGAGTTGTTCAGGTTACCGACGACTTCAAAACTGTGCGCCAGGCCCGTTCCTGGCTGGCGCGACGCCTGCTCGAAGTCCGCAACCCCGGCAGCAAGTACAATCCCACTCCATGCAATCCGTCTGTGTCTT
>JBEVKB010000106.1:0-8346 GCA_040509875.1 Steroidobacteraceae bacterium | reverse complement strand
GTTTCGGCGGCTGGCTTGCAGACCGCTTCGGCCGCAAGCCGGTGTTCATCGCAGCCGTCGCCACGTTCGGGGTGTTCACGCTGGCGACACCGTTGATCGACGGGTTCAACACGCTGTTCGCATTGCGGCTGTTCGCCGGCCTCGGATTCGGCGCGGCGCTGCCGAACATGATGGCGCTTGCCGCCGAGATCAGTCCGCCGGAGCGGCGGGCATCGACCGCCGCCACCATGTTCTGCGGCATGCCGTTGGGAGGCGGAACGTCGGCGTTGATTACGCAACTGCTGCCGCCGGATTTCGATTGGCGCACGTTGTTCATCATCGGCGGGCTGCTGCCGTTGATCATCGTCCCCGCCATGCATGTCTTCATGACGGAGACTTTGCAGCGGGCAGCGCCCTCGGCACCGCCTCGCGCCAATGTCGCACAGGTATTGTTCGGTGGCGGGCGGGCGATCCCGTCGCTGCTGCTGTGGCTTACCTTCCTGCCCACGCTGCTGATCCTGTATCTCATCCTCAACTGGTTGCCCACACTCGCGATCGCCAATGGTTTGAGCCGTGCGACAGCTCCGTTGAGTTCGCTCGCGTTCAACTTTGCCAGTGTGGCCGGTGCATTGTTGCTTGGGCGAGTCGTGGACAGGTTCGGCGCTCGCTGGCCGCTGACGATCGCTTATGCTGCATTGATCGGATCGCTCATTGCGCTCGGCAGTGCGCAGGGTTTGCATGCCATTGTGATCGGCAGCGCTGCGGCGGGATTTTTCCTGATGGGAGCCAACTACTCGCTTTACGGCGTCGCTGCTTCTTACTATCCGCAAGAGATGCGCGGCACGGGATCGGGGGCTAGCATTGCAATCGGTAGAGTGGGATCGATCGCGGGGCCATTGCTTGCGGGCGTCTTGCTTGGCGGCGGCACATCCGCTGCGAACGTCGTGTTCTATATGGCGCCGGTGGCGGCGGTCGCCGGGCTCGCGGTCTTCAGTCTGGGATTCTTCCCGTCAGCCGATCGCCGCTGATCCGATTTCCTCCCCCGTCGCCGGGGGAGGAAATAACGAGCGCGACCGGGAAACCTTCAAGCATGCAGATCGCGTTCACGGCCGCCCAATGCGGATGCGACCATCGCGATGAACGCGCCGATCAACATAGACAGGGCAGTGCAGATGGCCGCTGCCGACGCTGCCTTTCTCGCTGCATCCGCCATCTCACGTGCTTTCACTGACGCAGCCTTTACCTGCTCGATGGCGCTGTTCACGCGCTGCTCGGCCTCCGGCTGAGAGATCCCTGTCTTCGCGGCCACCAGATCCGCAAGATACTTGCGATCGTCTGCTGGAATGTCGCCGTCGCTGGCGCCCTTGGCGAGAATCTGCAGAGCTTCCCCGCGAGTGTCCGGCGTGGCCGCAGTTGCCGACGTAGATCGGAACAGCGAGTCGACTTCGTAGCCGCCGACATCTGATTTAGACATCGCCGCAGCACCTGCCTGGCCGAGCCCGGATGCCGCGGAACCGGCGAGCTTCGCCGTGCCGCCGATGACTGCCAGCGTGCTCAATGCGATAACGGCGGAGGTCGCCAGCGTCGCTACAGCCCATGTAGCCAAGCCGTGTGCGGTATCGCGAAACGAGACTTCGTGAGTGTGCACGCCGACCCACTTCGTGCGTGTGCGACCGGTGAGGTAGCCGCCGAACGCCGAGGAGATCCACTGGACCAGGATCAGCCAGATCGCAGTCATGACAGTGAACGTAGTCGCCGACGGTCCTTCGTTGCGCCACGGTGACAGCGATGCAAAGCCGAGCCCCGATCCAAGCGATAGCAGCAGGATGGAGGTGGCAGCGGCGACGGCGGCGCCCGCCACGATTGCCGGCCACGAGATCGCTGAGACCGGCGACTCAACAGTGTTCCCACCGATGGCGGGGCTCAAGTCATTTACGATGGTGCTCATAGGGTTCTCAATGCCAGAAGATGGCGAGTAGCAGGATGACAGGCAGGGGAACGCCCAGAAGCCAAAGCAATATTCCACGACCCATGATGACTCCTTAGGATAGATGGCGGTTAGTACACGCTAATTCCCTGCGGTCGCTTTAGTTCCGGGAAGACCGATCCCTCCTTCGCAAATTAAGCCTCGTGCATGCAACGGCAGGAGGAACCAGCACCTGGGCGACGCGTTGTGCGCCACAGGCTCGGCGGGAAAGACCTCACATGACTGATGTAAACGAAATGGCGACACCGGACACCGAGGAGCCCGCGGTGGTCATCGGGCCGCGCGAGCAGTTGTTTCATCTGCTCGCCGAGGCGGCGGAGATAGAACACGCTTTGATGTGCAGTTACCTGTACGCGGCATTCAGTCTCAAACAGGGGGCCGATACCGGATTGTCGCCGGAGCAGGCGGGTGCGGTTGATCGCTGGCGCAAAGTCGTGCTGTCCGTCGCGACAGAGGAGATGGTGCACCTGGTTCTCGTGTCTAACCTGGCTATTGCCTTGGGCGGCAGGCCGCACTTCAGCCGGCCGAACTTTCCGGTGGTGCCGGGGTACTTTCCGTCGGGCGTGGTGGTCAGGCTCACGCCGTTTACGATGGACACGCTGGATCACTTCGTCTTCCTGGAGCGGCCGCAGGGCGAGGATCAACCCGATGGAGAAGGTTTCGAACATGCGCAGGAATATGCGCGCGAAGAGGCTTACCACGGCATGATGCCGAGCGTTCAGGACTACACGACGGTCGGACATCTATACAAGGCGTTGCGATTGAACCTGCTCGCGTGCAACCGCAGGTTGGGAGAGTCGCAACTATTTATCGGACCGGCAGCCGCGCAAGTGGGGCCTGAGCAGATGGATTTGCAGGGAGTGCAGGTCATCACCGATCTCGCCTCGGCGCTGCAGGCGATCGATACCATCGTCGAGCAGGGGGAGGGGTCGCTTGCCGATCGCGATGGCTCGCACTATCAACGCTTTCTATCGGTCAGGGACGAGTACCGGCAGCTGTTGTCGCAGGACGCCGAGTTTGCGCCTGCGTGGCCGGCGGCGATCAATCCGGTATCGCGTCGTCCGCCCGAGCCTGAAGATAAAGTGTTCATCGACGATCGTTCGGCGGCGCGCGTTCTGGACTTCGCCAATGCTGTATATGGACAGCTGCTGCGTTTTCTCGTGCAGTCGTTCGGAGGCCGGAATGCGAGTGCGCCGTTGCAGACGCGTTCGTTGTCGGCTGCTGTCGATTTAATGCACGTGCTGGCTCGCGTTGGATCCGCGTTGGCGCGCATGCCGGCGAGTCCGTCGGCACCGGGCGTGAATGCGGGGATGACGTTTACTATGCTGAGAAGTGTGGAGCCGTTGCTGAATTCAGCAGCGGAACGGCTTCTGGTCGAACGCTTCCACGAATTGGCTCATGGCGCTGCGGTGGCTGCGCATAGCAATCCGGCGTTGAAGGGGTTGCGGCAGGTGATAGAGAAGGTGATTCGGGATTTTCTGGCGCCGACGGAATCCGGCTGACGCTTTGCTTCGCGGGCGCCCGCGAAGCGAAAAACGCTAACGCGTTACACAGCCGTCCACGCAGCATCGCGGCTGCTCGACTCCACCGCCGCATGAATGAACCTCACGCCGCGCAGGCCATCTGTAACAGTCGGCACGAGCAACGCCCCAGCGCTCGGCGTTCTGTTCTCGTTCGTAGCAGCAATCAACTCCGCAGCATCCGTATAAATCTGCGCGAACGCTTCGATATAACCTTCCGGATGGCCCGACGGCAGCCGCGTCGAAAGCGTCGCCGCCGTACCTGCGCCGGCGCCGCCTCGAGCAATGTAACGAGGCTGCTCACCCATAGGTGTAAAGCGCAAATGATTCGGCGCTTCCTGCGACCATTCCAGTCCACCCTTCGAGCCATAAACGCGAATCCGCAGATTGTTCTCGTTGCCCGGAGCCACCTGGCTGGCCCAAAGCGCGCCGCGCGCGCCATTCGAGAATCGCAGCAGCATCTGTCCGTTGTCATCCAACCTGCGGCCTGCAACCTGCGATGACAGATCGGCCGCAAGTTGCTTGACCTGTGTTCCCGTCATGAACTCCGCCAGGTGAAATGCATGCGTGCCGATATCGCCGATAGCGCCCGCGATACCGCTTTTCAGCGGATCGACCCGCCACGAAGCCTGCTTGTTGCCTGTCGCCTCGACCGGTGTCGTCAACCAGTCCTGGGCGTATTCCACCTGCACTACTCGTAGCTCACCGAGGTCGCCGTTCGCGATCATTTCCCTCGCGTGCCGTACCATCGGATAGCCGGTGTAGTTGTAGGTCACCGCCAGCACTCGTCGAGTCCGCTCGGCGATGTGCACCAGCTCCTGCGCGTCGGCGATCGTCGTCGTGAGCGGCTTGTCGCAGATCACGTGGAAACCGGCTTCGAGGCATTGCTTCGCTGCCGAGTGATGCAGGTGATTCGGCGTCACGATGGCTACGACATCCACACCATCGGGCCGGTGCGCCTCCGCTTCGAGCAACGCACCGATCTGCGCGTAAGAGCGTTCCGGCGCAAGCAGTAGATCGGCGCCGCTGTCGAGCGAACGCTGCGGATCCGATGACAGCGCACCCGCAACCAACTCATATCGATCATCGAGCCTCGCAGCCATGCGATGCACGGCGCCAATGAATGCGCCGCGACCGCCGCCGATCATGCCGAGTCTGAGGCGACGCGCACGCATCGATTATCCAAGCCCCAGCATGCGTCGATTCGCCGCGTCATCGGTGCCGGCGCTGGCGAAATCGTCGAACGCCTTGTCGGTGGTGCGAATGAGATGGCGCTGAATGAACGGCGCACCTTCTGCAGCACCCTGCTCGGGATGCTTGATGCAGCACTCCCATTCGAGCACCGCCCAGCCGTCGTAGCCGTACTGGGTGAGTTTGGAAAAAATGCCGGTGAAATCGACCTGGCCATCGCCGAGCGAACGAAAGCGTCCGGCGCGATCGATCCATGGTTGATAACCGCCGTAGACACCTTGCCGCG
The DNA here is from genome assembly GCA_040509875.1 of Steroidobacteraceae bacterium. Taxonomy (GTDB): domain Bacteria; phylum Pseudomonadota; class Gammaproteobacteria; order Steroidobacterales; family Steroidobacteraceae; genus Steroidobacter. The sequence continues at coordinate 3,383 of JBEVKB010000106.1, read as the reverse complement.
CGCTCGAATGGAACTCGGCGTCTTTCACGTGGAAGATGCGAATGTGCGGATGATAGACATCGATGAAGCCGAGATAGTCGAGCTGCTGCAGGACGAAGTGGCTCGGATCGTAGAGCATGTGGCAGCGTGGATGATTGCCGACGCCGTTCAGGAAACGCTCGAACGTGACGCCGTCGAACAGGTCTTCGCCCGGATGGATCTCGTAGCACAGGTCCACGCCGGCGTCATCGAATGCATCGAGAATGGGGCGCCAGCGACGCGCCAGTTCTTCGAATGCAGTTTCCACCAATCCCGCCGGACGCTGCGGCCACGGATATAGATAAGGCCACGCCAGCGCGCCCGAGAAAGTGGCATGCGCTTTCAATCCAAGCCGCTGCGATGCCCGTGCAGCTTTACGCAACTGTTCGACTGCCCACTGCTGCCGTGCCTTTGGATTACCGCGCACCGATTGCGGAGCGAAGCCATCGAAGGCTTCGTCGTAGGCCGGATGCACGGCAACCAGCTGGCCCTGCAGATGCGTCGACAGCTCGGTGATCGCGATGCCTTCTTCAGCGAGGGTGCCCTTGATCTCATCGCAGTAGGTCGCGCTCTCGGCGGCGCGATCGAGATCGAACAATCGCGACTCCCAGGTCGGAATCTGCACGCCCTTGTAGCCGAGGTTCGCAGCCCAGCGCCCAATGGAGCGCAGACTGTTGAACGGTGGTTCGGCGCCAGCGAACTGGGCAAGAAAAATCGCCGGTCCTTTGATCGTGGCCATGGCTGTTCCTTGATGTCAGGCGGCCGGAAGGTTCACTTGCCGCCGAGCTTGCGCAGGTATTCGAAGCTGACCTTGATAGCATCCATAGGATTGCCGGTGAAGTTTTCCTGCTCGACGAAATAGTGACGGATCTGCTGGGCATTGGCGGCTGCAAACAGGGCCTTCCAGTCGATCGCGCCGCTGCCGACTTCGGTGGTCTGCGCCAGCACCTGGTCCGTCATGATCTTCATGTCCTTGCGCACGTCTTTCACGTGCAGCAGCGAGATGCGATTCGCGTGCTTGCGCAGGTAGGTGATGGGATCGACGCCGGCGGTGACGACCCAGCCGATGTCCAGTTCCATGGTCACGAGCTTGGGATCGGTAAGGCGCAGCAGTTCGTCGTAGGCGACCACGCCATCGAACGAACGGAATTCCAGGTTGTGATTGTGATAACCGCAGCGGACGCCGGACTTGTTGGCCAGCTCGCCGATGCGATTGAGCTGTTCGGCATTCCACTTCCAGTCGTCGAGAGTCATGCCGGTGGCGATGGCGCCGTTCGAGGTGAAGCGCGCATCCGAGGTCCAGGGGAACGAGCACACCAGGTATTCCACGCCGAGCGCCTTCGCATAGTCGATGCGTTGCTGTGCGCCGGTCTGCAGGTCGCGCATGTTGGAATGCATGCTGGGCACCGTCAGGCCGCAATCGGCCAGCAGCTTGCGCATTTCCGCAACCGGTTGCGTGGGCAGGCCCGCAAGTTCCAGCTCGCTGTAGCCGATTCCGGCAATTGCCCTGAGCGTCCCGGCGAAGTCTTTTGCCGCCGCCTCGCGAACTGTGTATATCTGCAGCCCGATCGGTCGTCCGAGCGGTCCGCGCGCCTGCGCTGCCTGGGCTTCGATGCAACTCATCGCGGCAACTGCCATAGCGCTGTGTTGCAGAAAACTACGCCGTGTCCACATGGCTTCCCCCGGTTGTGTCGTCTGTTGAGTATTCTACCGCGAGAATAAATCTGGTCCGCGCGGTTGTATATCGGCGGGTTTACTCCGGACATCGACTTAAAGAGGGTTGACGATGCTCCCCTGGCTGAACCTGGGCCTGCCGCCGACGACATCGTCGGCTCAGGCCGATCATGCTCTGAACCTCAGTAGTTACCTCGCAAGACTCATCGCCTCGGGACAGGCCACCTCGCGGTCCGATCTCGCCCGCATGACGGGGCTGGCGCGTTCCACAGTGTCCGAACATCTTGCGCCGCTGTTGCGCATCGGCCTGATCGTGGAATACGAAGCGGAGGCGGGTGCACGCGGGCGTCCACCGCTGGTGCTGAACCTGAATTCGCAGGCCGGTGTGATCCTGGTCGCCGATATCGGCGCGGCGCGCGGGCGACTGGCGATTGCGGATTTCGGCCAGCATTTCCTGGCCGAGCGGTCCATCAAAACCGATGTGGCGCGCCGGCCCGAGACCGTGCTCGCCGAAGTGCGCGAGGAATTTCTACAGATGCTGTCGGAGCACGCCATCGAGGCGAGCAGCGTCAGGCTCATCGTCGTGGGTCTGCCGGCGCCAGTGGATTTTTCGAGCGGCGTGCCGGTGCGGCCGCCGATCATGCCCGGCTGGGATAATTACCCTGTCGCCGCTGCGTTCCAGGAGGCGTTCACGGCGCCGGTACTGGTAGATAACGATGTGAACCTGATGGCGCTGGGCGAAGCACGCTGTCGGCCTGCGGATCGTTGTCCGCTGCTCTACGTGAAAGTGTCGACGGGTATCGGCTGCGGCATCGTTACGCACGATGGGCAAGTACATCGTGGCGCCGACGGCGCAGCCGGAGATATCGGACACGTTCGCGTGCGAGGTCACGATGAGATCTGCCGTTGCGGCGGTGTGGGTTGTATCGAAGCCTTCGCCTCCTACGAGGCCATCGTTCGCAAGGTGGGTGGAGAAGGCGAATCCTTAGGCGTCCGCACCGGCGACATAGGTGAAGCGCACGTCGCGACCCTGGTGCGCAGTGCTGCGGAGGACATCGGCGAAGTGATCGCGATGCTGGTGCATTTCTTCAATCCGGCCGTCATCGTGCTCGGCGGCCGCATGACGCAATTCGGCGATGAAATGCTGGCGGGCGTGCGTTCCGTCGTGTATCAACGTGCGCTACCGCTTGCGACGCGACGCTTGTCGGTTGAACTGAGTACGTTGGGACATCGCGCGGGCATCATCGGCGCCGTCGTGCTCGGTGTGGAGCACGTGTTGTCGCCACGAGGGTTGAAGTCGATGCTGGCCGTTGCAGGTTAGCCGCCCTTCGCGCCGTACCGGCACTGGGCTCGCTCCGATTTCACATAGTAGCTCTTGTAGTTCTCCGCTTTCGGATCCATGCAGCCCGCGAGATTCAGCAGCTCCACCTTGCGGAATTCCACGGGATGCGACTCGCTTTGTAACGCCAGGTAACCGCCTGAGATGAGCTCACCGTCGGGCTTGGCTGCGGGGTCGAAGTTCTTCACGGAGCCGCCGCCATACTGCGGCAGCGAATATTCCATGACGACTTCGCCGTTGGCCATCTGCGTGACCGGGCCGCTGCCGAGCACGACGACTTCGGCGCGCACCCACTGATCGCCATCGAACGTCTTCGACGTCGAGTTGCGGCAATGTTCAGGCAGCAGCGAAC
>JBEVKB010000105.1:0-9704 GCA_040509875.1 Steroidobacteraceae bacterium | reverse complement strand
GAAGCCATCGCGCTCGCTCGCAAGGCGAATCGCCAGGTAATGGTCGGCATAGGTCAATGCCTTCTCGGCGAGGCGTTGACCGAGAAAGGTGATCTCACGGAAGCCGCCGATACCTTCCGCGCTTACCTCGATAACTTCTCGGAGCTCAGCCGCTCGGATCCGAAGTGGCGCCGCGAAGTGGCGGTCGCGCATTCGAAGATTGCCCATATCGAGCAGGAAGAGGGAAAGCTCGACGAAGCGCTGAAGTCCATGCATTCGTGCAGCGACCTCATCAGAGATCTCCTGAAGGGTGATCCCAGGAATCACGATCTGGAGCGGGAGCTGGCGGCAATCCACAATCGAGTTGCGATCCTTCTCACGGACATGAAAAAGCCCGACGGTGCGCTCGATAACTATCGCATGGCAGAAGAGATCTACCGGCGGCTTACCGGCATCGACCCGAGCAATTCAAACTGGCAGGAGGGGCTCGCGCGCACGCTTCGCAATGCAGGGTCCTTGCAAGGACGCCAGGGCAAATATGCCGAAGCGCTGGTGGCGCTCGAAGAGTCCCTGGGCATCTTCTCAAGTCAGGCAGATTCGGATCCCCGGAACACCGCGCTGCAAAGCGAAGTGGCGTGGACCAAGTACTGGATAGGCGTCATTTATCGCGGTCAGCGTCTGTTTGAAAAGGCGCTGGCCGCGCAGCGTGAAAATCAGTGTATTTATGAACGTCTGATCGCTGACGATCCTGAAAACATCAACTTCAGGGGTGAGCTCGCCGTCGCGCACATGAGCGTGGCAACCGTGCTCATGTATCTGGGGAACAAGGAAGAAGCGCAGACCGAGTTCCTCAAGGCCAGGCGTGAACTCGAGCGCGTGATCAAGGAAGCGCCGACCATAGTCCGGTGGAAAAAGACGCTGGCGGAAGTAAACGCCTGGATCGCGCGCTGATGCGTCGCGGCCTTTAGCGGTCAGGCGTTCAAGGATCGCTCGCACAACGGAAGCCGATGTCCTCGCCGCGCATGTCCGGACTTGCATACTGGCGCGCCGTGGCGCTCAAGCGAGGCGCCGGGTCGTAGCGGCCGCCGCCGCGGATCACCTTCTTCTCGCCATCGCTCGGACCACGCGGGTTGTAGACGTCGTCGCTCGTGAAGCTTTCCGAGTACCAGTCGGCGACCCATTCCGAAGCGTTTCCGGCCAGGTCGTCGATGCCGTACGGGCTCTTGCCGGCGGGATGTGAGCCGACTGGTGATAGCGCGCCTTCGTAGGTATCGGGAGAACTGTTCTCGTAGTTAGCACGCTCGACGGTCGGCGGCAGTTCGCCCCAGGGATACGCTCGCTCGTCAGCGCCACGCGCTGCTTTTTCCCACTCGGCCTCCGTTGGCAGGCGCTTGCCGGCCCAGCGGCAATAGGCATTCGCTTCATTCCAGCTCACGCCGACGACAGGCATGTCTTCGCTGCCCTCGCCCGCGATCTCGTCCCAGTAATCCGGCACGCGCTCGGAACCGGTGCTCTCGAGATACTTCGCGTAGCGCGCAGTCGTCGTCTCGAAGCGATCCATGTAGAACGCATCGACAAACAACTTGCGCGCCGGCGAGTTCTCATCGTCGCCCATCGTGTAGTTGCCCGCGGGAACCAGCGCCGCGGGCGAGCCGTCTCTTCCTACGCGTGTGCCCGGCGTGCCTCTGTTCGCGAAATACCAGGCGGCCGCGCCGGCGACTACGACGCAGCCCAAAGCAATGGGGACGATCATTCGCAGGCGTTTGCGACGGTGCCCGCGCGCGATGCGGTCGACCGCGCTGGCAACTTCGGCCGGGACATTGCCCGGCGTGTCGAGGAACGTGACCGAGCTCAGGTATGCGGGCAATTCCTGCGGCTTCACGCGCTCGAGCAGCACGGGCAGGATTCGGCCGTCGGGCTTGGGCCACGCCTTCTCGGCGATCGATATTTCAGTGAGTGTGTAGCTGCCGGCATCGAGCGTCTTCGGACTGACGAGGAAGATCACGAGATCGGATTCTTCGATGCCCCGCCGGATTCGCGTGTGGAATTCCCCGCCTGGCGGCAGATCTTCACGATCGAAGAACACGTCGTGGCCATCGCCTTCCAGTGCGATGCGAATCGCGTCTGCCGGCGCGCGGTCCTCGGATGCATAGCTCAGGAAAATTCGCATGCTGAGAGGATAGTACCTCGGGCCTCGAACGCGATACGGATCAGGGGGCCGGCATAGTCGTTCGCCGGGTTGCAATCACGAGTGTGGCATCGTCGTCGGTGCGCGAGCGGACCGCGGGCGAGCCCAGCAAGGTAGACAGACCGCCGGAAAGTTGCAGCGCTTCGCCCTTGTCGCCGGCCGCGTGCAACGGAGCCAGCACCGTGCGGAAAAACGGCTCGTGCGCCTTCCGCGTGGCGAACTGCAGCGCCAGCGGCTCGAGGCCGTCGGACATCAGCGCCACGTCCAGCACCTCGTCGGGTAACGACGCGACTTCCGCCTGGGCGAGCGCCTTCTCATCGCTCAGGAAAAACGTGGTGTTGGCGTACTCGCCCTTCTGCGGCCAGAACAGCCAGCGCCATGCGAGCGGCTGTTCGGCGATGACGATGACGCCGTCTCCGATCTGCAACGCGCCCCCGCCTATCGGCGCCACGATGACCGCGAGCAGCGTGCATGCCAGGTCGCGCGGCTCCGCCCTTTTCTCGGCGGCCGCTTCGACGAGCCGCTGCCGCGCGAGCGCCGCGCATTCGCGCAGGATCTCTTCGTAATCGGTGCGACCGGCACGAACACCCAGCTGCGCGATGGTGCTCACGGTCGCCACGGCGATCTCGGCGCCGATGTGCGCAAGCGCGGCTGTGCCCGCACCGTCGGCCACCACCGCGATGAGCGTGGCATCGGCCTCAACCGTGAGGCAGGCCATGCGATCCTGGCAGGGCTTGCCTAACTTCTCGTGCGAACTTCCGGTGGACTGCCCGCTGGCGTATCGCCACAGCACTATTCGGCCTTCGCCCATCCGCCTGGCGCGGCCGGATTGGTGAGTTCGGGCGCATCGGAGACCTGCGAGCGCGACACGCTGCTCAACGAGTCGGAGAGCCAGACGAACAATTGCCCGAATGACAAACCCTTGAGCCGCAGCGGCTGCCGGACCGCGATCTGCGCCAGCCTGCCGATGTCTGCATTCTCGACGCCGACCGAATAAAACATGAACGACTTCTTCGACTCACCCTTGCGAATGAGCAGCGAGGCCGCGGCGGTGTCGTCGGTAGGCTCGCCATCCGAGATGAGGAAAATCCACGGCCGGTAGTAGCCGATGCCGTTGGCGCGATAGGCCTGCTTGCGTTCCGACACGAGCCTTACCGCGGTCTCGATCGCTTCGCCGATCGGCGTGTTGCCGGACGCCCTGAGCGGCACCGGCGAATACGTGTCAGCGGTGACGAAATTCTGCACCACCTTGACCGGGCCGAACGTGACCACCGCGACTTCCACGCGCTTCGAAGCCATGGAATCGGCGCGCAATTGCTCGGCGAAAGTGGCGAGACCGGCATTGAGCTGCGCGATCTTTGCCCCCTCCATGGAGCCCGACGTATCGAGCAGCAAGAGACAGGCGCAGCGCGGCTCGGGGTTGTCCGCGAACTCCACGTTGTTGAAGGGAACCTGGTCGAATGTGGTCATGTGCTTCGGATGGTAAGCAGAAGCTAGCCGCAAGAACAGGGCGTGTGCTTCAGGTGCATGTCTATTGCTTCTGTTCTTCGCGACGCTTGCGCAGGTCCTCATGCTTCCGGCGCAACACACCTTCGGCCCGCGCGCGTGCATTGGCGACTTCGTCGCGCCTGGTGGCAAGCAACTCGGGCCCGCGGCGCAGTTCGGCGAGATATTGATGCCGCTTCTGCCGATAACTGTTTTCGACCTTCGCGGCATCCGCAAGGTATGTCGGATCGAGCTTGTCGAACTTGAAGCCCAGTGCGCACTGCAAAGCCCAGTTGCGCAGCTCCGCCGCGCTTTCCGCGGGAACCAGCCTTTGCACCATTCCACGATGGCGCCTGATGTCGCCGGCGGTGCGGATGCCGCGGATCGCCAGCTGATCGATGTGTGCGGGCAAGACCGCCAGGAACAGCGCCTTGTCGATCTCGAACGCATCGAGATAGGCCTCGTGCTGACGTGGCTCGAGGAGCCGTTCGAGCCGCTCGAGTTCCTCGCGCTGCTGTTCAGCGAGTATGCCGAGCGAACGTCGCGCCTGTTCGAGTTGCGAGCGCGCGCCGGAAAATAGCCCTGCGGAGCTGTGGTTGCGCCACTGCGCAATCGCGTTTTGCCACTCGATGCGCATCGCTCGCCGCAGTCTCGAGTTGCCAGTACGTTTGCTGAAGGAGACGGCGGCGATCGCCACGGCAGACATCACGCCAAGGAAGAGAAGATGCACTGAAGCAGTGGCTGCGAGACTCAGAACGGATGCCACCAGGATTCCCCCGAAAAGGAGTGGCGGCGCTCGTTGGGCCAAAGCTTCGGCGAACCTCGTCCAAATGGAGGTGGCATTGATCGCGCGCAACTCCTCCGCGGCGAAGTCCGGCAGCTCGGCGGGCTTCGGCGGCTGCACGCCTTCGATGGCCTGCCACAATTGTTGCGCCGTGACCGCGTCGGATTCGGCATTCGCTGTCTGCCCGTCTTCGAACAGTTTCGCTCCGGTGCGCAACTCGACGTCGCACCAGCAGCAGCTGTCGCCGCGCGGATGAAAATGACGCGGGCGGCGCGGACACGCCGTGAGCCGTTGCTCGAGATCCCGCAGCTCGTCTATCCACTCGATGGCAGAAGGCCGTTCCTCTTCACCACCGGGCGGCGCAAATGCGCGCTCGAACAACCGTGCAATCGGCCGGCCGAAGGCCGTGAGCGGCAATGTCCCGGGCGGTGCCAACATACCAAGCGATTCGGCATGGGCGCCGTATGCGAAGCGCGATTCGGCGATGGCGCGCTCGAGCGGCATTTCGCCATCGGCATAAATCCCCGCGAACGGATGCCGGCCCTGGAACAGCAGGTGGAAGATCAGCACGGAGAGGCCGAAGCGATCGCTGGCTTCCGTGCGTTTCAAACCGCGGAACGCTTTGCCTTGCAGTTCGGGCGGCGTGAACAATGGCGTCCCCACGTCGCAGGTGTAGAAGCGATTCCGCGTGCGCTCACGCACCTGGATGGAGTCGCAGTCGATGAGGACGGCGGTGCCATCTTTGCCGATCAACGCATTGCCGTGGTTGACGTCGCCGATCACGTGACCGGCGGCGTGGATCTGCCCGAACGCGCGCGCCAGGTTCGTGGCGGCGCGCACCACGAAGCGGAAGTCCGCGTCCGGAAAGGTGCGGCGACGGCTCTTCGGGCTGTAGAGCCGGTGCGCGTCCTGTCGCGCGCTGATGCGCCCCATGAGAAACCCGCGCACGGCACCGCGCTCATCGGTCAGCAGTTCGACAGGCCATGCCGCCACGCCGAGCAATCCGGGTGACTGGCCCCGGATCATCAGCCGGAGTTTTTCCACCTTGGCCGCGTCGGGCGGCTTCAGGTAGATCTTCGCGACGAGTTTCGGCGCGCCAGCGACCGCGTGCACGGTTCCCTCGCCGCCACGGCCTAGCAACTGCCCCAGATTGACGATGGCGCCCGATGCGCGATGCAGACTCAGTCACGACCCCCGGAATGCGAACCCATGCTGGCGCCACGCCGGCGCCTCTGCCCGATTATGTGTCGCGACCGGGGGGCTTGTGACTTCGTTTTCCTTATCTGCGATGGCTGTTCAGTGGAAGCGCGGCCTCGCCAATACCTTCCGCCACGAAGCGGGCCAGGACGCGCGCGCCATTCTCCTGAAAGTGGGTGCCATCCACGGTCCGGGCGGGGTATTGCACGACGGTGGCGCCGTCGGCCGTGCTCGCTCCGGAAACATCCATGTTCTGGCCGGTCGACGATACGACGATCTTGTAACGGCCATTGTTCAGGGCCAGGGCCGCATTGCTGCCGGCCACGAGGCACGTGAGCGCCAATAGATAGATCAAACGGTTCATATAGCCATCCTTGGCTGAAGTTGGAAGTCATCCTTGCTTCAAACAGATCTGCGAGCTTCGCAGGCGAGGCATGTAATTCCCCGCAGGCCCACGATGCAAGCCCGATGTACGCCGGACACGCACGCAGGGATCACAAGAACGACATGGCAGACGCCATCTTTCCGGATGGCGCCTCCCGCCCGGGCTGCTGCCGATTGCTAGTTAGCCCGTTTGCGCCAGACGGCCGCCGCGAGCATGGCGAGAGTCAGCCATTCGAGTGCGCCGCCACCGCCGCCGCCACCGCCCGAACCTCCGCCCGAACTTCCACCCGAGCTCGGCGGCGCGTTCACCGTAATCGTGACGCGCGCAACGGCGCTTTGCGCGCCGAATTCATCAGTGAGCTGGTAGTCGAACGTGTCCACGCCCGCGAATCCCGACGTTGGCGTGTAGCGATAGCCCGCACCTTCCACGGCCAGCGTGCCGTGAGCAGGCTGCACGATGACGGCCATGGTCACGATGGCGGCCGCGGAGTCGGGGTCGGAATCGTTGCCGCGTGGCAGAACAACCAAGCTCACATTTTGCGGGGTCACTGCACTGTCGGCCACGGCGACCGGCGGCTGGTTCACGACCATCCACGGCTCGCTGCCATGCACGCCATCTTCAAACGCGAAAATCGGGCGGTCGTTGAGCACCCGCCAATCGTCGTTGAGAAAAAGCGACGTGAGGTTGCTGAGACGATGCATGACATTCGGTTGCCCGTTCGTCATCCAGATCTGCTGGCCGCTGGCATCGAGGGGACCGTTGAGGAACAGGAACTTGTCACCGGCATGCATCGAGTTGACGGGCAGCGTACTGCCCGCAGGCGCGTTGAAGATTGCGCGCGTGCCGGTGACGGTGCCGTCCGTGGCCCACAGCGACCCGGTGCCTGCATCATCGAATTTGAAGAACACCTGAGTCGCGGTGGCGGGGAGCTGTGTGCCCGTATTGCCTGCCTTGATGCGCTCCGGTGGCACGTTCGCGGCCGAGATCCGATACAGGCCGTCGGCACTGCCGATCGCGGAGTGATAGGAGAAGATCGCGCTGGTGCCGAACTCCCGGATCGCGAAGTTCTGCGCTCCCTCACTACCGGCCGTGAGATCGGCGACGACGGTCGTCCCGGCGACAGTGCCATCGGTGCGCCACAGCTCACGTCCGGATCCCGCCGGATCGTCTGCCAGTAGATAGACGAGGCCACCCACGGCCGCGAATAACGCTTCGTTTTGCGGCCCGCCTGCACCGGCGCCTGCGGGTGTGATGTCGCCGAGGCGCAGCGTGCCGGCTTCGGTTCCGTCGGTGCGCCACAGCGTGCCCGCGGTCGCCGTGTAGCCGGACGTGAACACGAGACCTTTGGCGGAAGGAAGCAGGTGGCAAGCCGGCAGGTACCGGATCTCGTCAGGCAACTGGAACTCGAAGCGTGTGCCTGCCGCAGTATCGTCGGTTGACCAGATGTCGACCGCGGAAGATGGCGGCGTGGCTCCGAAGAACCATATGCGGCCGTTCATCTTCGCGGCCCACGGACCACAGGACGATTCCTGCGCACTGATATCGCCCAGTGGAATGGTGCCTGCTTCGGTGCCGTCGGAACGCCAGAGGCGCCGCTCACTGTTGTTGAATGTCAGCCCCGCATTGAAGTAGACGTTGCCGTCAATGGCGAGCAGGTTAGACGGTGCGCTGTGGCCTGCACCGGGATTGATGTCGCTCACGCGGCGCGTGCCAGCGCTGGTGCCATCGGTGGTCCACAGCTCACGGCCGTGATCGCGATCGGTCGCGTCAAAAAACGCGCGCGTGCCGGCAATGGTGAACCACAGCGGACTCGAATGTTCGGTTTGTCCCGAGATCGCAAGGTCCAGGATGCGGGAAGTCCCCGCGACAGTGCCGTCGGAGACCCAGGGTTCAGTGCCGAGTGGATCCGACATGTTTGCGAAAAGCACGCGATTGCCCAGCACCTGCGCCTGCGTGCCGCCCATGCTCAACTTCAGTACGTCGGTGCCCGTGAGGTCGGTGCTCCAGAGTCGCCGATGCTGGACGAAACCTCCGTCCGCGTTTTCGATGACGGTGAGAAACACACGGTCGCCCGCAACCGCACTTCCATTGAAGAAGTCGTAACCATCGAGCGCGTAGGCACCACCACCGCGCTGGGGGATGACGCGCGTGCCCGCGGGAGTGCCGTCGCTGACCCAGAAGCGCTGGTTGTCTTCGGGACCGGCTACGAAGAACACGCGATCGGCGGTCGCCGTCAGGATCTGTGCGTTGCCGTCGGGACCTGGCGTCGCATCCACGAGGCGTACGGTGCCAGGCACGGTCCCATCACTCGCCCATAGCTCCGCGCCATGCGTTTCATCGCTGTTCACGAACACCATGCGATTGCCGACGCGAACCAACGGATTGCGCGCTGCATAGGGGAGCGGCGGACTCGGGATCAGCTGGATAGTCCCCGAGGGCGTGCCATCACTGCGCCACAGGATGTCGTCCATGATGAAGAAGCGCGCACCGCCCAGCTCGAGCGCGTTCTCCGCAAAACTCGAATAGCCGTTGGGAGCAAGTTCGACAGTTGCACCGGTATCGACGTTCACGCGGTACAACCCGCGCTGGTTCGCCGTGTCCGCATTGACGTAGAGGTTGTTAGTGTCAGACCAGGCGATGCCACCGATCGCATCGAAGCCTAGCACTGCGAATGAATGCAAGGCGTGCGTACCCGCTGGCGTTCCGTCGGTGAACCACAGTCCGAAATCGCCGCCGGTGACCGCGCCGGAGAAGAAATACATGCCGCCAGACGCGGTCAACGCGCCGCGGCCCATGGCACTGCGGTCGGTAGACAGGCGTACCGTGCCCGCGGCGGTCCCGTCCGTCACGTACGGATCGCAGCCCGAGAACGATCCGGTGCCGGCGCAGAAATACAGGCGAGTGGCATTTGCGCCGAGCGAGCCGATTGAGCGCTCGCCGCTGCCGATGGCGCGAATCATGGTCGTGCCGGCGTCGGTGCCGTCCGTCGCCCACAACTGTGTCTCGGCATGGGATGCGTTCGTGTACGCGGCGATCAACAAGCGCCCGGAAACGCTCCCGACTGCGCGCGGATCGACCAGGTTCTGCGCCGCAAACTTCACCGTGCCCGCGGCGGTGCCATCGGTGCGAAACAGGCGTTGCCCCTGAACGCCCGGGACATTGCCGGCGAAAATCGCGCGTTGACCCGCGACCCCCAAAAACCAGGGATAGGTGCTCGAAATGACCTCGTTGGTGTCGAGGTCCTTGAGCAGCGAAACAGTGCCGGCAGAGGCCGTTTGTGCCAGGCCCATGGTGATGGCGATTGCGATGGCGGCTGCCGCCAGCCGCGCCAGGCCGGTAGTTATTCTTGTCATGCCCGTTCCCTCAGAAATCCTGCGGATCGAAGGTAACGGGCGGACCGAGGCCAATCAATGGCCACGGGCTCAGTTTTCTTACATAAAGAACTCACGCGACGTGTCACAAGATTCAGTCTCGCGACACGGCCGCACGGCACTTTGCTAGCGAAGCACTTTGCCTTCGGAATCGATGATGCGCACTTCCCCGAGATCGAGTGTCCGGATTGCCGTTTCGATCTTTTCCAGATCACCGGCGACTACCCAGGTCAGCGGCCGGTTTCCCACCAGCGCGGCGGCCGCCGCATTCACTTCATCCAGCGAGGTCGCCTCAACTCTCGTGCCGTAGTGCTG
>JBEVKB010000104.1:0-37825 GCA_040509875.1 Steroidobacteraceae bacterium | reverse complement strand
AGATCCTTGGATAAGGCATCGGATTCGGCGCTGGTGGCCTGGACTTCGCCGAGCGCCTTGACGCGATTCTGTATGGGTTTGCCACCGACGAAGCTCCACATGTAATCGCCGAAGCCGTTCGGCGCTTTGAATTCTAGAAAGGCGCGCGCATTGCTTATGGTCGATTCGATCTTGAGCCGATTGCGCACGATGCCGGCGTTGTTCATCAGGCGCGTGACGTCTTTCTTGCCGAAGCGGGCGATGCGTTCCGGGTCGAAGTCCGCGAAGGCTTCGCGATAGCCTTCGCGTTTATTGAGAATGGTCGACCACGACAACCCGGCCTGCGCGCCTTCGAGAACCAGGAATTCGAACTGGGTGCGGTCGTCGCGAGCCGGCACACCCCATTCGGTGTCGTGATAATGAATGTAGAGATCGTTGCCGCCGAGGGACCAGGGGCAGCGGATGATTTTCTTCTCGGCCATGGGTTACTCGCAACAATGTCGGGCAATTGCGCAGTTTAAGCGATTGCCGGCGGCGCGTTGCGGATCCGGGGCAGCGGTTCTTTTCGGTCCGCGGGCGAATCCTGTATAAGGAAAACTGCCGTGACTGCCAATGCGGGCAGTTGCACGCAGCTCAACCGGAAGACTTTCATGACCGACCGCGAAACAGGTGCATTTCCAACCACGCGTCTGCGGCGGATGCGACGTGACGATTTCTCGCGTCGGCTGATGCGCGAAACCACGCTCAGCACCGATAACCTGATCTACCCGATGTTCGTCATCGAGGGCGCCGGGCGCCGCGAACCTGTGGCCAGCATGCCCGGCGTGGAGCGCGTCACCATAGATCAACTGGTCGTCGAAGCGCGGGAACTCGTGGCCCTTGGCATTCCGGCCCTCGCCTTGTTTCCCGTCACCGCGCCGGCCGCGAAAAGCACCGATGGCAGCGAGGCATGGAATCCCGAAGGGTTGGCCCAGCGTGCGATTCGAGCGGTGAAGCAGGCCGTGCCGCAACTCGGGTTGATCCTCGACGTGGCGCTCGATCCCTTCACCACTCACGGCCAGGACGGCATCATCGACGAGAAAGGCTACGTGCTCAACGACATCACGGTGGAAGCACTGGTGAAGCAGTCGTTGTCGTACGCCGAGGCCGGCGCCGACGTGGTCGCGCCCAGCGACATGATGGACGGACGCATCGGAGCCATCCGCGAAGCGCTCGAAATCGCGGGCCATTCGAATACACGCATCCTCGCCTACGCAGCCAAGTATGCATCCAGCTTCTACGGACCGTTCCGCGATGCCGTGGGCTCCGCCGCCAGTCTCGGCAAGGCCGACAAGAAGAATTACCAGATGGATCCAGCCAACTCCGACGAGGCGTTGCGAGAGGTGGCGCTGGACCTGCAGGAAGGCGCGGACATGGTGATGATCAAACCGGGCCTGCCCTATCTCGACATCGTGCGACGGGTGAAAGACACGTTCGGCGCACCGACCTTCGTCTACCAGGTGAGCGGCGAATACGCGATGCTGACAGCGGCCATCCAGAATGGCTGGCTCGACGAACGCAGCGCCATCATGGAATCTCTCCTGTCGATGCGCCGTGCCGGCGCGGACGGCATTCTCACCTACTTCGCCAAGCGCGCGGCGGCGTGGCTCGCAGAGAAACAGTAATGAGTTCATCCGCCGCTGGCGCCGATCGCTATGCCGTGATCGGCTATCCCGTCAGCCATAGCTGGTCGCCTTTCATCCACGGCATGTTCGCGCGTCAGACCGAGCAGGCGCTGAGCTACACGCGAATCGAAGTAAAGCCGGAAAACCTGGCGGAGGACCTGGATAAATTTTTCGACGGCGGAGGTCGTGGCCTCAACGTCACGGTGCCGCACAAGCAGACGGTGTGCCTGCTGACCCGCTATCGCACACCGCGGGCCGAGATTGCCGGAGCAGTGAATACCATAGCGGCGCAATCGGACGGCCTTCTGGGCGACAACACCGACGGCGCAGGACTGGTCGCCGACCTCACGCGCAATCTAGGTTTTGCATTGGAGAACACCCGCATTCTGCTGCTGGGAGCTGGCGGCGCGGCGCGTGGCGTTCTCGGACCATTGCTGGGTGCTGGGCCTGAATACCTAGAGATCGCAAATCGCGATGGCGATCGGGCCATCGACCTCGCGCAGGAATTCCGCACGCTGGGCGAACTGCACGGCTGCAACTTCGAGGGCATCAACAAGCGCCATTTCGACCTGATATTGAATGCGACTTCGGCGAGCCTGCAGGACAAGGTGCCGCCCATTCCGCCGCTGGCGATCGGACCGACGACGCTTTGCTACGACATGGCCTACGGCGCAGGCGATACCGTGTTCACACGCTGGGCCCGCACAGCAGGCGCTGGACGCGCCGAAACCGGCTGGGGCATGTTGGTGGAGCAGGCAGCTGAAGCATTCTTCCTATGGCGCGGCGTGAAGCCGGACACGAAGCCCGTGCTGGCGGCAGTGAAGTCGCAGAAGGCAGCGGCAACGAACAGCCCGCTCAGCCTCCTGTAAGCATTCACTCAACCCGCATTCTTCAGGTATTCATCCTTCACCTTCACATAGTGCGCCGGTGAATAAGTAAGGAATGCGACCTCCTTGTCGGTGAGTTCGCGAACGCGACGAGCGGGGCTACCGACATACAGGCCGCGCGACAACAGGCGTTTCCCCGGAGTAACGACCGCGCCGGCGCCGATCATGACGAAATCTTCGGTGACCACGTCATCCAGCACCAGCGTCCCCATGCCGACGAGGCAGGCATTGCCGATAGTGCATGCGTGCAGCACCACCCGATGTCCCACTGTGACGTCCGAGCCGACGATGAGCGATCTTCCACCGGGAGCATAAGGCCCGTCATGCGTGACATGCAGCACGGATCCATCCTGGATGCTGGTGCGTTCGCCGACGTGAATTTCATGTACGTCGCCGCGCAGGACGGCAGTCGGCCAGATCGAGGAATCGTCGCCGACAGTGACCTTGCCAATCACCACAGCCGACGGATCGACGTAGACGCGCGCACCGAACCTGGGATGGACACCTTGATACGAAGAGATGGGCATGGCTGCAACCGCGGGCGAAGTGTCCCCAAGCATCGATGAGACGTTGCCGGCAGCGTTGACGGAGTCGGCATTGTTGTCAAGGTGCCGTTTGCGGCCTTGAATCGCGGGCATGCCGACAGCATTCTCCTGGTCTGCATCCGCCAGCGGCGGACCGTACAATTACACCTACGAAATCGTTACGAGACTTCTTGCCCATGAACGCCAATCCCCTGCTGCAGGTTCACGAGTTGCCGCCGTTTTCGGCGATCCATCCCGAGCATGTCGAACCTGCCATCCGGCAAGTGCTCGACGAGAACCGGGCCAAGCTGCAGCAGCTGCTCGACTCCAATGCCGACACCTGGGATGCGCTGGTGGTGCCGCTGGAGGAAATGCAGCATCGGCTGTCGCGCACCTGGTCACCGGTCGGTCACATGAATGGCGTCGTCAACAGTGACGAACTACGAGCCGCGTACAACGCCTGCCTGCCCTTGCTGACGGCGTGGAATACGGACCTGGGACAGAACGACCAACTCTATCGCGCTTACGCCGCGGTACTTGCCAACGAAGGGCCGCGACTGAGCAGCGGACAACGCAAGCTGCTCGAAAATGCCTTGCGCGATTTTCGTCTC
The DNA here is from genome assembly GCA_040509875.1 of Steroidobacteraceae bacterium. Lineage (GTDB taxonomy): Bacteria > Pseudomonadota > Gammaproteobacteria > Steroidobacterales > Steroidobacteraceae > Steroidobacter. The sequence continues at coordinate 34,160 of JBEVKB010000104.1, read as the reverse complement.
GCCGGCGTGGCGCTCGATCACGCAGGTAAAGAGCGATTCAAGGCGCTGATGGAAAAACTCTCCACCCTGCAATCGAAATTCGACGAGAACGTACTCGACGCCACCAACGCGTGGCTGCGGCACGTGACGGATGAGAACGAACTCGCCGGCCTGCCTGCCCCCATCGTCGAACGCGCTCGCGCGGCTGCGCAAGCACGCGATCTCCAAGGCTGGTCGTTCACACTCGATGCACCGAACTACCAGGCCGTGCTGATGCATGCGCAGTACGAGCCGCTGCGTCGCGAATTCTACAAAGCGTGGGTGACTCGCGCGTCCGAGAAAGGACTGTCGCCGGAGAAATGGGACAACACGACACTGATGTCGGAAATCCTCGGCGTGCGCAATGAAGTCGCGGCGCTGGTCGGCTTCGAGAGCTTCGCCGATTACTCGCTCGCCACCAAGATGGCCTCGTCGGTGGGCGAAGTGCGCGAATTCCTTGAACAGCTCGCCACGCGCAGCAAGCCGATCGCCCAGCGCGAGTTCGACGAACTCAGCGTGTTCGCCGGTAGAAAACTCAATTCATGGGACGTGGGCTTCTATGCCGAGCGCCTGAAACGCGCGCGCTTCGATTTGTCGGAGGAAGCGCTGCGCCCTTATTTCCCTCTGCCTCGCGTGCTGTCAGGGATGTTCAGCGTCGCCGAGCGCCTTTATGGCGTGAGCATTCGCGAGCGCGCGAATGTCGATGTGTATCATCCGGATGCGAAGTTCTACGACATCCTCAACGCGGATGGTTCACGGCGCGGCAGTTTCTTCGTCGATCTTTATGCGCGACCTAAGAAACGTGGTGGCGCGTGGATGGACGAATGCGTGGGCCGCAAACGCCTCGGTACAGCGACGGCGCAGCCTGTTGCTTACCTGGTCTGCAACTTCATGCCACCCAGCGCGACGCAGCCGGCGCTGCTGACTCATTCCGAAGTCGTGACCATGTTTCATGAGTTCGGTCACGGCCTGCATCACATGCTGACCCGCATCGACTATCCGAGCATCGCCGGCATCAACGGCGTGGCGTGGGATGCGGTCGAGTTGCCCAGCCAGTTCATGGAGAACTTCGCCTGGCGGCCCGAAGTGCTGCCGCTGATCTCGGGGCACGTCGAGACTGGCGAGCCGCTGCCGCAAGCGGAACTGGAACGCCTACTTGGATCCCGGACTTTCCAGGCGGGCATGCAGACGGTGCGGCAGCTGGAATTCGCACTGTTCGATCTGCGCATTCACAGCGAGATCAAGACGCAGGGCGCGGAAGCGTTGATGGGGATATTGCGCGAGGTGCGTGAACACGTGTCGGTGGTGAAGCCACCGGAGTTCAATCGTTTCCCCCACAGTTTCCAGCACATTTTCTCGGGCGGCTATGCGGCTGGGTACTACAGCTACAAATGGGCGGAAGTGCTGGCGGCGGACGCCTTCGCGGCGTTCGAGGAGGAAGGGATTTTCAATGCGCAGGTGTCGCAGAGATTTTTGACTGCGATCCTGGAGCAGGGCGGCAGTCGCGACGCGATGGATGCGTTCGTGGAATTCCGCGGGAGGAAGCCGCAGATCGAACCGTTGCTGAAGCAACTGGGGGTCGCGGCTTAGGTTTCGCTATCGCGGGCGCCGTAGGTGCCCGCGATAGCCCAGAGCGCGTAAGCGCCCTTACTTCGACACCAGCACCTTCTTCACCCAACCGCCACCGCTCCCCGATTCGACCTTGAGGAACCCGTTCGTCTCCTCGCCCATGTAAATCATCTCGTCGCCCTTGCTCAACGTCGCCGTCACCTTCGCCCCTTCCGCGGGCGTTGCGAACACTTTGAGATTGCCTATCTTCGGCACGACCGTGTCGCCCTCGCTGAACACCGCCCCGCCCTTGATCTTCCGCCCCGCCTCATCCGCGAGCGATCCGACTTCCCGCTGCAGGCTCGGATTACCGCGCACCGACATCACGATGTTGTTGTAGTTATCCATGAGGCTCGCTGCAATGAGCTTGCCTTCATTGGTCTTGGCGTAACCGCCGGCTGCGCCCGCAGCGCTGCTACCGAGCAATCCCACGCCAAGTTTGAGATCCGCTTTCTTCGCGCTGCCCTCGGCCGCAGCCACCTGCACGCCAGAGCGCGCGTCGGCCACGAGCATGCTGGTCTGCGCTTCCTTGAATTTCACGCCACCGGCAACCGCGCCGAGCACGCGGCCCTTGGTGCCACCGATCAAGCCGCCGAGCGCGCCACCCATGCCGCCAGCGTCATCCTCGGAAAACACCACCGCCGGCGTGAGCACGAAATCCGCACTGACCATCTGGCCACCGCCCATGTTCGAGTTCTGACGCAGTTCGCCCGACTCGTTGAGAGCGCGCTCCTGCATCATGTTCTGCATGCCGATGCCTCGTTCCACGACGATGAAACAGTTGGACTGCTGCACCATCATTCGAATCAGGCCAGTGGGAGATTGCAGCCCGTAACGCGACAGCGACTGCGACACATAGTCCTGTGGCTCCACCACCGCGAGCGCGCCCATGGGCTTATCGCAGTGCTGTAGTCCGTTGTCTCCCTGCGATCCCGAAGGTCCGGCCGAACCCTGCACTTCCGTGCCGCCCGAACCTTTCTTCATCGACAGCGGATTCTGTGCCTGCGCAGCCTGCCCAGTGAGCAAGGTCAGCAGCGACACCGCGGTGGCCAGGCCGGCGCGCAGCGCAATATTGGACTTCATGATCGACTCTCCCGGATAACTTTTCTAATCGGACGATCAGGGCGCAAATGACTCATTATTAAGCGTAATTGCGCGATTTACGAAGGCCGCGCGATCTGAGCATGGGCACCCCGGTGGGTCAAGGGCAGCAGTAGGATTTGGCAGTATCGCCGGAACGGACAATTGCCTCTGCGATCACTTGCATTCACTTGCATATGAGGCGTCGTTCCCCAAGTCACCCACTGTCTACACCCGTTTCACATGCATGGAGCGGCCGCAAGCCTTCTTGCACCGCATTGACGCAACCTCTCGCCTCTGTAATATGGCTGTCATTCCTTCGGGTTGTATTCAACGAACCAGCAGCGTCGCCACCAATGCCGGTTGCGGACGCGACGGCCGCCTGCGCGATTCAGCCCTGTAGAATCAGTGACTTGAGATTTTTCCGAAGCCGCGGCCCACATTGTATGCCGAGGCTCCGGACGCGCCTGCCGCGACGATGGTGGGCGCGCGATATGCATCCAGCCAGGGATGGTTCTTGCGCGTCATCGCATGACGCGGAGCCACTCGGGATCGTTCTACGCGGACAGTCCCGATGCGGATTCTTGAAGATCGATGTCAACGTGGGTTATCCATCATGAGCACAAGCAAAGACAGCCAGCCAACGCCTCAGTTCCGAACCGAGCGCCCGGGCAAGCAAGGTCTTTACGATCCGGCATTCGAGCACGATGCCTGCGGCGTCGGCTTCGTCGTGGACATCAAAGGCCGTAAATCGCATCGCATCCTGCAGCAGGGCCTGCAGGTGCTCACCAATCTGGATCATCGCGGCGCCTGCGGAGCGGAGACCAATACAGGCGACGGCGCCGGCGTGCTCATGCAGATGCCGCACAAGTTTCTCGTCGTAGCGGCGAAGAAGGCGCGCATCGAACTACCTAAGCCCGGCGAGTACGGCTGCGGCATCGTCTTCCTGCCCCGCAACGCCACCCTGCGCCGCCGGATCGAAGAGAAGTTCGCGCAGATCGTGCAGTCCGAAGAACTGACGCTGCTCGGCTGGCGCACGCTACCCACCGACAACTCCATGCTCGGCGAGACGGCGAAGTCGTGTGAGCCGATGATGCGCCAGGTATTCATCGGCCGCGGCATGGACGCGATCGACGAGATGGCGTTCGAACGCAAGCTGTACGTGATCCGCAAGCGCGCCTACAGCGAGATCCGCGCATCCACGCTGGAAGGCGCTGCGAGTTGGTACGTTGCCAGCTTGTCGGTCAAGACGCTGGTCTACAAGGGCATGCTGTTGACTGCACAACTGGGGCAGTATTTCCAGGACCTGGCCGACCCGCTGATGGAAACCGCCATCGCACTGGTGCATTCGCGCTTCAGCACTAACACGTTCCCGAGCTGGGATCGCGCCCATCCCTATCGTTATGTCGCCCACAACGGCGAGATCAACACGGTGCGCGGCAACGCCAACTGGATGCGCGCACGCGAAGCCCTGTTCGCTTCCGAAGCATTCGAAGACATCCAGAAGATTCTGCCCATCATCAATCCGAACGGCAGCGATTCGGCCATGTTCGACAACACGCTCGAACTGCTGGTGCTGGCGGGGCGTTCGCTGCCGCACGCGGTGATGATGATGGTGCCCGAACCCTGGTCGAATCATCCCACCATGGGAGATTCGAAGCGCGCGTTCTACCAGTACCACTCCTCCCTGATGGAGCCCTGGGACGGCCCGGCGGCAATCGCTTTCACCGACGGCAAGCAGATCGGCGCGATCCTCGATCGCAATGGCCTGCGCCCATCGCGCTACTACGTCACCAAGGACGGCCTCGTCGTGATGGCGTCGGAAGCCGGCGTGCTCGATGACATTCCCGCTGAGGACATCCTCGAGAAGGGCCGCATCCAGCCGGGGCGAATGTTCCTGGTGGACACCGAGCAGGGCCGCATCGTCGACGACGCGGAGATCAAGAAGGCCATCGTCAACGAGCGTCCGTATCGCCAGTGGCTGAACGACTACCAGGTGCATCTCAACGATCTGCCATCCGCGCCTGAAGTGCCGGCGCCCGATCACGAGACATTGCTGCAGCGTCAGATCGCCTTCGGCTACACGTTCGAGGACGAGCGCCTGATCCTGACGCCGATGGCGAACAGCGGCGTCGAGGCGGTGGGTTCGATGGGCAACGACACGCCGCTCGCGGTGCTGTCCAACAAGCCACGCCTGCTGTACGACTATTTCAAACAGTTGTTCGCGCAGGTGACCAACCCTCCCATCGATTGCATCCGCGAAGAGATCATCACCTCCGCGGAAACGCGCCTGGGCTCGGAAGGCAACCTGCTGAACCCGCAGCCCGGCGACTGCCGTCGCCTGGAAGTGAAATGGCCCATTCTCACGAACGAAGAGTTCGCGAAGGTGCGCCGCATGGACCTGCCGGGTTTGAAAGTGGGCGTGCTGCAGAGCCTGTTCCGCGTGACCCGCGGCGAGAAAGGCCTGGTCAAGTCGATGGAAGAGCTGCGCCTGATGGCTCGCCGCATGATCGAGGAAGAGGAAGTGAACGTCCTCATCATCAGCGATCGCGGCGTGAATCGTGAGTTCGCCCCCATCCCGGCGCTGCTCGCCGTCGCCGGCCTGCATCACTACCTGATTCGTGAAGGACTGCGCACGCGCGTGAGCCTGGTTCTGGAAACCGGCGAAGCCCGCGAAGTGCATCACTTCTCGCTGCTGATCGGCTACGGCGTCAGTGCGATCAATCCGTATCTGGCGTTCGAAACCATCGACGGCCTGATCCGCGACGACCGCCTGGTCGGCATCGATCACAAGACGGCGTGCAAGAACCTGGTCAAGGCCGCCACCAAGGGCGTGATCAAGGTGATGGCGAAGATGGGCATTTCCGCCATCCAGAGCTATCGCGGCGCGCAGGTGTTCGAAGCAGTCGGACTGCGCCAGGACGTCATCGACGAATACTTCAGCTGGACCTCGTCGCGAGTCGGCGGCATCGGCATGGACATCGTCGCGCAGGAAGTGCTCGTGCGCCACAAGGCAGCGTTCCCCGATCGTCGCCTCGACAACCATACGTTGCCAGTGGGCGGCCAGTACCAGTGGCGCTCGGAAGGCGAGTTCCACCTGTTCAACCCGGAGTCCATCCATCGCCTGCAGAAGTCGGTGCGCACCGGCAGCTACAGCAATTTCAAGGAATACGCGCGACTGGTGAACGAGCAGGCGACCAACCTGTGCACCTTGCGCGGACTGCTGGATTTCAAGATCGGCGATGCCGTCCCGATCGAGGAAGTCGAGCCCATCGAGACCATCATGAAGCGCTTCAAGACCGGCGCCATGTCGTATGGCTCGATCAGCAAGGAAGCGCACGAAACGCTCGCCATCGCGATGAACCGCATCGGTGGCAAGAGCAACACCGGCGAAGGCGGCGAAGACCCGGAACGCTTCGTGCGCATGGCCAACGGCGATTCCAAGAACTCGGCGATCAAGCAGGTGGCCTCGGGCCGTTTCGGCGTGACCAGCGAGTACCTGGTCAGCGCCAATGAAATCCAGATCAAGATGGCGCAGGGCGCGAAGCCCGGCGAAGGCGGCCAGTTGCCCGGCGGCAAGGTCTATCCGCCGATCGCTAAGACGCGTCACACCACGGCGGGCGTCGGACTGATCTCACCGCCACCGCATCACGATATCTATTCGATCGAAGACCTGGCCGAACTCATTCACGATCTCAAGAATGCGAATCGCCGTGCGCGCATCAGCGTGAAGCTGGTGGCCGAAGTAGGCGTGGGCACCATCGCTGCAGGTGTAGCTAAAGCACATGCAGACGTGGTGCTGGTCAGCGGTTTCGACGGCGGCACCGGCGCTTCGCCGCAGACTTCGATCACGCATGCGGGCCTGCCATGGGAACTCGGCCTTGCCGAGACTCACCAGACGCTGGTCATGAACAACCTGCGCAGCCGCATCGCGGTCGAGACGGACGGACAACTGAAGACCGGACGCGACGTCATCGTGGCGGCGTTGCTCGGCGCGGAAGAGTTTGGCTTCGCGACGGCGCCGCTGGTTGCAACCGGCTGCATCATGATGCGCGTCTGCCACCTCAACACTTGCCCGGTAGGCATCGCCACGCAGGACCCTCGACTGCGCGAGCGTTATGCTGGCAAGCCTGAGCACGTCGTCAACTTCATGCGTTTCATCGCAACCGAAATGCGCGAACTGATGGCGCAGCTGGGCTTCCGCACCATCGAGGAAATGATCGGTCGCGTCGATCGTCTCGAACCGCGCAAGGCCGTCAATCACTGGAAGGCTCGCGGCCTGGATTTCAGCAACCTGCTATACGCACCGGACGCCGGCGCGGAAGTCGGTCGCTTCTGCCAGATTCCGCAGGACCATGGTCTCGACAGGTCGCTGGACATCACCAAGTTGCTGGACATCTGCGAGCCGGCAATCGCACGCGGTGAGAAGGTGAAGGCCGAGCTGTCGATCCGCAACGTCAACCGCGTCGTGGGCACGATCACGGGTAGCGAAATCACGCGCAAGTACGGCGCTGCCGGCTTGCCTGAAGACACGATCGACCTGCAATTCAAGGGTTCGGCTGGCCAGAGCTTCGGTGCGTTCGTGCCGCGCGGCATGACTCTGCGCATCGAAGGCGATGCCAACGATTACGTCGGCAAGGGATTGTCGGGCGGCAAGCTCATCCTGTATCCGCCAGCGGGTTCGACCTTCAAGCCTGCCGAGAACATCATCGTCGGCAATGTCGCGCTGTACGGTGCGACCAGCGGTGAGGCTTATATCAGCGGCATGGCCGGTGAACGCTTCTGCGTACGCAACAGCGGCGTGCATGCGGTCGTCGAAGCTGTCGGCGATCACGGTTGCGAGTACATGACCGGCGGACGCGTCATCGTGCTGGGCGCCGCGGGTCGCAACTTCGGCGCCGGTATGTCGGGCGGTGTTGCTTACGTTCTCGACGAGCGCGGCGACTTCGGCAACAGCATCAATCGCGAGATGGTCGACACCGGCGCGCTCGAAGAGCCGGAAGAGATTGCCGCGGTTCGCGCGATGATCGAACGTCACTACGGTTACACACGCAGTGCCCGCGCACGCCAGGTTCTCGATGCGTGGGAATCGTTCGTTCCTTGCTTCGTGAAAGTCATGCCGCGCGACTACAAGCGCATGCTGGCTTGTATCGCCCGCGCCCACGAGCAAGGGCTCACGGGTGAAGACGCCATCATGGAAGCGTTCGAAGAGAACGCCCGTGACCTGTCCCGCGTGGGCGGCAACTGATAAGACCGATTCACCAAGATTCAATAAAGAAGCTCATGGGAAAGCCGACCGGATTCATCGAATACCTGCGCGAACTGCCTGTCGATCGGGCGCCGCAGGAACGTGTGCGCGACTGGAAAGAATTCCATCACCACATGGAAGAGAAACGCATGCGCCACCAGGCCGCGCGCTGCATGGACTGCGGCGTGCCGTTCTGTCACACGGGCAAACTCGTGGCCGGCATGGCCTCCGGTTGTCCGGTCAACAACGTCATTCCGGAATGGAATGACCTGGTGTATCGCGGCCTGTGGCATGAAGCGCTCGACCGCCTGCACATGACCAACAACTTTCCGGAATTCACCGGGCGCGTCTGCCCGGCTCCGTGCGAAGGCTCGTGCGTGCTCGGCATTTCCAATCCGCCGGTCACCATCAAGACCATCGAGAACGCCATCGTCGATCGCGGTTTCGAAGAGGGCTGGGTGCTTCCCGAAGTACCCAAGACGCGCACTGGCAAGAAGGTCGCGGTGATTGGTTCCGGCCCTGCGGGCCTGGCTGCAGCAGCGCAATTGAATCGTGCCGGTCATCTCGTCACCGTGCTCGAGCGCGCCGATCGTCCGGGTGGGCTGCTGACCTACGGCATTCCGAACATGAAATTGGACAAGCGCGACGTGGTGGAGCGTCGGCTGCAGGTACTGGAACAAGAGGGCATCAAGTTCATCTGCAACGCCAACGTCGGCGACAACGTCGAAGCGCAGCTGCTGCGTCGTGACTTCGACGCCATCGTGATCTGCACGGGCGCAACTCAGCCGCGCGATCTGCAGGTCGAAGGCCGTGCGCTGCCCGGCGTGCATTTCGCCATGGACTTTCTCACTGCCAGCACCAAGGCATTGCTCGACGGCGGTCCGGACACGAGCCCGATTCATGCACGCGGCAAGGATGTCATCGTCATCGGCGGTGGCGACACCGGCACCGACTGCGTGGCGACTTCGATGCGCCAGGGCTGCAAATCGCTCACGCAGCTGGAGATCATGGGACAGCCGCCTATGGATCGCGCGGTCGACAATCCCTGGCCGGAGTGGCCGAAGGTCTACAAGATGGACTACGGCCAGGAAGAAGCTGCAGCCAAGTTCGGCAGCGATCCGCGTGCGTATCTCACTACGGTCAAGCGCTTCAACGCCGACGAGAACGGCGCGCTCAAGGAATTGGTCACGGTGCAGATCGAGTGGCAGAAGAATGACAAGGGTCAGTTCCTTCCGGTCGAAGTGCCGGGCACGGAACAGACGCGTCCTGCGCAGTTGGTGCTGCTGGCGATGGGATTTCTCGGGCCGGAACAGATGCTGCTCAAGGATCTCGCGCTGGAGACGGATCCACGCAGCAACATCAAGGCCGAGCATGGCAAGTTCGCCACGAGTGTGAAAGGTGTGTTCACTGCCGGCGACTGCCGGCGTGGGCAGAGCCTGGTGGTGTGGGCGATCAATGAGGGCCGCGGCGCGGCGCGGGAGTGCGATCGGTTTTTGATGGGAACGACGGAGCTGCCGTAGCCGCTCTTACTTCCTCCCCCGGTCGCCGGGGGAGGAAACCGGATTAGAGCTTTACTCCCGCGTCCCCACTCCCCTCTCCAGCAGCATCACGCACGCCACATACAGCACCACCGCCGCCCCGATCATGATCGAGTAAGCGAGCCCGACGTTCACATCCGAGACGCCGAGGAAGCCGAAGCGGAACGCGTTGACCATGTACAGGATCGGATTCGCGTGCGAAATCCCCTGCGCCCACTGCGGCAGCATCGTTACCGTATAGAACACGCCGCCCAGATAAGTCAGCGGCGTCAGCACGAACGTCGGGATGAAAGTGATCTGGTCGAAGTTCTTCGCGAAGATGGCGTTGATCATGCCGGCCAGCGCGAACACCACTGAACTGAGCATCACCGCCGAAATCACGATCAGCAGGTTGCTGATGTGCAGGTGAGTGAACAGCAGGGTGATGACGGTCACGACGGCGCCAACCACGATCCCGCGCACGACACCGCCCGCGACATAGCCAAGCACGATCAGCCAGTTCGGCAGCGGCGCCACCAGCAACTCTTCGATGTGCTTGCCGAATTTCGCGCCGAAGAACGACGACACCACGTTGCCGTACGAGTTGGTGATCACCGACATCATGATCAGCCCGGGCGCGATGTACTGGATGTAGGTATAGCCGCCCATGTCGCCGATGCGCCGCCCGATCAGGCTGCCGAAAATGATGAAGTACAGCAGCGCCGTGATGGCGGGCGGCACCAGCGTCTGCGCCCAGATGCGCGTGATGCGATTGAATTCTCGGGCGACGATAGTCTTGAAGCCGATAACGTTGATGCGCGCCATCGAGGGCGCGCGCTCAGCAGGCACTCCGGAATCTACTTGCACACTCATGCCGACACCGCCGCGTTGCCGCTCTTCTGCTCGACCAGCCGCATGAACAATTCTTCCAGCCGGTTCGACTTGTTGCGCATGGACAGGACTTCGATGCCGGCCGTGGTCAGCCGCGAAAAGATTTCGTTCAGGTTCTGCTCCTTCGATACTTCGATCTCGAGCGTGTGGTCGTCGCTCATTTTCACCAGGTAGCCGGGCATCACAGGGACCTCGGCGATCGGGTTGCGCAGGTTGAACACGAACACCTCGGTGAGCAGCTTGCGCAGCACGCGGTTCATGCGGTCGTTCTCGATGATGCGGCCCTTGTCGATGATGGCCACGTCGCTGCACAGGCTCTCGGCCTCTTCCAGGTAGTGCGTGGTCAGTATGATGGTGGTGCCGGCAAGGTTGATGTCGCGCATGAACGACCACATCGTCCGGCGCACCTCGATGTCCACGCCGGCAGTCGGCTCGTCGAGAATCAGCAGCCGCGGCTCGTGCATGAGCGCCCGGGCAATCATCAGGCGACGCTTCATGCCGCCGGACAGACTGCGGGAAATCGCATTACGCTTGTCCCACAATTGCAGCGCGTTGAGATACTTCTCCAGGCGCTGCTTGGCGACAGGGCGCGGGATGCCATAGAACCCCGCCTGGTTGAGCAGGATGGTGGTCACGGATTCGAACTGGTTGAAATTGATTTCCTGGGGCACCAGGCCGATGCAGGATTTCGCCGCCGCCAGCTGCGTGTCGATGTCGTAACCGAACACGCTGACCTGCCCGCCGGTCTTGTTGACCAGCGAGGTGACGATGCCGATGGCCGTGGTCTTGCCGGCGCCGTTGGGGCCTAGCAGGGCGTAGAAGTTGCCCTCCTGCACCTCCAGGTCGATGCCTTTGAGGGCCTGCACACCGTTCTTGTAGGTCTTGGTGAGCTGGCGTAACGCGAGTGCCTTCATGGAATTGGGTTCGATCCGCAGGGTAAAGTGAGCAGCGCAGGGTATCGGTACACCCGCAGGCGAGCAATACGATACGGTTCACGAGAGAACTGATTTGCGGGCCGGCGGTCCGATCCGAAGGCGGCGCTGGAGCGAAAGTGAGGAGGCGGGCCCCCGTTCCCTTGCGCCGCGCGGCAGGGCATCATGCGTGCGGTTGCAAGGGACGCCGCGACGACGCCCTTTTTCCCCAAGGCACAGTCATTCGGCATGTACACGAGTTTCTTCGGGCTTGTCGAAAAGCCCTTCGCCATCACGCCCGATCCGCGCTATCTCTTCATGAGCGAGCGGCATGCGGAGGCGTTGGCGCACCTGCTGTACGGCATCAACGAGGCGGGCGGCTTCATCCAGCTCACCGGCGAGGTGGGCACTGGCAAGACCACGGTGGTCCGCTCGTTGCTGGAGCGCATGCCGGAACACGCCGACGTCGCGGTCATCCTGAATCCGCAGCTCAATCCGCTGCAGTTCGTGCTGTCGATCTGCGAAGAACTGGGCATTTTCGTACGCGACGAGGACGAAGGCAGCCTCAAGGACCTCATCGACATCCTCAACAAGCGGCTGCTCGCCGCCAACGCCAAAGGCCGCCGCGTGGTGGTCATCGTCGACGAGGCGCAGAACCTGTCGCCCGAAACCCTCGAACAGGTGCGATTGCTGACCAACCTGGAAACGGCGGCGCACAAGCTGTTGCAGATCATCCTGATCGGCCAGCCCGAATTGCGCGAAGTGCTGGCCCGGGTGGAACTGCGGCAGCTTGCCCAGCGCATCACCGGGCGCTATCACCTCAATCCGCTGTCGAAGGCCGAGACCGCTGCGTACGTGAATCACCGTCTCAAGGTGGCCGGCGCGACCATGGAAATCTTCTCGCCGGGAGCCCTGCGGGAAGTACACCGCCTGAGCTCGGGCATCCCGCGCATCATCAATGTGATGTGCGACCGGGCGCTGCTCGGAGCGTTCACGGAAGAACATCATCATGTCGGCCCGGCGCTGGTGCGCTCGGCGGCGAGCGAGGTGTACGGAAAGACCTTCAACGCGCCGTGGATGCGGGTTCTCGCCGCGGGCTCAGCTGTCGCCGCTGTAGCAGTGCTTGCTTTCGGCGTCTGGCAACTCACTCATCGTGGCGATCCGGCTGGCGCGCCGACGCAGCCTGAAGCTGCGACCCTGCAGCCGGCAGCGGCGCCGGTCGCGATTCCGGCAGCGGCGATGACTTCCCAGGTTGCGCCTCCTGCTCCTGCACCCGCTCCGGTGTCGAACGAAGTCGATGTCGGCACGCTGCTGAAAACGCGCGCGGGCGAGACCAGCACGGAAAGTGCTTTCGCCCAGCTGTTCAATCTCTGGGGCGGCACTTTCGACCCCTCGCGCGGCCGGCCTTGCGACCAAGCCCTGAGGCAGGGACTGCAATGCGCCTACCAGCAGGGATCGTGGGGCCAGCTGCGCACGCTCAATCGCCCTGCCATCCTCACGCTCATCGACGATGCCGGCAATGCGCACCAGGTCGTCGTTGCCGGTCTCGACGAGGGCAATGCCAAAGTGAGCCTGCGCTCGACACAGCAGCCGGTGTCGGTCGCGTCGATCTCGCGATACTGGTATGGCGACTATCTCGTGCTGTGGCGTCCGCAGGTCGCTTCACAGGCGGCGATGTCGGTGGGCATGCAAGGCGATGGAGTGCGCTGGTTGCGCGATAACCTGAACCTCGTGCAAGGGCGCCGCGGCGGCGTGAGCAGCGATTACTACGACGATGAGCTGGTGCGCATGGTCGAGGATTTCCAGCGCCAGCATCGGCTCAATGTCGATGGCATCGCGGGTGTGCAGACGCAGATCGTGCTCGACACGTTGAACAATCCCGCCGGCGCTCCCCTGCTGCTGGCCCAGCGTGGAACGGAATCGTCATGAGCTTCATCCTCGACGCCCTCAAGAAGTCGGAGAACGAGCGCCAGCGAACCGTGGGCCCTGCGCTTACGGATGCGCCGTTTCGCAGGGCGCGGCCGGAACGTCCGTGGTGGGCGGTGGCGGTTGCTGCGTTGTTGATCGTCAATCTCGCAGTGCTGATCGTAGTGTTGATGCGCGATTCCCCCGCCGCGAAGGTCGGCGAAGCGGTCAACCCGAACGTCGCTCCACAAGCTGCCCCGGTTGCGATTGCACCGGCTCCTGCCCCCGCGCCTGCACCTGAGTCGTTCAGCCAGCCTGCTGTGATTCCTGCCGAGCCGGTGTTGCCCTCGGCGTCTTACAACCGCTCGCCAGGAAATCCGGCGGTGCGCTCCCTTGCCGAAGAGGCAGGCATTTCGCCCGATGCCACCGATCCGCGCATCAGTGCGGCACTGGCGGCAGCGGCAGCCGTTCCTTCAGGGCCTCCGTTGGTACGTTCCATCCAGCCGCCGTCTGTCACGCCGTTACCGGCAGGCGCAGGCGCTACGTTCAATTCCGTCGCAGCGGCGAGCAACCCGGCAGCAAGCAATGTCGAAGTGCTCCCCAGCGCAGGCGACCTGACGGCGAGCGGCAACCGCCTTCCCGATCTCAAGCTGGACATTCACGTGTTCGCGACCAATCCGGCGGAGCGCTTCGTGTTCGTGAACATGCGCAAATATCTCGAGGGCCAGACGTTGCAGGAAGGTCCGACAGTGGAGAAGATCACCAACGATGGCGTGGTGTTGAATTCGAACGGCTTGAGGTATGTGTTGCCGCGCCAGTGAGATCGGAGCCGGAGTTTCTCGCCAAGAACGCTAGGCACGCCAAGGTGATCCGATCTGACCGATTTATTTCTTACCTTGGCGTGCTTTGCGCCCTTGGCGAGAGATTCTCAAACATCCCGCGCTAGTCACCCACCGATACGACGTTGAGGCTCTCGCTTCGATTCCACTCCTTCAATCGCTGCTCCGTATAGCTATATCCCGCCGCTATCGCGCGATCGAACCCCTTCCAGTTGAGCATGTCGATGGCCTCCAGCGGCGGCTGCAACAGCAAGTCCGACAGCTCATGCCGCGCAGCCCGATTCCCTGCGCTGTTGATCATCCCCGCGCGCCACAGGATCTGCAGGATATTCACCCGCTGCTTGCGACCGCGAAACCATTCCAGCAGTTTCCAGAACGGCGGCGCATCTGAATCGGGGCTCTCGCTGGTGAAGGCGCGATCCGATCCGACATCGACGCCGATGATGCGGCCGATGCCGGCTTCACGCATGACCTCCACCGGCAGGTTGTTGATGGCGGCGCCATCGACGAACAGTTCGCCGTTGTAAACAACGGGCGGCAACACGCCAGGGATTGCTACGGACGCACGCAGCCAGCGCCACAACTCGCCGCGACGATGCACGGCGAGCTGGCCGGAAGTCAGGTTCGCCGACACGCAGAAGAACGGCAGCGGCATGTCTTCGATCGCGACGTCGGCGAACTCCCGCTGCAACAGCCGGCTCACCTTGCGACCCGAGACCAGCGAGACGAACGGCAGTGTGTAGTCGTTGAGCGGATTGGTGTCGACGAAACTGCGCTTCACGCGCATGGTGAGTTCCTCGTCGCTCCATTGCATGGCGTAACCGGCCGCGATGATGGCGCCGATGCTCGTGCCGCCGATGGCGTCGAGCGTGATGCCCGCTTCGCGTATCGCACGCAGCACGCCGATGTGCGCGAAGCCACGAGCACCGCCGCCTGACAGCACGATGCCCAGCGCGCGGCCAGCCAGAAGACGCGCGACTCTTCCTATATCGCTGGCGTTGCAGACATGGTGCTGCGGAACTCCCGGCCTTGCATCGAGCCACGCGGCAGTGCTGCCTGGCTTGATCGCTCCCTGGTGCTGCAGCACTAACTCGGTCCGTTGATTCGCCAGTGCAGACTCGGGCGTTGCGAATTGCGGCCACTGCCGGTGCGTCGAGTCAGCTCGTGCGAGCAGCAGCACGGCATCGGCCTGGCGCAGGCACAGCTTGCTCCAGTTGGTCGGGCTGGCATCGCAAACGTAGACGACGAATTCGTTGGCCCGCTCGATGTTGTGGAACCAGGCGCTGGTGCGATCGGTGCCGCGCTGATTCCAGACCAGCTCGGTGCGCCCGATCTTTTCGAGATGCGTCGCCAGTTGCGCCGCGAACGTAGAGGCGCCCGCGCCAGTTTCATTCGGCACGACAGCGAAAGTCCGAGGCACCGCACGTCGACCTCGCACCTGACGCTGCGAGGATTCCAACCGTTGCACCATCAACTGCGAGATGCGTAACAGTCCCTGGGGGTGCGACAGCATCAATTCTTCGAACGCCGCGCGCGGCAGCCGGCCGAGTTCCGAGTCGCGCAACGCAATCACGGTGGCGTTGCGTGGCTTGCCGGAAATCAGCGCCATCTCGCCCACCGTTTCGCCCGTCATCGCGCGGCCCACCAGGCGGCGACGACCGTTCTGCGTGGGCGCATAGGCGCCGAGACTGCCGCTCACGACAAAGTACAGGCCGTCGGCGGGATCGTCCACATCGAACAGGATCTGCCCACCGGGCAGCGCGAACCATTCGATGGCGTCGGCGATCGAGTCCAGCAGCGCCGCATCGAGCCCGGCAAACACGGGAATGGCGCGGACCAGCCACTGGGCGTCGCGCCACTCTTCGTGGACGGCGGGGTGAGGATCGTCGTCCAGGCTCATAGGGCGCCGACTCTACGCCTAAGACGGGACAGTAGCTCGTCGGCCAAAGGACAGGCCGGCGGCAGGCCGATCATGAAGCCGGTTAGTTTCCCCCCTCGCAGTGCGGTCACCCGCAAAGCTTGGTAGCCTGCGTCCAGCCCTCCTCGGTTGTTTCGAGCGAGGCAATCAAATCATCAGCGACGAGACCTCTTGTGAAACTGGAAACCCTCTCCGTCCACACCGGTCGTGGCATCGATCCCGTCACGGGCGAAGTCACACCGCCCATCCGCGTCAGCACCACCTACGAACGCGACATCGACGGTGAATTCTCGCGCGGCTACTCGTACAGCCGCGCCGACAATCCGGGCCGTCGTTCGCTGGAAGAATGCATCGCCGCTCTGGAAGGCGGCGCGGATGCCACGGCGTACGGATCTGGCTCCGCCGCTTCACTTGCAGCCTTCAGCATCCTGCGTCCGGGCGATCACGTCGTCGCGCCGGTGGAGTCATATCACGGCACGGCCAAGCAACTGCGTGACATCGTCGGCCCTACCGGCGTGCGCGTGAGCTTCGTGGATATGACGAACCTCGATGCAGTGAGGGTCGCATTGGAGAGCGGCGCACGGATGGTGTGGATCGAGACGCCGTCGAACCCGCTGCTGAACATCAGCGACATTGCTGCAATCACTGAACTCGCCCATGGGTGCGGCGCCATCGTGTGCTGCGACAACACGTTCGCCACACCTGTATGGCAGCGCCCGCTCGCGCTCGGCGCCGATCTAGTAATGCATTCGAGCACCAAGTATTTCGGCGGGCACAGCGACGTGATGGGCGGCGCACTCGTCACACGCGATCGCGGTGAACTATCGGAACGGCTGCGCGACTATCAGGGTACGGCGGGGAACATCCCCTCGCCTTTCGACAGCTGGTTGATACGGCGGAGCCTGACGACGCTTGCGTGCCGCGTTCGGGCCCAGACGGCGAGTGCTCATGCCATCGCGGAATTTCTGAGCGGGCACGAAAAGGTCGAACGCGTCTTTTATCCTGGCCTTGAATCGCATCGGGGCCATGATATCGCGCGCAGGCAAATGGAAGGCTTTGGAGCGATGCTGTCGTTCTGCGTTCGTGGCAATCGTAGCGATGCGTTTGCCGCTGCTGCGAGGATGCAGTTGTTTATTCGCGCGACCAGCCTGGGTGGTGTCGAATCGTTGGTCGAACATCGGGCATCCGTGGAGGGGCCGCACACGATGAGCCCGCAGAATTTATTGCGGGTGTCGGTGGGGTTGGAGCACGTGGATGATTTGATCGGGGATCTGGATCAGGCGTTGGGGTAGCCACCTTGCTCTGTCGCGGGCGCCGTAGGCGTCCGCGCTCTTACTTCTCCACCGGCCGCTTGCTGTCGGCCCACCCCGTCATGTCCCCATCGAGATGCAGCAAGCGCGTAAAACCGTTCTCGCGCAATCGACTTGCAGCCCGCCCCGCCCGGATTCCGGTGGCGCAATAGATAACCAAATCCTTGTCAGACGCCAGCTCCGCGCTGCGAGCCGGAAGATACGTGTAAGGAATGTTCACCGCCCCCGGCACATGCCCGGCAGCGAATTCCTCCGGCGTGCGCACATCCAACACCAGCAGCGATGCATCCTTGCTCTCGATCCGCTTCAGCAGCGCCGCCGGATCGATGTTCGCCGTTTCATCCGCGACAGCCGCGAACCCAAGCAGCAGCGAACAGAGCACGAGCGCTACGCGCATCAATGCTTGCCAGGCTCGAGCTTCACGCCACGACGTTCCCACACGATGTAGGCAAGCATCGCCGTCATGCGCGGATCGTCAGCTTTCATGGGCTCGCCTTCCAGAGGATTGCGCAGGCACCAGTTCACCATCTCCCAGAGATTGGCCACCTTGCCCAGCTGCTTCTGGAACTTAGGGTAAGTCTCCGGATGCGTATTGGCCGCATTCGGATGGCATTGCGCGCAGACCACGCCGTTCTTGCCTATGTCCGGACTCGTCCACAGGCCGCGGCCTTCCTTCACCACGGCCTGGAATTGCCCATCCCAGCGCTGCAATTCCTCTGCCGTGAATTCATCGGCGATCAGGTTGGTGCTGGCGAGCATCAGCAGCGCGGCAGCACAGGAGCCAAGAGCGAACTTCATTGGTCTGCCCCGTCAATAGTGAGTCTGTGGCGGAATGCGGCGGTCTTCGGGCTGATACGCGATGTCTTTCGGATGCCCTTCCTGCGCATCGAAAGCAACCGTCCGCGTGGCGTTGTTGTACAGGTTGAAGTTGACGCTGGCCCGCCCGGTGGCGATGTCGATGAACTGCCAGCCGGTCGCGTCGCGTTCGAAGAACGGATCCGCTCGATTCATCTGCACCGTGAGCTTGGGCAACAACTGCTGTGCCTGCGCATAGGTCTGCGGATACGGCCAAGGCCACGCGGTCGCCATCGCCGAGGTGAACGCGATGTTGCCGATCTGGTTGTACTGGATCTGGTGCACATGGCCGTAGAACACGGTGACCTTGTCGAACGGCGCCAGCAATGCCTGCACCTGTTCGGCATCCTCGGTCCAGAAATTCCAACCCTTGTAGATCTTCTGCAGCGGCGAATGCGAGAACACCACGATGGGCGTGTCCTTCTTCACTTTCGCGAGGTCCTTCTGCAACCACTGGCGCTGCTTGTCGCCCACCATGAACGGCGAGCCGTTCGGGTTGTCCAGGCCGGCCATCTCGGCCATGCGCCGTTCCGCGCTCGGCCACTTGTTGAACGTCCAGTCGTCGTAAGTCAGGATGCTGTTCAGCACGACGAAGTGCACGCCCTTGTGATCGAAGCTGTAGTACTGCTTGCCGAACAGCTTCGACCAGTACTCGCCGAGATCGAGATAGTAGTCGTGCTCGCCCATGACGGCGTACATCTTGCCGTTGAGCTTGGAGAGAATTTCCGCGCCATGGTCCAGCTCCGGCTTCGAGCCCATCTGCGCGAGATCGCCGCCGTACATGATGAAGTCCGGACGCGGCGTCAGCAGGTTGGTCTCGGCCACCGCGCGAATCAGGCCGCGATCCCAGTTGCGCACGAAGCTCGCACCCTTGATCTGCTGGATATGCGAATCGGAGATATACGCGAAACTGAAATTGTCGGCCGGCTTGGCGAACGCCAGCTCGACCATGGTGAGCGGCAGCGCCGACCCCGCCAGGGTCATCGATGCGGTCTTGATGAACTGGCGGCGGTCGATGGGCTTATCGGAAGATTGCGTCATGGTTGCCTCGCGGAAGACTCGACCGGCGATTGCAGCATCGAACGCGGCGCGGCCGCGATCAGGCTGGGCGTCTTCACGTTGCAGGAAGGCGGATTGGCCATCGCCGCTTTCTGGGCCGCGAACTGCGGGCTGGTCAGCGTCTCCAGGAACGCCACCAGGTCGCTGATCTCGTCGTCGGTGAGATTCAACGGCCGGATGCCGCCGCTCAGGAAGTCGTTGACGTGATCGGCCTTGTTGGTGATGCCGCCGTTGTTGTAATGCTCGACCACGTCGCGCAGCGTCTTGAGGCTGCCATCGTGCATGAACGGCGGGCTCACGGCCACGTTGCGCAAGGTGGAGGTCTTGAACGAACCGATCTCGTCCAGCGAATCGGTCACGGCGAAGCGGCCAAGCTCAGATGCTTTCGGATTCGACAGCACTGCCTTGTCGACATCCACTCCCGCGGCTTTCGCCTTCAGGAAGGCAGGCGCGAACTGGCCCACTTCGTTCTGGATGCGGTTGATGCCTACGCCGATGTTGTGAAAGCGATTGTCCGTGAACAGCGCCTGGTCGTTCTCGATCACGTGGCAGGAAACACAGCGTCCCTTGTTCAGAAACGTATCGAAACCACGCTGGGCCTGCGCGCTGATGGCTGTCTTGTCCTTGCCGAAGTAGAAGCGATCGAAGGGCGAGTCGCCGCTGATGATGGTCCGCTCGAAGCTTGCGATCGCCTGCTGCACCTCTTTCATGGTGACCTGGGCAGGCTCCTTCTTGAACACCGTGCGGAAGGCCGACACGTATTCCGGATCGGTGCGCACGACATTGAGCACCGGCTCGTGATTGGCGAGGCCCATTTCCACCGGGTTGACGATGGGATGCTGGGCCTGGTCTTCGAGATCGGCCGAGCGGCCGTCCCAGAAGAACAGCGCGAAGTACGCGGCATTGATGACGGTCGGCGCGTTGCGCGTACCGGTGAGCTTGTTGATGCCTTCGGAAGTGACCAGCGGGCTATCGGTGAAGGCCTTCGCCGGATCGTGGCAGGTGGCGCAACTGACGGTGCCGGTACTGCTGAACCGCTTGTCGTTGAACAGTTTGTCGCCGAGCTTGATCTTCTCCGGCGTTTGCGGATTGTCCGCGGGAATATGCAACGGCGGCAGCCCCAGCGGCTGCGCGTGGATCGAGGCGGCAGCCCCAAATCCAATGCACGCCACTGCGAGCATGGTATGAATCGGCGGTGCCATGCTGCGTTCTCCAGATTTTTGCCTTGGGATCGCCGCGTTGTTGAGCTGTAGCCGCGACCCACCGGTAGACCGAGTCTAACGAACTTCCAGGCCATTGCCAGCCTTTGCGGTAAGTCCCGCGACCGCCGTTGCGAACACAACGGAACGCGATTCCCGCGGGAAAATGCGGGAGTCAACCGGCTGTCGATTGAAACTTCCTGGCGAGGCGATTGGAAAAATCTATGGAGAGGCGGAGCGTTCCTGCCGTTTATCTCTGACGGTTTACGATTCTTCGCCCAGGCGCGCCAGGGAATCGCCGCTCAACCGGAACAGCGTCCATTCGGACATGGGCTGCGCGCCCAGGCTCTTGTAGAAATCTATGGCGCGCTGGTTCCAGTCGAGCACGGACCATTCGAAGCGACCGCAGCCGCGTTCCAGAGCGAGCCGGCCGAGGTGCCGCAGGATCGCCTCGCCATAGCCCTGCCCGCGAAACTGCTGCCGCACATACAGGTCTTCGAGATACAAGCCTGGCTTGCCGACGAACGTCGAGAAGTTATGGAAGAACAGCGCGAAGCCCGCCACTTCGCCGCCGACGCGGGCAATGATCACTTCGGCACTCGGG
The DNA here is from genome assembly GCA_040509875.1 of Steroidobacteraceae bacterium. Taxonomy (GTDB): domain Bacteria; phylum Pseudomonadota; class Gammaproteobacteria; order Steroidobacterales; family Steroidobacteraceae; genus Steroidobacter. The sequence continues at coordinate 13,198 of JBEVKB010000104.1, read as the reverse complement.
CGTGCGCCGAACAGGCCTTCATGCAACTGCTCTTCGGTCGCTTTGGCTTCATCGAGCAGGCGCTCGAATGCGGCCAGTTCGCGAATGAGCGTGTGGATGACGGGCACATCGGCCGGTGTCGCAGCGGCGATATGGATCTCGGTAGCAGCAGTAGCGTTCATCGTCGCCTCCGGGAGGAGGCGCAAGGATAGCTTGCATCGTTTACGCATTCGATATATTTTTTGTTACACATCCAGGCCGGCTACATGGAATTTTTTGCGGTTTTGTGGCGTCCCTCTCAAAAAAAATCTGAATAATGACCGAGCAATCGAAGCTGCCTTTGAATGCCCTGCGGGCCTTCGAAGCCGTCGCCGCTCACCTGAGCTTTACCGATGCGGCCCGCTCGCTCAATGTCACGACGGCCGCCGTCAGCTCGCACATCAAGTCGCTGGAGCAGTTCCTCGAAACGCCACTGTTCGTCCGCCATAGCCGGTCGGTGCGACTGACGCCGCAAGGTGCGCGCCTGCTTCCCGGTGTGCAGCGGGGCATGGGTGAACTGTCACGCGCGGTCGAACAGTTACTGCAGGATCGCACCAGCGGCCTGCTCAACATCAGCCTGCTGGGATCGTTCCTGCAGAAATGGCTGCTGCCCCGGCTCGGGGATTTCTACCAGAAGTATCCGGAGATCGACCTGCGCTTCAATGCCAGCCGCGAACTCGTCGATTTCATGCAGACCGACTTTCATGCCGCGGTTCGTTATGGCGGCGGCGCTTGGGCACACCTGCGCGCCGAGAAGATGCTCGACGACTGGGTATTTCCCGTCGCGAGCCCGGCCCTGTTCGCAAAGCTCGGACGCATCGACACCATGGGAGACCTCAACAAGTACCCGCTGCTTCACAGTGCGAACGAGCCCTGGGGCGACTGGTTGCGAAGAGTCGGCGGCGACACCCTGCGAGTCGAACGCGGCCCGGTTCTCGATGACTCGGCTTCGCTGTTGACCGCCGCCGAGCAAGGCCATGGACTGGCTCTCGCGCGCTGGTCGCTCGTTGCCGGCGATCTCGCCTCCGGCCGACTGGTCCGGCCGTCGGATCAAAGCGTCCGGCAGCACAACGCCTATTACTACGTCGCGCCCCCTCATCATTTCGACCTGCCTAAAGTACTGCGCTTCCGCGACTGGCTGCACGCAGTCTGCAGCGAATTCCCGCCGCCGGAAGGCGAGAGGCTCGAACCGGAAGCGAAGTGAACGCCGGCTCGCCGATGCAATCCCTCACCGACATCGCCGTCTTCGTCAAAGTGGTGGAGCTTTCCAGCTTCACGGCTGCGGCCGACGCCTTGGACATGTCTCAGCCGGTGGTCAGCAAGTCGGTGACGCGGCTCGAAGAGAAGCTCGGAGCGCGCCTGCTGAACAGAACCACGCGACGCCTGAGCCTCACGGAGGCGGGATCGGAACTCTATCGCCGCAGCGTTCGCGCGCTGGAGGAAATCGAGAATGCCGAACTGGAGATTGCCCGCTTTCAGACGGAGCCGCGCGGCACGTTGCGCGTGTCCGCACCGATGTCTTTCAGCATCCTGCACCTGGGATCGGCGTTGCAACGCTTTCTCGATGACACTCCGGGAGTCACCGTCGAACTCACGCTGGACGATCGGCAGGTCGACCTGGTGGAAGAAGGTTTCGATGTCGCAGTCCGCATCGGCCGGCTGCAGGAGTCGAGCCTGGTGGCCCGCAAGATCACTCCATGTCGGCAGGTCCTGTGCGCCGCGCCTTCGTATCTAGCCAAGCGGGGAACGCCGGAACGGCCGGAAGACCTGCTCGAACACAACTGCATTCTCTATTCGAACGTGAGCAACTCGCGCGAATTGCGGTTGACCGATGCCGCGGGCGAACTGCATGTCGTACCCATCCACGGCTCCATCCACACCAACAGTGGACTGGTGAACCGTGCCGCCGCCGTCGCCGGTGTCGGCATCGTGATGCTGCCTACGTTCTATCTCGGCGACCAGTTGCGCTCCGGCGAACTCAAACCCGTGCTCTGCCAATTCAAGCCGCAGGACATTGCGCTGTACGCGGTCTATCCGGAGCGGCGCAATCTCAGCCCGAAGGTGCGCGCTTTCGTGGATTTTCTCGCCGCGACCTTCGGCGGCCCGCTGCCGCCATGGGAACAGGGTTGGACGATGGAGTGAGCGACTACATCGTTGGCGCTGAGTAACCGGGAATCCACGAGGTGCCGGCAAGCGGCAACCTCGCCATCGCCGCGGCTTCAACCGATAGCGCGACCAGATCTTCGCGTTCGAGATGATGGACATCCTGTTTTCCGCAGGCGCGCGCAATGGTGGTGAGTTCCATGTTGAGTGTCTTGAGATAGTTGCGCACGCGGCGCGCACCCGTCAGCGGCTGCAGTCTCTGTTCGAGCAATGCATCCTGCGTCGTCACGCCAACCGGGCACTGGCCCGTGTGACAGTGATGACAGAAGCCCGGCGCGGTGCCCAGGCGATGGTAATCGGCAAGCGCCGACACATGCTGCCCGTCCTGCACATACGTCTCGCTGTTGCAGCCTAAAGCAACCAGCACGCCCTGCCCGATCGACACCGCGTCGGCGCCCATCGCGATGGCTTTCGCCACGTCGGCACCGGTGCGAATGCCACCGGAGATGATGAGCTGCACTTTGCCGCGCATGTTCAGATCCTCGATCGCATCCACCGCCTGTCGCAACGCCGCCAGTGTGGGAATGCCAACGTGTTCGATGAAACAGGTCTGAGTAGCCGCAGTGCCGCCTTGCATGCCATCGACGACGATCACGTCAGCACCCGAGTGCACAGCCAGCTTCACATCGTTGAATACGCGCGTCGCGCCGACTTTGACGTAGATGGGTTTTTCCCAGTCGGTGATTTCGCGCAGCTCGCGGATCTTGATCGCCAGGTCGTCGGGGCCGGTCCAGTCGGGATGACGGCTCGCGGAACGCTGGTCGACACCTTCCGGCAAAGTGCGCATGGCCGCGACGCGGGGATTGACCTTCTGCCCGAGCAACATGCCGCCGCCACCGGGCTTCGCGCCCTGGCCGATGACGATCTCGATTGCATCGGCACTGCGCACGTCATCGGGATCGAAACCGTATCGCGACGGCAGGCATTGATAAATCAACGTTCGCGAAGAATCGCGCTCTTCGCGCGTCATGCCGCCGTCGCCCGTGGTCGTCGATGTGCCCATCTCGGTGGCGGCGCGACCCAATGCTTCCTTGACGTTGGCTGAGAGCGCGCCGAAGCTCATGCCCGCGATGGTGATGGGAATCGCAAGCTCGACCGGCTTCTTCGCAAAGCGCGTGCCCAGCACCGTTCGCGTACTGCATTTCTCGCGATAGCCTTCGAGCGGGTAGCGCGACAGCGAAGCGCCGAGAAACACCAGGTCGTCGAAGTTGGGCACGACGCGCTTGGCGCCAAGGCCGCGGATCTCGTAGAGCCCGGTCGCAGCGGCACGTTGCACGTAGTCGATGGTGCGGCGATCGAGAGTCGCGGATTCTTCGCGGGAGAGGTGCGAATGGCCGTGATGCCCGGCGGAGTGTTCGTTGGAGTCAGTGGTCATAAGTTCTCGCTTCCGGCCTCCTCCCCCGGCGACCGGGAAGGAAGGTAGACTCAATACTCCTGGTTCGCGTCCGCATTCCAGTGATACAGCTTCCGGGCCGAGGCAATACGACGGAATTCCGCGGGATCGTGTTTGAAGCCGGCGACGCCGAGCAGCTCGGCGACACTCGCACGATCCGCATCTGCCATCGTCTCGTACTGCGCATCGGCGCCCAGCGACTTCACCTTGCCGCGCACGTAAATAACTGCCTCGTACAAAGAATCACCGAGCGCATCGCCGGCATCGCCGCAGATCACCATGCGACCCGCTTGCGCCATGAATCCCGAAAAACTACCGACGTCGCCACCGACCACGATATCGGCGCCCTTGAGCGAAATCCCGCAACGGGTCGACGCATCGCCTTCGATCACCATGCAGCCGCCACGCGCAGACGCGGCCGCACTGGTCGATGCGAATCCGCGCACGCGCACGAAGCCCGACATCATATTTTCCGCAGCGCCTGGTCCGGCATTGCCGTTCACTGTCACGCTCGCATACTTGTTCATGCCCGCAACGTAATAGCCCACATGCCCGTCGATCTCGATATCGGCGGGAGCATTCATTCCGCACGCCAGCGAATGCGCGCCATCGGGATTCAGAATGCTCACCGACTGCACGCCATCGGCGACCATCTGCTTGTGCAGGTAGTGATTCACTTCGCGCAGGGTCGTTACCGCGAGATCGAATTGCTTCAGATGCGCCACGAGTAAACCTCCTGTGGCCGCGGCTCGAACAGCTTCGCGCCATGTACGCCAGGAAGATGGGCGAGCCCACGGAACTCGGAGGCCACCGCAACGTAGTCATCCGTCTCCGCCACGATGGCCGGCTTGCAGGCAAATGCGTCCCGCACCAGCGCCAGTTCGGTATCCGTGCCCATGAGGAAAGTATAGAAGCCGTCCAGCTCTTCGAAACCGCTGCGCACCGCTGTCTGCAGATCGTCGCCTTCGCGCAGTCGCCATTCGAAGTAGCGACATGCCGCCTCGGTGTCGTTGTCGGTTTCGAATTCGATGCCCAGCGGCTCGAGCTTGCGACGCACGAGATTCGGATTCGACAGCGAACCGTTGTGGACCAGGCAGAAATCGCGACCCGCGGTAAACGGATGTGCATGCGCCGGCGTGACGGCCGACTCGGTTGCCATGCGCGTATGTCCGACCAGATGAGTGCCGTGCAGGTTTGCGAAGTTGTAGCGCTTCGCGACATCGGCCGGCGCGCCGATATCTTTGTACAGGTCGATGGAGCGACCCACCGACAATACGGTCAGCTCGGCGGCGTGCGTCTCGATCCACGCTGTCACGGAGTCCGGCGCCGCCGATGTCGTCAGCACGCCATGATTTCCGGCACGCTTCAATTCATGTTGTCCAGGGAGCGCCGCGGTAAGCGATGCCAGGAACGTCGACCAGTCGATGTCATGCTCTCCCGCATACAGACTGAGCTTGTGCAACGATGCCGCCACCGGTTGCGTGAACACCGCGAGCCCCGCGGAATCCGGACCGCGCTCGGTCATGCCGATCAGCATCGGCACCATGAGCTCGCCCAATCTCGGCCGCAGCGCCGGATTTTTCAGTAGCAGACCGACGATTCCGCACATCTTGCGACCTCAGAAGAATTCCAGGTACCTGTTCGTCTCCCAATCCGACACATGCCGCGCGTATTCCGTCCACTCCATGCGCTTGAGTTCGATGAATTCCTTCGACAGCTCGGGACCGAGCGCGCCGCATACGACTTCGTCCCGCTCCAGTTCGGTGATGGCTTCGAGCAGATTCTGCGGCAACACGCGAATGCCTTCGGCCACCAGCTGCGCGGCCGACCATTCGTAGAGATTGGTGTTGTTCGGCTTGCCCGGATCGAGTTTTCGATCGATGCCGTCGAGCCCTGCCGCCAACAACGCAGCGGAAACCAAATAAGGATTGCTTCCCGAATCCGGCAGGCGGAATTCGATGCGCCCGCCGGGAATGCGCACGCATGCCGTGCGGTTGTTGTCGCCATAGGCAACGTAGGCCGGCGCCCAGGTTGCACCGGACAGCGAACGCCCCACGACCAGTCGCTTATAGGAATTCACGGTCGGCGCACAGATCGCCGTCAGCGCGCGCGCATGTTCGAGGATGCCGCCGACGAAGTGATAAGCCATCGTAGACAGGGACAAGCCCTGGCTGTCGCTTGCATCGTGAAACAGGTTCCTGGTCTCAGCGTTGCCGATCGAAATATGAAAGTGCGCGCCGCTGCCGGTGCGGTTCGAAAACGGCTTGGGCATGAAGGTCGCGATCATGCCGAACTCGCGGGCGATCTCGCTCGCCGCCATTTTCACGAAGGTGAAGTTGTCGGCGCTCTTCAAGGCGTCGGCATAAGTGAAATTGATTTCGAACTGGCCGTTCGCGTCTTCGTGGTCGATCTGGTAGACATCGATGCCGGCGATGCGCAGGGAAGACACCATCTTGTCGAGAAAGCTGCTGGCCCGCGACAATCCTTTGTAGTCGTAGCAGGGCTTGTCGAGCTGATCGCTGGCATCGCAGGGGCCGAGCTTGCCGTCCGCACCGCGTGTAAGCAGCATGAACTCCGGCTCGATACCGGTAAACAAAGTCATGCCCCGAGCGGACAGGCGCTCGAGTTGGTTCTTCAGCGCAACGCGCGAACAGAACGGATACGGTTTGCCGCGCACGACGCCATTGCAAACGATGCGTGCATAGCCAGGCATCCATGGGATCACGCTCAGCGTATCGAGATCCCCCACCGCCATGTAGTCGGGCCCATGCGGACCCATGCCTAAGCCCCACAAGGCAAAGCCCGCGAAACCGGCGCCGTCGCCCAGCACCATGTCGAGATGCTCGACCGGTACGGCCTTCGCTTTGGCGGCGCCATGGATATCCACGAACTGCGCCAGGACGAACCTGACCTCGTGAACTCGCAGGAATTCTTTCGCAGCAGCTGCATTCATCAGCGTACTCCTTAGGAAGTCCGTAGACCGTCGATCACCGCCGCGAGCGACGACCGCAGGTAGTCGCCGAAACTGGGATCGCACCAGATCAGGTAGCGGCGATGGGAGACGTTACCTTGTGGCACCACTGTGACCGCCACGCCAACCATCATCGTCATGATGGCATGCCGCTCGCTCAGGATCAGGGGGCGGAAATTCACGTTGCACACTTGCGCGAGCACGTCGTCGGCCAGCGAACCGCTGAGCGCGAACGCACGATCTTCCCGTAACACCGGGTAGACACCGGGAACCGGCGGCGTCAGTCCGCTCGCCAATGTCTTGAATTCCTCGGCGTACACGGATTGCTCGAAAAAGAATTCGCTTTCCCCTAAGCGCATGACCACGTCGTTCTCGCTCGACGTGATCGCCGTCCACGAATTGGCGCGATCGGGAATCGTGATGCCTCGCTGTTCCAGCCACGCGGCGGCGAGCGGGCCCTTGATGCCGATGCGTTTACGTTGGCGCCGGTCTTCCAGCGAAGCCCCGGCCCCGGCTGTTCCGTGCATGGCGAAAGAAAGCGCAGCGGCTTCGTCCGCGCTGCCGCCAGCTTTCTGCGTGGCGCTGGCGGCAACCTTCACCGTGGCGGAGAAGGAAGCGATCACACTCTTCTGCCGCTCTCCGCCCTTGTCGTAGAAAGGCGTTTCGCAGACGCTGGCAGTGACCATCGATCCATCGTTCTGCCGGAACGAAAGTTTCGTTCCGACCGGGGCCAGCGCCGGCTTGACCATCGCGAGACCGATGGTTTTTCCCAGCACGCTCGAATACGCGATGCTGGTGATGCGGCCCGCGATCTCGCCGGCATCGATCGCCAGATGAGATTCCTTGAGCGAGGGCACCGCCTGCGGTATCTCGAATCCCACCAGCAACTGCCTCGGTCCGCGTCTCTGCAATATGCGCAGGCTGCGCTGTCCGATAAAGAACGGCTTCGTCATGCGCACCGCCCAATCGGCGCGCGCTTCGAAAGGATTCGTCAGTCCATCGGTGTCCTGGCCGACGATGAAATGTCCCTTTTCGAGTCGCAGCACGCGCTGCGCTTCCACGCCGAACGGTCGCAGGCCGGCGGCGGCGCCCTCTTCAGCAATCGCATCCCACACCCGCAACGCCTGCGAGAACGGCACGTGAATCTCGTAACCGAGTTCGCCGACGAAACCCACACGCAGCAGGCGCACCGGCACACCCGCCAGCGTCGTCTCGCGATATCCCAGGTAAGGAAGAGCGTCGTTGCCCAGATCCATGGGCACCAGCGCCGAAAGCAGGTCGCGACTGCGCGGCCCCGCCAGGTTCACCGCTGCACTATGGCCGGTGACATTGAGAAGCGAGCAGCGCAACCCCCACAACGCATTCCATCGCAGCAGTTCGCGATAGACGGCTACGGAACCACCGGTGGTGGTGGTGAAGTAATACGATTCCTCACCCATGCGAGCGATCACGCCGTCATCCACGATGGTGCCGGCTTCATCGAGCAGCAGCGCGTAGCGCGTCTTGCCTACTTCGAGATCGGAATAGCGTCCGCTGTAAACCCGGTCCAGGAAAGCCCCGGCATCCGGGCCGTGGATTTCGAGTTTGCCGAGCGTGCCCACATCGATGATGCCGACACCTTCGTGAACCGCGGCGACCTCGGCAGCGATGGACTGTTCGCGAGTCTCGTTCGCCACCGCGTAGTACTCGGGCCGACGCCAGTTCGATGCGAGCATCCACACTGCACCGAGAGCGTCGTGGCGCGCGACGAGTGGCGTTACTCGCTCCGGCGTAAAGCCGCGACCGGCGAGATGCTTCATCGGCACCGGGTGATACATAGGTCGCGCCGTCGTCAGTCCGACCTGGTCTGCGCTCACTTTACGGATACCGGCGAGGACTCGCGCGGCGTTCGTATTCGAATGTTTACCCTGCGACGGTCCCATGCCCACAGTGGTGTAACGCTTCAGCAGCTCGATGCTGTCGAACCCTTCCTGCACGGCATGCTCGAGATCGCGGACCTGCACGTCCTCGTCGAAATCGATGAAGTCTTTGCCGCGGGCATGCGCGACGATCGGAGTGGGCAGGTTCTTCACGCGAGCCAGCGCACCGGGATGCGAACTTGGAGTGCCGCCGTCTTTTACTTCCATGCCTAGATACGCGGCGGCCGAGTAACCCGCGCGTTGCCCATCGATCGCCCGGGCCTTCACGTCGAATATGCCGTTGACCCGGCCGGCGACGAAAATGCCTGGCGGCAGCACTTCCGGCAGGTGCATCTGCGCGCCGGTATCGAATCGCACCGTGCCGCCGGCTTGCAGCAGCAACTGCGTGGCCGCAGTCCAACCGCCGCTCATGAGCAGCGCATCGCAGTCCACCGACGTGACGTTCTCATTGATGGCGCCGGCCTTGGCCACCGTGATCCGTCGCAGGCAACCTTTCGAATCGGCATGTGCTTCGATCACTGCGCGTCCGGTCAGGAACGTCACGCCCCGCTCCTTCAAACGACGCGTCAGTTCGTAGTCCGCGGTTTGCGTACGCGCATCGACGATATGCGTGACAGCAACGCCATGACGGAGAAATTCTAGCGCAGCGGCATAATCATCCGTTGTGCGCGCCGAGATCACCACGTGCCGACCCACCGCGACAGCATGCCGGCGCAACAATCGAAGTGCGGCGGACATCAGCAGAATGCCCGGCAGATCGTTGTTGCGAAACACGGCAGGCTGCTCCAGCGCGCCGGTGGCGAAGATCACGGATCGGGCACGCACCTTCGTCAGTCGCTGCTGCTCCATCAGTGCGATCCAGTGATCCGCGTAGTAGCCGACCGCCACCGTGCTGGTGAGCACTTCGATGTTCGCATGCGCGGACACCTGCGACAGCAGCAACGTGATGCGCATGGTGTCGCCGACCAGCATGAATCCCGAATGCAAACGCGCGCCTTCGTCGACCAGCATGACCGTTGCACCGGATTCCGCGGCAGCCAGTGCGGCATTCAGGCCGCTGATGCCTCCACCGACAACGAGGACGTCGCAGAACGCATATCGCTTCGGCGTACGTATACGCGGCGCATCGAGTGCAATCCGTCCGAGGCCGCTGAAGCTGCGGATCAGGTTTTCCCAGATGGGAAACAGCAGTTTCGAATGGAACGCCTTGTAGTAGAAGCCTACGGGCAGGAAGCGGGCGAACTTATCCATCCACGATGCCGAATCGCGCGCGACGCCGCCGAACGTATTGACGGCCGTGATCTCCATGCCCGCTTCCAGCTCGACCACATCGCCGCGAACGTTCGGCAGGCCGCCGATCTGGAACAGCGCATTCACGTCGTGATTGGCGAACGACAGGATGCCGCGCGCGCGGTGATACTTGAAACTGCGGCCCATGACCATCACGCCGCTGGCGGCCAGTGCAGCGCAGATCGTGTCGCCCGCGAATCCCTGGTACGCCACGCCTTCGAACATGAACAACAGCGGCCGGTTGCGATCGATGGATTCGCCGGCAACATTGGGCAACCGATACATCATGCGGGCGATGCCTGGCGCAGGACGTCCGCGGTATGGGTGGCAATGACTATATCGGTAGCCGTGTCGCGATCGACGACGAACCAGAACCCCGAGGCGATGTGGCACCACCATTCGCGCCTGATACCCGGCACGCCGCTGCGATTGAAAACGTAGCTGCTCCACTGCTCGTCGGTGCAGGCTTCGGGATCCGGCATGACGCGCACTTCGCCGCCGTACACGAATTCACTCACCGGGCGCAGGCCGTTGAGCGGACAAAGTAGCTGCTTCATCTCAATGTCCCACGGCAGCGGCGCCTTTCTCGCCGGTGAGTTCGAAGCGACCGAAACGCTGCCAGCCGAAACTTTCGATCAGCGGATGATTGGCGCCGGTCGCCACCGTATGGCTCATGGTCTTGCCGGAAATGGGCGTGGCTTTGAATCCCCAGGTTCCCCAGCCGGCGTCGAGATAGAAACCTTCGATGGGCGTCGTACCCATGATGGGCGCGAAATCCGGCGTCATGTCGGCAAGCCCTGCCCATTGCCTGACGATCTTTACTTCCGACAGGAACGGAAACAGGTCGAGCATGTGCGTCGACAGGTTCTCGGTGAACTCGAGCGTCGAGCGCGTCTGGTGCAGTTCGTACGGATCGAGTGTCGAGCCCATCACCAGTTCGCCACGCGCCGTCTGCGAAACATAGACGTGCAGCGAGCCAGACACGACGATGGGATCGAGCCAGCGCTTGATGGGCTCTGACACCATCGCCTGCAGCGGGTGGACATAGATGGGACTGCGCAATCCAGCCATGTTCAGGATTCGCGGCGTGAATCCGGCGACTGCGCACAGCACGCGCGACGTGGCGATGTTGCCTCGATTGGTCTTCACGCCGGTGACTCGCCCGCCTTTCGTTTCGATGCCGGTGACTTCGGTTTCCTGGTGGATCTCTACCCCGAGCCGATCGGCACTGCGTGCATAGCCCCATGCAACGGCATCGTGGCGGGCGATCGCACCGGGCTCGTGATACAGCGCGCCGAGTACCGGAGCATGCCCACCGCATTCGATGTCCAGCATGGGCAGGGCCTTTTTGACGCACGCCGCGTCCACGACTTCCGAGCGCACGTTGTGGTGCTTGTTCACCTCGGCGCGCCAGCGCATCGTGCGCAGCGAGGCGTCGGTATGGGCCAGGGTGAAATGGCCGCGCGTCGAATAAAACAGGTTCAGGTCCAGTTCGCCCGACAGGTCCTTCCACAGGCGCACGCTCTCATCGTAGAAGCGCACGCCTTCAGGCGTCAGGTAGTTCGAGCGGATAATGGCGGTGTTGCGCCCGGTGTTGCCGCCGCCGATGTACCCCTTCTCCAGCACGGCGATGTTGCGGACGCCATGCTCTTTCGCGAGGTAGTACGCCGCCGCCAGACCATGTCCGCCGCCACCGATGATGACCACCTCGTATGCCTCGCGCAGACGCTCGGGTCGGCGAAACATTCGCGGTTCGGGGTAGCGCCTGGACAGACCGATACGGAGGAGATTGAGCACGTATGGGGAGCGTGTGAATGATGATTTGCGGGTGAGGAGCGGAAACCGGCAGGCGTGCGGCAAGGTGCGCATTCCGTTGACGATTCACCATTCGTCCGCAGCGTGCCAGCCCCTCCACTATCCGTCAAATGGGATTGACGCTGGCTGCGGTGGCAGACCGCGCCGTGGCCGATGTCAGGTCGGCGCCGGCCCGAGAGTCTCCGCCATCGCGCTGGTCAGGGGCTTCATGAAGAACGAATCCGGCGGCATCAGCCGCACCGTCACATCATGCCGCGCCAACGCATCCGCGACGACCGGCCCGACAGCGGCGACCTCGACGCGCTCAAGCGCCTTCTTCACCAGATCCAGGGGACCGACAGCGAACAGGCGCTCCACTTGCGGCGTACTGGTGAAGGCAATGATGTCGACCTCGCCGGCCGCCATCTGCTGAAGCAGTGTGGTAACTGCCCCGTCCTCGGCTTTGCTCGCGTAGATGTAAGGGGCGACGCTGAGCACCTTGGCTCCGGCGCCGCTCAGCGCCTCCATCAAGGGAAGATTGGGTTCCGTTCCATAGAGCTGCACGCCGACGACCTTATCGTGCAACGCCTCGCCGGCCAGCGATGCGATGACGCCTGCGGTGGTCGGTGTCTCAGCTGCGATGTCGGGCTTCAAGCCGAGTTCCCGCAACGCCCGCGCTGGCTTAGGTCCCCGCGTCACCTTACGAACGCGGGCCAGTTGTTCGAGAAAGGCGGCCTTGAGTGCCGGTGCATGTTTGTCGATACACGCAACGATCCGGCGCAATCCCTCGCCTGTGAGCAGGATCAGGTAGTCGCACTCCGCCGCGTTGAAACGCTTCACCCATGCGAGCACCGGTTGCGGATCGGGTGCGTCGAGAATAGCAACCAGCGGACAGCGCAACACCGTCGCCCCACGCCGCTCGAGCATGGCAGCGAACACGTCCAGTTCACGGGTCTCGGGGACCGCGATCTTGCGGCCGGATAGCGTCTGTTCCTGCATGAGGGGAAAGTACACCCCTGTGTGGAAGTCCGGAAGCCTTTTGGCTTCGCGGGCTCGTTTCTCGCGAGAACCCCTCACCGGCGCTGCGCGCCACCTCTCCCACAAGGGGAGAGGTAAAAGATAGAAGAGTGGCGCTTTGGACTCTACCTCCCCCCTTGCGGGCGAGCCTCCCCATAAACCACCTCGCCGGCCGCCTTCTCGATCCCCGCATTCTCCATCACACGCCGTGCCGCCGCCGGCCAAGCACCGCGCGCGATCACCGGGTTGTCGATCATCACGTTGTTGTTATACGCATCCCACAACCCACCCACCTTGCCTTCCGTGTGCCAGTTGCCTGTGGCCTTGTTGTCCGTGGAAGTCCGCAGCGGCTGGAAGCTCGCCACCGTGTTGATGTTCAGCCAGGTGCCGGCGCCATCGACGACGTTATCGCGGATGGTGATGTAGCGCGAACCCTCGTCGAGATACAGCGCAATCCGGTCCGGGATTGAGTAAAGATAATTCTCGGCGATGAAGCTGTCCGGGCTCGCGGACAGGTTGTAGATCGCGCCGCCGTCATGGAACAGCTTCTTGATGTCGTGCAGGCGGTTGTACGCCACCACCACGCGTCGATGCAGCGTCGGCGTGTCGTAGGTGAGATTGGCGGCGTGGTCG
>JBEVKB010000103.1:0-12260 GCA_040509875.1 Steroidobacteraceae bacterium | reverse complement strand
CGAAGCCAGGCGCGCGGCACTTCAGACGATAGGGTTTGTTGGCGCCATCCGAGATCAGGTAGATGCCGAATTCGCCCTTGGGCGCTTCGACCGCGGCGTAGGTCTCGCCTTCCGGCACGGCGTAGCCCTCGGTGAACAGCTTGAAGTGATGGATCAGCGATTCCATGTCGCCCTTCATCTCTTCGCGGCTCGGCGGCCGAACCTTGCGGTCGTCGTGGATCACGGGGCCGGGGTTCTTGCGCAGCCACTCGATGCACTGGCGCACGATGCGGTTGCTCTGACGCATCTCTTCGATGCGCACCAGGTAACGGTCGTAGCAGTCACCGTTGACGCCTACCGGGATGTCGAAGTCCATCTCCGCGTACACGGCGTAGGGCTGCTTCTTGCGCAGGTCCCAGACAATGCCCGAGCCGCGCAGCATGGCGCCCGTGAAGCCCAGCGCCATGGCACGTTCCGGCGTCACCACGCCGCTGTTCACGGTGCGCTGCTTCCAGATGCGATTGTCGGTGAGCAGGGTTTCGTATTCGTCCACGGCCTTGGGAAAGCGCTGCGTGAACTCGTCGATGAAGTCGAGCAGCGAACCCTGGCGCGCCTGGTTCATGGAGTCGGCGTTCTTCTGCGTGCGCCACTTCGAGGCCTGGTACTTGGGCATCGAGTCCGGCAGGTCGCGATACACGCCACCGGGGCGGTAGTACGTGGCGTGCATGCGGGTGCCCGAGACCGCTTCGTAGCAGTCCATGAGGTCTTCACGCTCGCGGAACGCGTACAGGAAGACCGTCATCGCGCCGATGTCGAGGCCGTGCGCGCCCAGCCACATCAAGTGATTCAGGATGCGCGTGATTTCATCGAACATCACGCGGATATATTGCGCACGCAGGGGCGGCTTGATGCCTAGCAGGTTTTCGATGGCGAGCACATACGCGTGCTCGTTGCACATCATCGAAACGTAGTCGAGACGGTCCATGTAACCGATCGACTGGTTGTACGGCTTGGACTCGGCGAGTTTCTCGGTGCCCCGATGCAGCAGGCCGATGTGCGGATCGGCTTTCTGGATGACTTCGCCATCCATCTCGAGCACCAGTCGCAGCACGCCGTGCGCGGCTGGGTGCTGCGGACCGAAGTTCAGTGTGAAGTTGCGAATCTCAGCCACGAGCGCGATCTCCCGCGGTCACGCCCGCATAGGGTTCGGCGCCCACCGGCACATCCTTCAACGATGTGTCATAGCGGTTGTCATGGCGGATGACGCGCGGCACCAGCGTGCGCGGCGCGATGGAAACGGGTTGATAGACCACGCGACCCTTTGCCGTGTCGTATTTCACTTCGACGTTACCGATGAGCGGGAAATCCTTGCGGAACGGATGGCCGATGAAGCCGTAGTCGGTCAGCAGCCGGCGCAGGTCGGGATGCCCGTTGAACATGATACCGAACAGATCGAACGCCTCGCGCTCGAACCAGTTGGCGGACGACCATACATCGACCACCGAGTCGATCACCGGCGGCTCACCTTCGCTCGCGAAACATCGCAGGCGCAGGCGCCAATTGTGCGTGATCGACAGCAGTTGATACACGACGGCGAAGCGCGAGCGACGCTCTTCGGTAACGGTTTCCTGGATGCGATCCACACCGCGACTGAAACCGGTGCCGGTACTGCTCTGCGTGCGCCACTCTTCGCGACCGTAGTCGAGCATGTCCAGGCCACACACGTCGATCAACTGTTCGAACGCAAATTCCTTGTCGTCACGCAGTTCGAGACAGACGCGCAGCAGGTCCGCGGCCGCCACTTCGTAACCGACTTCGCCGGCCACGGTCGTCGGCAGCGCACGCAGGCTCTCGCCATAACGCGCTGTCAATTTCGAAACCAGGGTCTCGGTGCGTACCGTCATCAATGAAGCCTCAGCGGGCGATCGTGCTCGTGCGTCGAATCTTGTTCTGCAACTGCAGGATGCCGTACAGCAGCGCCTCGGCGGTGGGCGGACATCCCGGCACGTACACGTCGACCGGCACGATGCGATCGCAACCGCGCACTACTGCATACGAGTAATGGTAGTACCCGCCGCCGTTCGCGCACGAGCCCATCGAGATTACCCAGCGCGGCTCGGGCATCTGGTCATAGACCTTGCGCAATGCCGGCGCCATCTTGTTGACCAGCGTGCCGGCCACGATCATCACGTCGGACTGTCGCGGACTCGGACGAAACACCACGCCGAAGCGATCGAGATCGTAGCGGGCCGCGCCTGCGTGCATCATTTCGACGGCACAGCAGGCGAGGCCGAACGTCATCGGCCACATCGAGCCGGTGCGCGCCCAGTTGACGAGCGAATCCACCGACGTCGTCATGAAGCCGCGCTTGGCGACGGCTGCATCGGGCGTTTCGGCGGTCGGCGCTTCCAGACCCACGGGTGCGTCTAATCCCATTCGAGTGCGCCCTTTTTCCATTCGTAGATGAAGCCAACCACGAGGATCAGCAGGAAGATGCCCATCGCGCCCAAGGCTACGTTGCCGACGCTGCCGAGCGATACGGCCCACGGAAACAGGAAGGCGATTTCCAGGTCGAACACGATGAACAGGATGGCGACGAGGTAGTAACGCACGTCGAACTTCATGCGCGAATCGGAGAAGGCTTCGAAGCCGCACTCGTAAGAGGACAGCTTCTCGTCATCGGGACGATGCGGGCCAAACAGGTAGCCCAGGCCCATGAGCACGGAGCCGAGCACGGCTGCGACACCCAGGAAGATCAGGATGGGAACGTAATTTTGCAACATGCGGCGGCTTTGCTCACGGCGACGGGTCCGGCACCGGGCGCGCATTGTATCAGGGACATTGCGACGCAGTAACCCATAAAAACAGATGGTTTATGCGAACCGGCCTGTCGCAGTGCATTCGCGTCGTTGTGCATAACTTTCAACGGGGCAGATGCTGGGGTAGCGGCTTCGCAACACGTCTTCACTTGGTTTTGCAGCGGTGGGCGATGCCCTGGGTGA
The DNA here is from genome assembly GCA_040509875.1 of Steroidobacteraceae bacterium. Taxonomy (GTDB): domain Bacteria; phylum Pseudomonadota; class Gammaproteobacteria; order Steroidobacterales; family Steroidobacteraceae; genus Steroidobacter. The sequence continues at coordinate 9,279 of JBEVKB010000103.1, read as the reverse complement.
CCTACGAAGCGATCGTACGCATGGACTGCGGAAAGTGCGTGCAGCGTCGACCTTCAGCGAAGCACGAGCGCTCGCGCGTCGGCGCCGGCCAATCATACTTGCCGATTACGAATGTTTAACGCGCTGTCGATCGCATCCGGCAGCCTCAAACGATTCGAGGCTGCGCGCCGCTGGTAGGCGGCGGAAAAGAAGTTGGTGCGGATAAGAGGACTCGAACCTCCACGGCTTGCGCCACTACCACCTCAAAGTAGCGTGTCTACCAGTTCCACCATATCCGCACCGTTGGGAACCCTAGGTGCAATCTTCTCAATTAAATTGCGGAAGGCCTACTTGGGCGCAGGCTCCGTGGTTGCCGGCGCGGGCGCCGGCTGAGTCGTTGCAGGAGGCGCTGACGGGACTTCCGGCAGCGACGACTCGCTGGTCGCAGGCGCTGCCGCCGGCAACTGCACACGATCGATGACGCTGCTGGGCGGCGCCTGGATCTGCCGGCCGCCGAGGTAGGCGAGCGTCAGGCTCGTCACGAAGAACAGTGCGGCAAGTATGCCGGTGGTGCGCGACAGGAACGAGGCCGAACCGCGAGCGCCGAACACGGTGCCCGATGCTCCGGCACCGAAACCTGCACCTGCATCCGCGCCCTTGCCACGCTGCAACAGCACCAGTCCCACGATGCCTGCGGCAAAGAGGACGTGAAATACAATTGCTGTGGTCTGTAACCAGTTCATACCGATACTCTTAACTCAATACGACTCAATGCGCCTGCGCTGCTGCGCAGATCTTCAGAAACTCATCCGCCTTCAACGAGGCGCCGCCGATCAGGCCGCCGTCCACGTCCGGCATCGAAAAAATCTCGCGCGCGTTCGCCGCCTTGACGCTGCCACCGTACAGGATCCGCAGGCCGTCCGCGATCTTAGCATCGCGCGCTGCGATCCCAGACCGAATGTGCGCATGGACTTCCTGCGCCTGCGCCGGCGATGCATTCTTGCCCGTACCGATCGCCCATACCGGCTCATAGGCAACCACGGCTTTCGCGAAAGCGGCGATGCCCGCAAGATCCAGCACCGCATCGAGCTGTCGCGATATCACCGCGAAAGTCTGCTGCGTCTCGCGCTGCTCCAACGTTTCACCCACACACAGGATCGGCGTCAGTCCTGCCGCCTGCGCGGCGAGAAACTTGCGCGCCACCAATGCGTCATCTTCCTTGTACTGGCCCCGGCGTTCCGAGTGCCCCACGATCAGGAAGGTGCAACCCACATCCGTCAACATGCCTGCGCACACTTCCCCCGTATGCGCTCCCAGCGGCTCGGCACACACCGATTGCGCACCGAGTTCGATACTCGAAGACTTGAGCAGGCGGCCCACTTCCCAGAGATAGACGAACGGCGGACACACGACGATTTCAGCCAGCGGCCGATCGGGCAGTCCGAGCAGCAACGCATCGATGAGCGTCGCGTTCTCGGCACGCGTCCCGTGCATCTTCCAGTTCCCGGCGACGAATGGCCGGCGCATGGCTACCTCGACTGTTGTTGTGGATCAGGCCCGCGCGTCGGATGTCGGCGCACCCTTAAAAAGGCGCGGCAGCTTAACGGCGAGGCGGTGGGAATGCAATCGGCTGCTCTTGTTCGCGACTTACGCGGCCTCTGCCGCCAAGGCCACTGACGCTGCCAGGCTCTTCGCCAGCTCGCGCACGAGCTTCTCGTCCCTGCCCTCCACCATCACTCGGATCACCGGTTCCGTGCCCGAGGGACGCAGCACAATGCGCCCGCTGTCGCCCAAGCGACGTTCCGCCTGCGACACCGCTTCCTGGATGGCAATCGACGCCGAAGGATCGATCTTGCGCGCCATGCGCACGTTCTCCAGCACCTGGGGATACTTCGACATGGGCGCCGCCAGCTCGGCGAGGCTCCTGCCGGTCTTCTTCATGATCTCCAGTACTTGCAGCGCAGCGATGATCGCGTCGCCGGTCGTAGTGCGATCCAGGCACAGCAGGTGGCCCGATGTTTCTCCGCCGAGCGCGCCGCCGGTCTCCTTGAGCATCTCGTGAACATAGCGATCGCCCACTCGCGCGCGCCGGAAGGCGATGCCCTCCTTCGCCAACGCATGCTCCAACCCGAGGTTGCTCATGACAGTGCCCACGACCGGACCCGTCAGTGTTTTCTCTTCGTGGCGCGCGCGTGCAATCACGTACAGTAATTGATCGCCATCGACGACGCGGCCGAGGTGATCGACCATCACCAGGCGATCGCCATCGCCATCCAGCGCGATGCCTGCCTGCGCACGCACACCGGGTACGGTGAGCTGCAACAGCTCGGGCGAAGTCGAACCGCAATTCAAATTGATGTTGCGACCGTTCGGCGAACAACCGATGGGCACGATTTCAGCGCCCAGGTCCGCCAGGATGCGCGGGCCGACCTTGTAGCCCGCGCCGTTGGCGCAGTCGATCACGATCTTGAATTCGCTCAGATCCAGGCCCGGCACCGTCGAGGCGCAGAATTCCTGGTAACGCACCCGCAACTTGTCGACGCGGGTCGCGCGACCCAAGTCGCGCGAGGAGCGAGTGATCGGTGTTTCTTCGAGATGCTGTTCGATCTGCAACTCGAGTTCGTCGTTGAGCTTGCCGCCCTCGCCGTTGAAGAACTTGATGCCGTTGTCTTCGTAAGGATTGTGCGAGGCGCTGATCACCACGCCGAAATCGCATTCGACGCGCGTCGTGAGATATGCGATGGCCGGCGTGGGCAGCGGACCGATCAACATGACGTTGACGCCGGCGGCGGTGAATCCCGCTTCGAGTGCTGCTTCGAACATGTAGCCCGACAGGCGCGTGTCCTTACCGACGAGGACGGTACCGCCATTCGGCGCCAGTGCGCGGGCGGCAGCACTGGCCAGGCGTAAAGCAAAATCGACGGTGAGAGGATGCTCTCCCACTCGTCCGCGAACGCCGTCAGTGCCGAAATACTTGCGAGACATGATGCTTCTCCGAGCTGGATGCGCCATCGACGACAGGTGCCGCGGCGCCGCTCTAACTATGAAAGCCTGCAGCTTTGAGGGCTACGGCGACTCTGATCGCGTCCACAGTTTCGGCAACGTCGTGGACCCGCAGGATGCCGACACCGGCCAGCGATGCTGCCGTGGCGATGGCGACGCTGCCGGCAAGGCGCTGTTCTACACCTCTTCCCAGCAGCTTGCTCAACATGGATTTTCTCGATACGCCGATCAGCACCGGCAATTCGAGCTGCTGCAACTCCGGCAAAGCGGCGAGCAATGCAAGATTATGCTCGAGCCGCTTGCCGAATCCGATGCCGGGATCGATTGCGATGCGTTCGCGTGCGACGCCTGCTTCCACACAAGCTTCTACACGCGAGCTTAGGAAATCGCGCACTTCACGGACGACATCGGTGTATTGAGGATCGTGTTGCATGGTTCGCGGCGCGCCCTGCATGTGCATCAGGCAGATCGCCGCCGTGCCACCGGCCGCAGCGAGCAATGCGCCGGGCTCCTGAAGTGCGCGGACATCGTTGATCATGGAAGCGCCAGCGCTCAGTGCGGCAGAAATTACCGCAGCTTTGCTCGTATCGACCGAGACCGGAATGCCGGCAGCAACGAGAGCGGCGATCACCGGTATCACCCGATCTATTTCATCTGCCTCGCTCACCGCCTGTGCGCCGGGACGAGTGGACTCACCGCCTACATCGATGATGTCAGCACCCGCGGCAACCATTGCGAGGCCGTGCTCGACAGCGCGTGCGAGGTCGACGAAGCGACCGCCGTCAGAAAAGGAATCGGGCGTGACGTTGAGAATGCCCATCACGCGAGGCATCGAGAGGTCGAGGGTGTGGGTGCCGCAGCGTAAGAACATCGGAGTCTTTTTCTGATGGGGAAGCGGAAAAGAAGATGCCGGCTTTCGCCGGCATCTTCAATCTCGTCTTACCTTCCGACTACGAGCCTCAGTGCTGGCTCGCCGGTTTGCCGATCGGCGCTTCCGGCTTGTCGCGCTCGCGCGCTTTCGCGCCACCAGTCGGCGGGCTCGCAGCGTCGTCCCAACCAGCCGGAGGCTGCGGTTCGCGACCTTCCATGATGGCCTTGATCTGGCCCTCGTCGATGGTTTCGTACTTGATCAGCGCATCGGCCATCTTGTGCAGCTTCTCGAGATTGGTCTCGAGAATGTCCTTGGCGCGACGATAGTTCGAATCGATGAGCTGGCGGATCTCCTCGTCGATGGCATGCGCCGTCACATCCGACACATGCTTGTGCTGTGTGACCTGGCGGCCCAGGAACACTTCGCCGGCATCTTCGCTGTACGTCAGCGGGCCGAGACGATCGGACAGGCCCCACTTGGTGACCATGTTGCGGGCGATCTCGGTGGCGCGCTCGATATCGTTCGAAGCACCGGTGGTCACGGACTCGGGTCCGAAGATCAGCTCCTCGGCCAGTCGACCGCCAAACAGAGTCGCGATGCGGCTCTCCAGGCGGCGCTTGCTGGTGCTGTAACGATCCCCTTCAGGCAGGAACATCGTGACGCCCAGGGCGCGACCGCGAGGAATGATCGTGACCTTGTACACGGGATCGTGCTCGGGCACGGTCAGGCCGATGATGGCGTGGCCGGCTTCGTGATACGCCGTGAGCTTCTTCTCCTGCTCATCCATCACCATGGAACGCCGCTCGGCGCCCATCATGATCTTGTCCTTGGCGCGCTCGAACTCGTCCATCTGCACGGTGCGACGATTCGCACGCGCAGCGAACAGAGCTGCTTCATTGACCAGGTTCGCAAGATCCGCACCCGAGAAGCCAGGCGTACCGCGCGCAATTACTTGCGGCTTCACGTCTTCGGCAAGGGGCAACTTGCGCATATGGACCTTGAGGATCTGCTCGCGACCGCGCACATCCGGCAGCGGTACCACGACCTGGCGATCGAAGCGGCCTGGACGCAGCAACGCAGGATCGAGGACATCGGGACGGTTGGTGGCCGCGATCACGATGACACCTTCGGTACCTTCGAAGCCGTCCATCTCGACCAGCAACTGGTTCAGCGTCTGCTCGCGCTCGTCATGACCGCCGCCGAGACCGGCGCCGCGATGACGACCGACCGCGTCGATTTCGTCGATGAAGATGATGCAGGGTGCGTGCTTCTTGGCCTGGTCGAACATGTCGCGGACGCGGGAGGCGCCGACGCCGACGAACATTTCCACGAAGTCCGATCCCGAAATGGTGAAGAACGGGACCTTGGCTTCGCCAGCGATGGCTCTCGCCAGCAGGGTCTTACCGGTGCCGGGCGAACCTACCATCAGCACGCCGCGCGGAATCTTGCCGCCCAGGCGCTGGAACTTGCCCGGGTCCTTGAGGAATTCGACGATCTCGACGACTTCGTCCTTCGCTTCGTCCACGCCGGCGACATCGGCGAAGGTGACCTGGACCTGGTCTTCACCCAGCAGTCGTGCGCGGCTCTTGCCGAAGGACATCGCCCCCCGGCCACCTGCTCCGCCCTGCATCTGGCGCATGAAGTACACCCAGACGGCGATCAACAGCAGGATGGGGAAGGAAGACAGGAACAGTTGCATGAGCAACGAGGGGCGTTCCGGCGCCGCGGCGCTGATCTTGACGCCGGACTTCTGCAGGCTGCCGATGAGCGCCGTGTAGTCGGTCTCGGGGTTGTAGACCACGAAATGCTGCCCGTTGGTGCGTTCGCCTTCGAGCTGGTTGCCCTTGAAGGTCACGGCATCGACGCCGCCTTCCTTGACCTGCTCGAGGAAGGTCGAATAAGCGATCTTTTCTTCCCCCGTGGCGCGTGCGCTGAAGTTGCTCACTACGGTCGCGACCACCACGGCGATCACGATCCACAGGACGATGTTCTTGGCAAGATCGTTCAAAGTAGAACCCTCGGATACTCGCTGTGGCGGGCGGTCCGCCATTCCATTACGGCCCCTTGAGGACCCCTGCGGCGAGCGTTGACAGATGACTTAACGTATGCAACCGACACTACTACAACCTCGAGCTGCAAAGCCAGAACCAGTGACCGTCCGGCAGACGGCTCGAGGCTGCGACCTCGCGTTAGTGCGAACCCAGCCACGATTCGTGGCTCGAGAAGGCAGTTCGCTCGAGATCCCTCCAACTATCCCTCGGGGAACTCTTCCCCGGGAATGTACATGGGGATGCAGGGTCATGACTTAAAGTCGCGGGCGAGCAGATAAAGTTCCGCGCTGCGCGCCCGCGAAGCGGGCGGTTTGCGGAATTTGACCGTCTGGAAACTGCCGCGCAGCTGTTTGACAAAGTCCTGGAAACCCCTGCCCTGGAACACCTTGACCACGAAATCCCCGCCCGGCACGAGCGTCTGCTTCGCAAAATCCAGCGCCAGCTCAACGAGATACATGGATCGGTCGTGATCGACGTCGGCGATGCCGGTGGTGTTGGGGGCGATGTCCGACATTACAAGCTGCGGCCGATCGGTCCCCAGCAGCTCCAGGAAGCGCTTCAACACATCCTCCGAGGAGAAATCGCCTTCCAGGAACTCCACCCCGACGATGTCGTCCATGGGCAGGATGTCGTTCGCGACGATGCGGCCCTTGCCCTTGAGCAGTTTGGCGGCCAACTGGCTCCAGCCGCCAGGAGCTGCGCCAAGGTCGACTATCGTCATGCCGGGCCGGATAATGCGGTCGGTGCGCTGGATGTCTTCGAGCTTATATACGGCGCGCGAGCGATATCCCGCCTCCCGTGCGCGCTTCACGAACTCGTCGCTCTCGTGCTCGGCGAGCCAGCGACGGCTGGATTCGGTACGCTTAACCACGCATCCTCCGCGCCGCGCTCATCGGCGCAATCTTCGATCTAAGAGACAGACAGGTGACATGTGAATAGTGTTTTGGCATGGCCGGCAGCAGGCCCATACGGTAATCGATTCGAGAAGGCGAGCGGAGCGACGCTGTCATGACCAAGGTTCTTTCGGAGAAGCAGCGCAAGTACCTGCGCGGACTCGCACATGGACGCGATCCCATCGTCATGATCGGCAACGGCGGCCTGACGCCCGCTATCACCAAGGAACTCGAAATCGCGCTGGGAGCGCACGAACTCGTCAAAGTGCGCGCCCGGGTCGGCGACCGCGAACAGCGCGACACTGTGCTCGACCAGCTCGCCACCGACACCACCAGCGCACTGGTGCAGCGTATCGGCAATGTCGGCGTGTTCTATCGCGCCAGCAAGGACAAGCCGCGGATCATTCTGCCCGGCGATTGAATTCCCACACCAGCAGCAATGCGCTGATGCAGGCAAGCAGGAACAGCGCGCCTGCCACTCCATGCAACATGCCGAACCGGGCCATGTCACCGGCGGCGCGAGCCTTATCGAGCAGCGGCCCGACGCCTGCCTGGCTGATCAGCGGCAACGCAGCGGTCGTGGCGATCAGCACTCGTCCGCGTCGCGTCGATAGCGTCGTCGGCGAGAGTGCCGACAACGCAAACAACACCACACCGACGATCAGTCCGATGAAGGCTTCGGCGCGAAACAAGTGCGCCGCGACCTGGCCCGCCAGGTGACGATCGCCGATCACGGAAAACAGGCTGGGCGCCACCACCGCGCAGATCGTCCACAGGCTGCCGGCCCAGAACGTAACCAGGACCGACAGCAGGCGCGGCAGCACAGTTGGCCCCAGACTCGACATGGAGCTCAAATGTATTTGACGTCCATGATCTCGTAAGAGCGCGTGCCGTTGGGCGCGACGACATCGACCACATCGCCGATGCTCTTGCCGACCAGCGCACGCGCGATCGGCGACGACACGGAAATCAGGCCCGCACGGATATCCGCCTCGGCATCCCCGACGATCTGGTAGACCACCTTCGCGCCGCCCTCTTCCTCTTCCAGGTCCACCGTCGCACCGAACACGACGCGATCGCCGGCAGTCACGAGGGTGACGTCGATGATGTCGGAGTTCGACAGGTGCGCTTCGATGTCCTTGATGCGGCCTTCGGCGAAGCTCTGCTGTTCGCGCGCCGCGTGATACTCGGCGTTTTCGCTCAAGTCACCGTGCGCACGCGCTTCCGCAATCGCCTGGATGATTCGCGGTCGATCCACGCCCTTGAGCTTTTTCAATTCGATCCGCAGGCGCTCCGCGCCTTTGAGCGTCAATGGCAGACGTTTCATGATGCGATCTCTTTGTGCAGGTCCTGCAGGCGATTCACGTCCACGTCATTCATGTGAGCAATGGCGTCGCAGGTCGCAAGGCCGGCAGCAACCGTGGTGTAGTAAGTGATTTTCTTGTGCACGGCTTCCCTGCGGATGGACCGCGATTCGAAAATCGCCTGCTTGCCCTCGGTGGTGTTCACGATGAGGGCAATCTCGTCATTCTTGATCATGTCGACGATGTGCGGCCGTCCTTCGCGCACCTTGTTCGCCTGGCGGCAAGGAATGCCGGCTTCGATGATCAGTTTCGCCGTGCCGCTGGTCGCGACGATTTCGAAACCCTGCGCAACCAGCCTGCGCGCGAGCACCACAGCACCCGGTTTATCGCGTTCACGCACGCTGATCAGGCACACGCCGCGAGTCGGCAATGTCACGCCCGATGCGAGCTGCGCCTTCGCATACGCTTCGCCGAAAGTGCGGCCGGTGCCCATCACTTCACCGGTGGATTTCATTTCGGGGCCGAGAATCGGATCGGCTTCGGGAAACTTCGCGAACGGAAACACCGATTCCTTGACGGCGAAGAATTTCGGCACGCGTTCGGTGGTGAGGCCGAGATCCTTGAGCTTGCGGCCCGTCATGACCAGCGCGCCCATCTTGGCAAGCGGCACGCCCGTGGCCTTCGACACGAACGGCGCGGTGCGCGACGCACGCGGATTCACTTCGAGAATGTAGATGACGCCGTTCTGGATGGCGAACTGGATATTCATCAGCCCGACGACTTTGAGTCCACGCGCGAGCTTGCGCGTCTGCTCCTTCAATTCGGCCTGGATTTCGGCGCTGAGACTGTTCGGCGGCAGCGAGCAACCCGAATCGCCCGAGTGCACGCCGGCCTGCTCGACGTGCTCCATGATGCCGCCGATGTAGACATCCTCGCCGTCGCAGATCGCGTCCACGTCGACTTCGATGGCGAGATCGAGGAAGCGGTCGAGCAGCACCGGACTGTCGTTCGACACTTTCATCGCATCGGTCATGTAGACGCGCAGGTCGTCTTCGTTGAACACGACTTCCATCGCACGTCCGCCGAGAACATACGACGGGCGCACCACCAGCGGGAAGCCGATTTCGGCGGCGAGCCGCACGGCTTCGTCCTCGGTCCGTGCGGTCCGGTTCGGCGGC
>JBEVKB010000102.1:0-12069 GCA_040509875.1 Steroidobacteraceae bacterium | reverse complement strand
AGCGTGCGCCCCGCAGTCCCGGCGGCGGCGGCGGAGGTGGCGGTCGCTGGTAAGCGAACGACTCTGCAGCAGCAGATAAAAGACCCCGCGGTACGCAAGTGCCGCGGGGTTTTTCGTTGTTGGGGTTCAACTCTGTCGATTGGCACTCACGCAGGTGCTGTGCCAATGACTGCATCGGTAAACGAAACTGCGACGGACGGCACGGCACCGAATGGCCAATCGCGAGATTGATACTCCGAGGCCGCGCGTTCGTTTGTCGTCTCCGGCCGCGCACATATTTTGGGTTTGCGCGATAAGTGAGGAACCCGACCACGAGCGCGACGATTTCAATGTCACGAGCCTCGCGGCGACTAGTCCGATCGAAGCGTTGACGTGGCTTGCAGATCTGTTAGTGCTAGGTAGTGGTACGAAACTTGTAAGGAACGGATAAAAGCAACGTAAGAGGTTTCACAGTCGACTGAGGTGCTTCGCTATGGAGGATGTCGGTTCGTCTCGATCTCTCGTCGCGGTGAATAGCCTGCGCGAGTTCTTTCATGACTCGGTGCAGACGGCGCTGCGCAAGCAGCAGGTTGCCGTGGACGATCACACCGAACACTACGTGGTGAATGTGCTCACTACGTTTTCCCGGTCGGAGGAGTTATATGAGCAGACGCCAGAAGGCGCGCGGCTCAAGCCTCTTGCTCATATGCTGGCTCAGGCATCTGAGGCTGCGACCACCACCCAGCGTGACGAAGCGTTGCGCCGGCTAGGCGATGTTTCACTGTTCATCGCCGGATTCTTCGCGCAAAGCTTTGCGCGCAAACTCATCGACATCGACTATCACATCGCCATGGGCGGACGTGCGTACGGCACCCTGGCGGACAGCATGCGCGGCACTATGCGAGGGCATTCAGTCGCCGGCGTGTTCCATGAACTGGCAGGAAAATTCCAACGCCTGGTCGACGTGCTCAATGAAGTCGCCGAAATGGCGTACTCCCACAGCGATAAGGACATTCTCAGGCAATACGAGATCTGGATGAAAACCGGCAGTCCGCGCGCCTACAACATATTGCGCCGACTGGGGGTCCAGCCGGTGGCCGCGCGGGTTCGCGGTTCGCATTGATGCTCCTGCAACGCATGCAGGCATTGCTGGCGCGTTTGTATGACGCGCCGGTAGCCTACGATGCGCAGGATTTTCTAATCACCGATCGCGGCCAACTCAAGGAACTGGTGGGCGAGGAGGTGGCTTCGCCCAGTGACGAACAGGTCTTCGTTACGCACGACCGCGATGGCATCCGCATCGGGCTGTACATCGATGTTGCGGTGATCGAGCGACTTGCTCATCACGATCCGCTGGTCTCGCTGGATGGCGCCAACCTGCGTGATTTCTGCACGGCATTGGAAGGAGTCAGCCACTTTCATTATCTGATGTGGAGCTTGTTGCGCGGGCGTGAAGTCTCGCTGCTCGAACTCGAGTTGCAGGCCGAAGTAGACAAGTACGCAAGCGCCGTGACGTTGATGACGCAGCAGGCCGAAGGGCGATTTCCCGCGGGTCTGCATTCGCGACTGTTCGACAGGATCAGTTTCCTGCCGCATCTGGATGCGGTGAGTCGCGAGCGTTACGAAGAAGCGAACCGGCATGCGGCGCGGTTCTGTCGATCGTTGGAGGAGCGCTTCCTGCGTCGTCGGCAGCTACGCCCGGAAGCCTGGGTATCGGAGTTGCGAAGATTCTTTCGTTGCAGTCACCAGGAGAAGATCCGGCAACTGGCGGTGTGCTGATGTCCAACCTCTCCCGGCGACCGGGAGGGGTTGGCGTGAAATCACTCCGTCGGCTTGTCCTTCATCTTGCGTTGAAGCTCGATCACTTTCGACAGCTCGACGAGGTCGACTTTCTTCTTGCGATCCTTCTTCGCCAGCATGCCGCTTTCGTACGGGTTGTAGCCGACGCGCAGGCCTTTCGGATTCGGGCGGATTGCCGAACTGGGTACTGGGTCGTCGTCAGCGATCGACAGGCCGGGATGCGACAGGGCGCTCGAGCGCAACCGTTCACCGGTAGCGGAGTCCTCGTTCAGGCGAGCGTCGTTCCAGTCGAGCACGGCGTTGCCCCGGGCGTCGAACTTGATCTTGCCAGGCTTCTCTGCGGCTTCCGCCGTGGGCTTGGCGCGTACCCGCAAGCCCAGCTTCTGCAGCTCGTCCTTCAACTTCACTTGAGCGTCCTCGAAAGCATTTCGTCAGGTGTGAATGTAGGCCGAGGCGTGACCGGACTGCTGTGTGCGACCTCACGCCTGCAGGTAAGTACTTTATCTGTGTCCCAGGCCTGAAATCATCCATCGTCAATGTGACCGGCTGCCGAATTTGCCGTACTGGGCTCGGGCAGAGAGGGGCGTGGCTTGACGTAACGGTTCAGGTCGCGGCGGCCAGGCGAGCGGCTGCACGGAAAAGACCGACAACGGATTTGCCGTCGCGTAGCTCGCCGGTGCATGCCATCGCCACGACTTCGGCGAGCGGCTTCCAATGCACTTCGAGGACTTCGTGTTCTTCGAGGGCGGTGGCGCCTTCGGTCAGTTCGGTGGCCAGGTACAAGTGGACCACCTCGGTGAATACGCCGGGTGAACTTACGTAATCGGCGAGGTTTTCCCACTTGCGTGCTGTGACGCCTGCTTCCTCGGCGAGTTCGCGCTGCGCCGTCTGCAGGGGAGGTTCGCGATTGTCGATCTTGCCCGCGGGCAGTTCCCAGAGCCAACCATTCGCCGCGTGCCTGAACTGGCGCAGCAGGCAAACCCGCTGTTGCCGGTCGATAGCCACGACAGCGGCGCCGCCGGGATGGTGAATGATTTCGAGATCGGCGACGGAATCGTTGGGTAGCCGCACGCGCTCGACATTGACCTGGATGACGCGTCCGCTGAAAACGCAGGTGACGGATTCGATGCTCATGAAGGTGTCCGTTGCCTCGTCAACCGGGACCGTCGACGTCATCGACCGTCGCCTGGCCCGACCAGCCGCGATACAGGTACGACCAGGAAATACCCACGGCCAGTATCAGTGAGAGTACGACGAGACCGATCCAGGTGAGCGCGCCGCGGTCTTCGAGCGTGATCCAACCCCACGACAGGATCATCCAGATCAGTGCGGCGAACAGCGCCAGCATCAGCAGCATGCCGACCAGCCCGATCGAGCGCAGCGTCGCGCTCAAGTACACGAACCAGCCGATCAGCAGCAGGATGCCGCACACCGCTTCGACCGGCGTGATTTTCGGAAAGCCGTTCACGATCATGTGTACGTAGGAATAGCCGGTGGGATTGAACGTCAGCACCACCAGCAGCAGCGCGAACAGTGCGCGCAGCCCGAATTTTCCCGCAGTGAATTTTTCTGCCATGTCCTCACTCTCGTGATGTAGCCGGAGCCTCTTCTTCATCGTCGGCGGAGTCCGACGCCTCTTCATCGCCTTCGCTCGACTTCTTCGAGATGCCCGCCTTGGAGGTGGCGGTGCCGATGCGATACGCCGCAAAGCCCGGCAGCACCACCTGGTTCAGCGCCATGCCCAGGACGCGTCCGCTGGCGGGAGCGTAAATGCGATGCTGCTGGTTGGAGATGGGATCGGTGACCACGCCGAGCAATTCGCCTTCGCTGACTCGTTCGCCCAGCGCCACGTCCGAAAACAGGATGCCGCCGTTGTCGACGCGCACCCATTTCGATGCGTAATACACCGGCTCGGGGTCGCCCCAGTAGCGTCGTTGCTTGGTCATGCCGAGAGAGTAGAGCAGCGTCTCCACTGCCTTTGCGCCGTGTTCGACCTGCTCGGGCTGCACGCGCATCGGCTCGCCCATTTCAAACGTCACAGAGGGAATGCCGCTTTCGTTCGCCGCGCGACGCAGTGAGTGCGCGTCGCCCGCGCCGTGCAATACAACCGTGGCTCCGAAGCCCTGCGTCATGCGAACGACCGCGGGCGATCGCAGGTCGGCGCGGATCTGCGGCAGGTTGGTGCGATTGAGCGAACCGGTGTGCAGGTCGATCAGCGCGGAGCAGTGGCTGATGACTTCCGTGAACAGCGAATGAGCGATACGCGTCGCGGCGCTGCCCTTGGCATTGCCGGGGAAATATCGATTCAGGTCGCGCCGGTCGGGCAGGTAGCGCGTGCCGCGGTAGAAGCCCTGGATGTTGACGATGGGCATGCCGATCACGGCGCCGTTGAGTTCATCCACCTGGATGTCTTCGAGCACGCGACGCACGACTTCGATGCCGTTGAGTTCGTCGCCGTGAACTGCAGCGACCAGGCACACCACCGGCCCCGGGCCGGTGCCATTCAATACGATGACGGGGACCGGAACGACGAAGCCTTCGATGGCGGTGCCGCTGGTCCAGGTCAGGCGCTTACGTGTCCCGGGAGCGACATCCGCACCGAGTAGCCGCACCTTGCCCTTCTGTTTGAACTGGGCGGAGGCTGTCGGAGGCGCAGCTGAAGCATCCGCTTCCGGTGGCGTGTCGGCGGGGGCGGCAGCGTTGGCGTGGATTGCGAACAGGGTGGCGCCGACGATTGCAGTCAGCGCGAATTGCCGTAGTGAGGGAAAGGCAGCCTTCATCGAGCGAAGATAGCGGACTCTCGCCCGGGGAGCCAGCTACCTCCGCCCCGCGACTCTCTCAGGCCGCTTTGCCGCCGCGTCGCTCCGGTCGGCTGCGTGTCAGCCAGTGCTCGAAATTGCGCAGGTTCGACAGATCCGTGTCGCTGTCGTCCCAGTAACGCAACCAGTCCGCGAGCGCCGGTGGCTCGGCCGGCATTTGCTGAACCGTAGCGTCGGTCAGCCGCGCACGCTCACGCAGTCGTTCGTACAAAGTCGTGAAAGAGTCCATCGCGAAACTCCAGTGAAGCGACCGCGTGCGGCTGTTCGCTGAGGAGTATTGCGGAGGTGTGTGACGTTGCGATGAACTTCTGGGTTCTGTCGGATGAAGAGTTTCTCGCCAAGGGCGCAAAGCACGCAAAGGTAGGAAAATAAACAGGCCGGATTCGAATCACTCCGCTCCTGCCATTTTCATTCTTACTTGTCTTGCTTTGCGTGCTTTGCGCCCTTGGCGAGAAACTCCCTTTCCGGCTCCGCTCAATCCGGCTCGAGGTACGTGTATCCGTTCAGTTCCCACTCATAGAACCGACGCAGCGCCTGGCTCTCCGCGAGAGTCATCCGTCCTTCGCGTGCCGCGCGTTCGCAGTCGCGGGCGAAGCGAGGGAACAGCTGATCGACGTCGTACTGCATGTAACGCAGTACTTCGCCGGCGGTGTCGCCCTTGACGATTTCTTCGATCCACCAGCCGCCCTGGTCGTGCAGGCGGATGTGGACCACGTGCGTGTCGCCGAACAGGTTGTGCAGGTCGCCGAGCGTTTCCTGGTAGGCGCCGACCAGGAAAGTGGCCATGTAATATTCTTCGCCGGGTTTCAGTTCATGCAGTTCCAGCGTGCGCTTGACGTCGCGCTGGCTGACGAAGCGATCGATCTTGCCGTCGGAGTCGCAGGTGATGTCGGCCAGCACCGCGTTGCGAGTGGGTTTCTCGCCGAGCCGGTGAATCGGCATGATGGGAAACAACTGGCCGATGGCCCAGCTGTCCGGCAACGACTGGAACACCGAGAAATTACAGAAATAGGTGTCCGACAGGATGAGTTCGAGGCCTTCGAGTTCCTCGGGCACTGCTTCGAGCTTGCGGCAGACGTCGCGGATGCGAGCACACGTCGCCCAATACAGCCGTTCGGCGAGACCGCGGAATTCCAGGCTCAGCAGGCCGAGATTGAACATCTGCAACGCCTGCTCTCGCGCCTGCAGTGCATCGTGGTAGCACTCGACCAAGCGACGTTCCGATACACCGCGATAAGCACCGAACAAATCCAGCACCGGCTGCGGCAACTCATCGACACCCGAGTAATCTTCCTCGACGCGCCCGGCCACGCGGAACTGGTCGAGCGCCGACGAACCCAGCACGTTGAACACGAGCAGGCTGTGGTGCGCGGCGGTGGCCCTGCCGGATTCGCTGACGATGACAGGATGCGGAATCTGCCGAGCATTGCAGACACTGGCGATGCGATACACCACGTCGCTCGCGTACTCGATCATGGTGTAGTTCATCGACGATTCGAAGTTGGTGCGGCTGCCGTCGTAGTCGACGCCCAATCCGCCACCCACGTCGATGTACTTGAGGCCCGCGCCCATGAGCTTGAGTTCGGCGTAGACGTGCGCCAGTTCGTTGATCGCATCCTTGACGCGACGGATGTCCTGCAGCTGGCTGCCCGGATGACAATGCACCAGTTCCAGCGAATCCAGCATGTCGTGCTGCTTGAGCACGCGCACCAGTTCGAGAATCTCGCTGACGAACAGGCCGAACTTGGATTTTTCGCCGGCGGAATCGCGCCAGCGGCCAGCGCCTTCGCTCGCAAGTTTCACGCGCACGCCGATGCGCGGCTTCACCTGGTATTTCTCGGCGTACTTGAGCACCAGCGCCAGTTCTTCGAAGTTCTCGATGACGGGGATGATGGTGCGGCCGAGCTTGGTCGCAAGAATGACGGCTTCGATGTAGCTGTCGTCCTTGAAACCGTTGCAGACGATCATGCGGTCCGGCGCATCTTCCGTCAGCGCCATGACGGCGAGCAGTTCCGGCTTGGAGCCGGCTTCCAGGCCGAAGCCGAATTGCTTGCCGTAGCGATACACCTCTTCGACCACCAGCCGCTGCTGGTTCACCTTGATCGGAAATACCGCGCAGTAGCGGTTCTTGTAATCGTTCTCGGCGATGGCTTGCGCGAAGGCATCGTGCAGGCGCACCAGCCGATGCTTGAGGATGTCGGAGAAGCGCACCACCACCGGCGTGTTGAGATCGCGGGCGCGCAGTCCCTCTACGACTTCATACAGGTCGATCTCGCGATCCGGCGAACCATCGGGGCGAACCACCACGTGACCGGCGGCGTTGATGCTGAAATAACCTTTGCCCCACGCGGGCACCTGGTACAGGTCGAGCGAGTCGTCGACGCTCCAGCTCGAGTTCGGCGTGAACTTCTTGGGGACGGGGTCCACGGCGAAGGGGTCCTTTGATGGGGGTGGTGAACGGGCGCGAAAGATAGCATGCGGTGAGCGAAAGTTGAGTCGTGGTGATGAGTCATTAATCTTTCGCGACGGGACGCTGCGGATCCCGGATCCATTCGCTCCATGAACCGGGATACAGGCGCGCGCCGTGCTTGCCTGCATGTTCCAGCGCGAGCAGCAGGTGGCAGGCAGTCACGCCGGAACCGCACATGGCGATGGTCTGTCGATCGTCGACGCCGTCCTGGGATCGCTCCAGTCGCGCCCGCAGTTCATCGGGCGACAGGAACTTCGCATCGGCGCCGAGGTTGCTAGCGAACGGGTGATTGCGCGCGCCGGGAACATGGCCGCCGACGCGATCGATGGGTTCGACTTTGCCGGCGAATCGTTCGGGCGCGCGTGCGTCGAGCAATCGCCAGTCGGCACGTTGCACGCGGTCCGCTACTTCCTTCGCCGTCAGCGTCAGTTCGGCGCGCGGCACGAAAGCCACGGTGGTTGGTAGCGGATGAGGAATCTCGGTCGATACCGTGCCACCGCTCGCCTTCCATGCTTTGAAACCGCCGTCGAGAACGGCGACTGCATCGTGACCGGCCCAGCGCAGCAACCACCACAGCCGTGCGGCAAAAGCGCCGTTGTCCGTGTCGTATGCGATCACTTGCGTCTGCGGCGTCAATCCCCACGCGCCGAGAATAGCGGCGAAGCGCTCGGGCGAGGGCAGCGGATGCCGACCCGAGTCGGGCGTGATCGGCGATGACAGATGCAAGTCGAGGTGGGCATAGATGGCCTGTGGAAGATGGCCGGCATCATATGCGCGCTGTCCTGCGGCGGGATCGGCAAGGTCGAAACGACAATCGACGATCAGCAGCGGTCCGGCAGGTCCAGCCAGCTGCGTGGTCAATTCGTGCACGCTGATCAATGTCGTGTACATGGCGATAGTCCGTGGATTGCAGAAAAGTCGGGTGCGGGCGATGAGCCCGGCGTTCGCGCATTCTGAACCCGGGATCCGCCATCGTCACGGGCCGAAGCGGCCGCGAGCGCTCGTGCTTACGTAAAACGAGTGCTCACGGCGAGCAGCGTCAGCGGCAGGGAGGTGAGGCGGGCGACCTTCCTATACAATCCCCCCACTCCATCCTCAGGCGCTTCAACTTCATGGCACTGGAACTCTGGTGGGGCAGCGGCAGCCCGTACTCCTGGCGCGCGTTGCTCGCTCTCGAATTCAAGGGACTGCCCTACACATCGCACCTGGTGCAGTTCGCCAAGCAGGAACACAAGTCGCCGCTGGTGCTGTCGATGAATCCGCGTGGCCGCGTGCCGGTGCTCAAGGACGGCGACTACGTGTGTTTCGAGTCGATGTCGATACTGCACTACCTGGATCGCAAGTATCCGGAGCGGCCGATTTTCGGCGCGACTGCCGAAGAAGCCGGTGTCATCACGCGCGTGATCAGCGAGTACACGGCCTACGTCGAAGATAACCTGATGAAGATCATCTACGCCATCCTGTTCCAGGGCGTGGAGAACCGCCTGGAAGAAGTGACGCGCGCCATGAACCTGGTGAGCATCGAGGCGAAGACCATCGAAGACCGCCTCGCGCAGTCGGCGTTCGTGGTGGGCGATACCTTCTCCGCGGCCGACATTGTTATCTTTCCCGGTATCCAGATGCTGTTGCGTGCGCTCGATCGCCGCGAAGCCCAGGATCTGCGCACTCGCTGGCTGCCGCTCGATACGAATTATCCGGCGATTGCCGCGTGGATCGCGCGGGTCGAAGCGTTGCCTGGATACGAGCGCACCTATCCTCCGCACTGGAAAGAAAGCAGGAGCGAGGCGGCGGAGTAAGCGTTCGGAAGAAGTGTTTCTCGCAAAGGGCGCAAAGCACGCCAAGGTGAGAAATTACAGTCGGATCGGATCCGCTCCCGCCGTTTTTATTCTTACTTGTCGTCCTTGGCGTGCTTTGCGCCCTTTGCGAGAAATTCTTTTATCCGCACTGGCTGCATCCCGCAGTCAGTCAAGTCCCTCATGAGGTTCGCGCGCAGCGCAAAAGTCAGTAGACTTTAGCGCTCGCGAAATGTTTTCGTTCAGCAGGTGAGTTCATCATGTCGCAGTATCCCGTCCATGTCGTGTTCCCCGGCCGCCTGTTGATGGTGGGTTTTGGCAGCATCGGTCAGGGAGTGTTGCCTTTGATCTTGCGGCATATAGGCATCACCGCGGACCGGATCACCATCCTGGCGGCGGACGACGATGGCAGCAAGGAAGCATCCGAGTTCAACGTCAAATTCGTCAACCGTCCGCTGACGCGCGAGAATTTCCGTGCGGTGCTCTCGCCCATGCTCAAGCGCGGCGATTTCCTGCTGAACCTGTCGGTGGACGTGTCGAGCATTTCGCTGATGGAGCTGTGCCACGAGCTCGGGGCGCTGTATCTCGACACCTGCATCGAGCCGTGGCCCGGCGGTTACACCGATCCCAACTTGTCGCCTTCGCGTCGTACCAACTATGCGTTGCGCGAACAGGCGCTCGCGCTGCGCGATTCGCGGCCTAAAGGCCCGACTGCAGTGATCACGCACGGCGCCAACCCGGGATTGGTTTCGCATCTCGTCAAGCAGGCGCTGTTGAATGTCGCACACGACACGGGCGCGCGGGTGAGCCAGCCCGAGAATCGCAAGGAATGGGCGGAGCTCGCGTATCGACTCGACGTGAAAGTGATTCACATCGCCGAGCGCGACACGCAGATCGCCAACGTGCCCAAGCGCATCGGCGAGTTCGTCAACACCTGGTCGGTCGACGGTTTCGTTGGAGAAGGCGCGCAACCGGCTGAGCTTGGCTGGGGCACGCATGAAAAAGAACTGCCGCCGCAGGGACGTCGTCACGAGTTCGGCAGGCAGAGCGCGATCTATTTGATGCAGCCCGGTGCCGGCACTCGCGTGCGCACCTGGACGCCGAAAGCCGGCACTTTCCACAGCTTCCTCATCACGCACGGCGAATCTATCTCGATCTCCGATTACCTGACTTACCGCGAGCATGAGCAGGTGGTCTATCGCCCCACGGTTCACTATGCCTATCACCCGTGCGACGACGCGGTGCTGTCGGTGCACGAGTTCGCGGGACGCAACTGGGAGCTGCAGGATCGCAAGCGAATCCTGCTCGACGAGATCATCGACGGCATCGACGAGTTGGGCGTGCTGCTCGCCGGTCATGGAAAGAACGCGTACTGGTACGGTTCGCAATTGTCGATCCAGGAAGCGCGCAAGCTGGCTCCGTTCAATAGTGCGACGAGCCTGCAGGTGTGCGTCTCGGTGCTCTCCGGAATGATCTGGGCCATGGAGAATCCCGCGGAAGGCATGGTCGAGCCCGATGAAATGGACTTCCAGCGCAACCTGGAAATCTGCCGGCCTTATCTCGGCCCGGTGGTGGGCGAATACAGTCGCTGGACCCCGCTGGTGGATCGCGAACGCCTGTTCAAGGAAGAGCTCGATCGCAGCGATCCGTGGCAGTTCAAGAACGTACTGGTGCAGTAAGTCGCCAGGTAGCGTTGCGATGTCGCTGCGAATCAGTTTCGATCTGCATGACGCGGACCTGCGCCACTTCGAGGAGTTGGCGCAGCAGACCCAGTCGCTGGAGCGACGGCGGTCCGCTGAATCGATCATTGCGGCTGCGCGCGATGTGCTGGCCAACGGCGAACGCGCGCATCTCGCCGAGTTCGTCAAGGAACGGTTTTCACGCCTGCGCGCGATGCTGGAGATGGCAACCGATGCCGACTGGAAAGTCAGCGGCGAGGATCAGCAACGCATCGTCAATGCGCTCGGCTGCTTCAGCGTAGCGCCGCAAGCGAATGGCGAGCCGGCGACCGCGGGGTTGCTGGATCGCGCGATCATGATCGAACTGGTGAGTCGCGACCTGGAACACGACCTGGTGGCCTATCGCGATTTCTGCAAATTCCGCGAGTCGCAACTTACCCGGCGAGCCGGACGCGAAGACCTGCAGCGACAACATCTCGAACAGCGTCGCGACGCATTGCAGGCTCGCATGCACACACGTCGTCAGCGCGACCTGGATCGTGCCGGCAGTTCGGTACGGAAACTGTTTTCGCTGTTCGGGCTCTGAGACTCAAGCGCCGTCGCTGTCTTCGTAGCTCACCGCCGCGATGACGACAGTGCGCGTGCCGCCGGGCACCGCCACTTTCACTTCGTCGTCGATGCGCTTTCCCATCAGCGCGCGTCCGAGCGGCGCATCCATACTGATCCAGCCGCGCTTCGCATCGAATTCGTCCGGCCCGACGATGCGATGTCGTGTGGTCGCGCCATCGTCGTCTTCCAGCGTCACCCACGCGCCGAAGAACACGCGCGAGCGGTCTGACGGCGGGGCACTGACGACTGTCATGCCATCTAGTCGCTGTCGCAGAAAGCGAACACGGCTGTCGATCTCGCGCAGATGTCGTTTCCCATAGATATATTCCGCGTTCTCCGAGCGATCGCCCTGCGCTGCAGCCTCCGAGACAGCTTGTGTGACCTGCGGCCGCAGTACTTTCCACAGATGATCGAGCTCGCTCTTCAGCGCCTGCGCCCCTTGTGGAGTGATGAACTGCGAGCCCTTGGGAGTGGGCGGGCGATATCTCATGTGATCCTGTTAGCTAATCCGCGATGCGACATTGCCTGATATCGTAAAACGCCGAAAAAAATGTGCATTCCTTCACGGTACCCAGGGGCTTCGATCTCTAGTCTCATGCTCCATGAGCATCAAGTACTACACCCACTTTCTGGTTCAGGAACCGACCCCCAAAGGCATGAGCGAGTTCCGTGGCGTGGTCGAGGTCAGCCGCACGCTGCCTCGCGGCGACGCCAAGGAAGCAGCTGCCGTGCTGGCGCGCAATTTCGAATGCGAATCGCGGGACATCAAGGTCCTGCAATGGTCGCGTCTGCACTGAGCGCGGCGTCGGGGTAAAGGATCGTCGCCGCGCATTGTATTGAATCGCGGCCCGTTTGTGTTCTGTCAGGTCCCCAGCGGGATTTACTTCCATTAATAAGTCAGCTTCTCTGCCACGGGTCGC
>JBEVKB010000101.1:0-16270 GCA_040509875.1 Steroidobacteraceae bacterium | reverse complement strand
ATGACATGGCGTTACTGTCCTGTGATCGCAGTCATGAGGCTGCGAAACTTGGCGCTGAGAAAGCTCAGCGTCGCCTGGTAGTGCACGGCGTTCTCGGCGAAGGCTGCCTGTTCCAATTGAGCATCGACGGTGTTGCCATCGAGCGAAGGCGCGAGCGGCGTGCGGTACTTCAGTTCCGGCGTGACCGTGCCGTTAGCTGTCGCGGCGCCGATATGCCCCGGGCGCGTCGCAGTCATCTGCACCGATGACGAATCGCCGCCGTTAGCTGCGGCGAGCACACTCTTGAAGTCGATGTCGCGCGCGCGATAGCCAGGCGTGTCGATGTTGGCAAGATTCGATGCCAGCACTTCGGTGCGTTGCGAACGCAGCTTCAACGCTGTCGCATGTACTCCGAGATAGGTATCTAGATTGACCGGCATCACCGCTTCCGTCAGAAAATTGTCCTGGCAAGCAAGTAGCAAGGGCCGTGCCACAGTGTGCAACGACTACCGAAGCCAGGGGCGGCGGCAGCGCGCGTGAGCCGCTAATGTAGAAAGCTGAGACGAGAATCACGCGACGCCGGCAAGGGTTTGCCGTCTTGCCACGCTGCGAGCGGCAACGCAGCTTCTCGCTCACACTCGGCATCGGTGCTCATATATATGTGCGCGTCCCACCACAGACGCGGACCGCCTGCCGCTGAAGTGATAGTCACGTCACAGAACGGCTCTCACCAGCGCTGATCGATCGTCGCTGGCACCGCGCTTGCTTATAGATACGGACCGTCAACTCGACGGCGCCGGATACCGCACTTTGATCATTCGTCTCACCTTGCTCGTTCTGCTCACGACGCTGAGCTGCGTGTTCGCAAGTCCTCGCGCCTTTGCGCAGGAAGTGCATTCACTCGAGAACATTCGCGAAGTCGCGGTCCACGCAGTGAAGGCGCGACTGTCCGAGTCGCGCGGCAAGTACTTTCTTTCAGCCTCGACGCTGGATTCGCGCCTGCGACTCGCGCGATGCGCTTCACCGTTGGAATCGCTTCCTCCAACAGGCCCGACTTCAGGCACTCGCGTGACAATTGGCGTGCGTTGCACGGCTGGCAATCCATGGACTGTCTATGTACCGGTTACGGTCGAAGTCGAGTTGCCGGTGTTCGTACTGCAGCGGGCGCTCAGTCGCGACGCTCGTGTTGCCGACGCCGACGTCCAGTTACAAACGCGGCGCGTGCCAGGTTCATCTGCCAACTTCGTCGGCGATGCAGCGCTACTGCAGGGTCGTCACTTGAAGCGCGCTCTGCCTGCCGGTTCGCTGCTGACGTTCGACGCGCTCACCATGGACGTGCTGGTTCGTCGCGGACAACAGGTCACGTTGCTGGCGCAGACCGGCTCCATGGAAATTCGTGCGCAGGGTCACGCTCTTGCCGATGGCGGCATCCGCGATCGGATCCGCGTGCGAAATGCCAACTCGATGAAGGTCGTCGAGGGCGTGGTGGAAAACTCGGGCACGGTGCGCGTGGAAATGTGAGGAGACAGAATCAGACGGCTCGCGGGGCGCCAGATTACTGACACCACGTAGAATCCCTGAAGGAATTCGAGCGGAGCCAAAGATTGGAGCGGGAGGCTGGGCGTAGACACGTTTTGACTTATTGTCGTTGCGACATCTCGCTGCTGCGAGTTTCCCTTAATGGCGCGGTAGGGCTGCATCCGAGGAGGGTGCTAAAGTTCTCAGAATCGTCGCCGTTACAGGTCGCAGGATTGACAGGAGTGCTGGACGTGAATACCAAGATCAGTGGCTTTGAGAGCCGACCCGTGCAGGTGGGCACCGACAAGAAGGTGTCTCGCGCGGGCGATTCCGCCACGCCGCCGGCGGAGAGCGCGGCAGCGGATGTCAGCCCGGTCCGGATCACCAGCTCGGCGCGGCAATTGGCTGCGTTGGAGCCGACCTTGCAAGGCTCTGCGCCCGTGAACGAAGCGCGAGTGAGTGCAATTCGCCTGGCCGTCGAAGAAGGCCGCTACCAGGTGAATGCGGACGTGGTTGCCGACAAGCTGCTCCGGGTGGAGCAGGAGTTGAGCAACTGACATATTTATTGGGGTTAAGGAGTATTCGTGGATCCGAAAGTCTGTCGCGAGCATCTGTCACGGCTGGTCACTGAAGAGATCAGCGCACTGAGTCGCCTCGAGGTCGTACTCGATTCCGAGCACGAATATCTCGTCGCCAACGATATCGAACAGCTCGCGAGCGTGGCTGAAACCCGCCAGGACTGCATCTCCTCCCTGCTGCGCGTCGAAGATGAGCGGCGCTCTCTGTGCCGCACGATGAACCTGCCCACCGACCCTACGGGTATAGAGCGATTGCTTGCCTGGTGCGATCCATCGCGCGCCTTGCATCGGCGCTGGGCTGACTGCATGCAGTTGGCCACCAGTTGCCGCACACGTAATGATCGCAATGGCGCACTCGTGAGCGCGCGGCTCAAACGTGTCGAAGGGGTTTTCGATGTACTGACCGGTCGCGCGAATCAGCCTAAGGTCTACGGCAAAGGTGGCGGTTACGACAACCCGGCTCGCGGCGCCCAGGTATTGGCGACAGCCTGACCCTGTTGACTCTTCAACTATCGAATTGACTTAGATCGATTGCGCGCTCCGCATGGGGCGCGTCGTTGCCGGCTGAGACCACATCGCCGAGCCGGACGAGAATAGTCGCGGTATGAACCGCGCCCTCCTCCCTGAGCATTCGTGTCACCGCCACATTCAACAGCGCATTCGCGATGTATTCGCGTTGTGACAGCGGAATGTCGCGTAACGATTGCTGGATACGCTCCATCACCGACTGCAATTGACCGATTTCCAGATCGAAGCCGTCATCGACGACCACGCGTGTCAGGCAATTGGAACCAGTGAAACGCATGCCGGGCCCTCGCGCCACGAATGACGCCGTACGGGCTGGCTGCGGAAGGCGAACCGCCTCCCTCGCTGGCAGTTGGTGACTGGCTACTTGGTGAGAATCAACTTGTTACTGTGAGTCACCCGCAGGCGGTAGAAACCGCCGCCGTGCTCGATGAGAATTTCCCGCGACTTGCCGAACAATTCCAGCGATCGGAGGCATGGAATCGACGGGCCGGTCGCCATGGAAACCGGTGATCGGAACTCGGCATCACGCGAGGTGCGCAGAGGCTGGAAAGTTCTTTCAGGTACGGTGCTCATGGATCAAATGATAATGCTTCTCAATAACATTGCAACTGTTTTTGAGCGATTTACCGATTCGGCCCTGGAGGAATGCCTTTAGACCACCATCAGGACGGCGCCCGTCAGGGCAATGAACGTTCCGCTCATGCGAGTTACCGCTTGGCTCGTGTGCGCCAGCCAGAGCCCGGCTCGCACGCCCAGAAAATTGAGCAACACCGTCGCAGCGACGAAGCCCGCCGTGTAACTCGCCATCGTGCTGTTCACGGGCATCTCCGCGACATGAGCGTAGCCGTGAAAGATCGCGAAGAACGAAATCAAGACTGCGCTCGCAGTGACCGGCAATCGCAAGCCGCAAGCCACAGCGGCGCCCATCACGATCACCGATGCCGCGATCATTGGCTCAATGAGCGGCAGCCCCACATTCGCCATTCCCAGTACTGCACCCAACAACATCGCGACAGGGAAAACTGCGGGTAAAACCCACATGGCCTTGCGACCGAGTTGGACCGACCACAATCCCACGGCGAGCATCGCGAGCAAGTGATCGATGCCGGTCAATGGATGAAGAAATCCGCTCCACGAGTCCACCGCGTGATGCGGACCGGGATGCGCGAACGCCAAACCCGGCAGCGCCACGAGACATAGCAGCAGTCGCGACGAGGCAAACGATCTGGTAATTGCACGCGCGTTTTGCATCGGATCTTCCTGGTGGCTGGAGTAAGGGTCGCTGCCGACGATAGCCGCCACTCGGCCCGCATTTCAAATCGTCATTCAACGTATGAATCGCTGCCGCCCCCCTGCGCCCTTCCGCGATGACGCAGGATTCTTTTGCCAATAAGAATCATTCTCACTATGATGCACACCGGTCCACAAATAGAACGATTCGCGATGGTAGCCGTAGCCCCGGTCAGTACTGCAAAGACGCAAGCCAATCGGGCGTTCTGGCTCAAGCATCTACATCAGTGGCATTGGGTCAGTGCCGCCACCTGCCTGGTGGGCATGGCGCTGTTCAGTATCACCGGCTTCACCCTGAACCATGCGGGATGGATCGCAGCGAAGCCGCAAGTGACGACTTCACACGCGCAGCTGCCGGCAGCGTTACTCGAAACGCTGCAGCGGACGGCAGCGGCGGACAAAGGAAAGGAAATTCCCGAGGACATTGCGCAGTGGCTGAGCGACCGACTGTCGGTGCGCACGAAGGCGGCGGCAGCCGAATGGTCCGACGATGAAGTTTATGTTTCGTTGCCGCGACCAGGCGGAGACGCGTGGCTGACGATCGACCTCGCCAGCGGCGAAGTGACGCACGAACTCACCGATCGCGGCTGGCTCGCGTACTTCAACGATCTGCACAAGGGCAGGAACGCAGGCTCCGCGTGGAGCCTGTTCATCGACGTGTTCGCGGTGATGGCGCTGACTTTTTCGGCGACCGGGCTGCTGCTGCTGAAAATGCACGCCACTCATCGGCCGACGACATGGCCTGTCGTCGGACTGGGACTGATCGTGCCGCTGATCCTGGCCTTGTTATTCATTCATTAGAGGTTTGCATGCGTCGATTTCCGTTGACCCGATCCGCATTGCTCGCGATTGCAGCGCTGGCCGCCCTGCCTGCCGCAGCTGCCGATCTCGAGATCAAGTTGCAGATTCCGTCGCTCTCCGTGGCGGAACATCATCGACCGTACGTCGCTGTCTGGGTGGAGCGCGAAGACCAGAGCATCGCCGCGAATCTCGCCGTCTGGTACCAGACCGAGTCGAGGAAAGAAGACGGCGCGCAATGGCTTAAAGATCTGCGCCAGTGGTGGCGTCGCGGCGGTCGCGCCGAAACATTGCCGATCGACGGCGTCACTGGAGCCACGCGTCCCGTCGGCGAGCACACGCTGCAATTCAAGGGTTCGGGCAAGCAACTCGCGTCGCTGGCTCCGGGAAAATACAACATTGCCATCGAAGCGGTGCGCGAAGCCGGCGGTCGCGAAATGTTGCGCGTGCCGTTCGAGTGGCCCGCGAAACAGAGCCAGCACCTCACCGCACAGGGCAAGACCGAACTGGGATCGATCGTCGTCGACCTGAAGCCCTGATCCAACACCAGCCGATTCACAGATTCCGAGGAAGCATCATGAACCGCATGATCAAGTTTACGACCCTGGCGCTCGCCGCCTGCGTGCCACTGGTCGCCCAGGCACACAAGGCCTGGCTGTTGCCATCGAGCACGGTATCGACGGTCGACCAGTGGGTCACGGTGGATGCTGCTGTGTCCAACAACCTGTTCTATTTCGACCATATGCCGTTGCGCGTCGAAGCCCTGCAAATCACCGCACCGGACGGAACGGTGGTACAGGCGGAAAACGTAGCGACGGGCAAGTACCGCACGACCTTCGACCTGCACCTGGTACAGAACGGCACCTATCGCCTCGCCAACGTCAACAACGGCGTCTTCGCCAATTACGAAGTGGACGGCCAGAAGAAGCGCTGGCGCGGCACCGCTGAAAAATTCGCGGCCGAAGTGCCGGCCAATGCGAAGAACCTGCAGGTACAGCAATCCGCCGGCCGCGTCGAAACCTTCGTCACCGCCGGCAAGCCAACCGACACCGCACTGAAGACGACGAACGTCGGACTGGAACTGGTTCCCGTCACGCATCCGAACGATCTCTACGCCGGTGAAGCGGCGAAATTCGGCCTGGTGCTCGATGGCAAGCCGGCCGCCAATCTTGCTGTAACGATCATCGCTGGCGGCACTCGCTACCGCGATCACCAGGGAGAGATCAAGGTCACGACGGATGCCGCCGGACAGTTCAGCGTGACGTGGCCAGAGCCCGGCATGTACTGGCTCGAAACCGGGCTGCAGGATTCGAACACCTCGCTCAAGCAGGCGAAGCAGCGGCGCGTGAGTTACGTCGCGACGTTCGAAGTTCTGCCGCAGTAGAAACGAGGCGGGGGCGTCTGACAAATAGCAAGGCGTTCGGGAAGTCCGGACGCCTCCTCCTTAATCCTCGCCCGCGACCGGGGGAGGAAATAAGAAAAAAACTGGCGAAGATCTCGATGCTGAGTTCCTGGCTTCCGGCAAACGACCAGCGCATCGTCGCAGCATGCTGCGTACTGCTGCTCTATGTCGGCTTCTGCATCCTGACGTGGCGGCGTCACAAGCGCAGTCACGCGAATTCCGGACCGACATCGACCGCGACAACACTCGTCGCCTACGCCAGCCAAACCGGCTTCGCTCAACAGCTCGCGCTCCAGACAGCAACATCGATGAGATCGATCGGCCAGAGCGTCGGCCTCGAATCCATCCGCGATGTAGGCATCGAGCGCCTGGCGAGCGCGGAAAGAATTCTGTTCGTCGTCAGCACCACCGGCGAAGGCGACGCCCCCGATCCCGCCGCCAACTTCGTACGGTCCGTGCTCGCCGCATCGGCGCAATTGCAGCGCCTGAGCTACGCCATCCTGGCGCTGGGGGATCGCCAGTACGACAACTTCTGCGGTTTCGGTCATCGTCTCGATAGTTGGCTGCGTCATCAGGGCGCGACACCATTGTTCGACGTCGTCGAAGTGGACAACGGCGATGAAGGCGCCTTGCGCCACTGGCAACATCAACTCGGCGTCCTCGCCGGCGCGCCGGACCTGCCCGATTGGGATACGCCGCGTTACGACCGCTGGCGATTGACCGAACGCAGATTGCTCAATCCCGGCAGCGCCGGGCAGCCCTGCTTCCATCTCACCTTGCGACCTACCGACCCAGCAGCCACCTGGACCGCGGGCGACATCGCCGAAATCGATCCGGCGAATTCGACTTGGGTCTCCGAGGCCGGGCAGACACTGCCCCATCGCGAATATTCCATCGCCTCCATTCCCGCCGACGGCGCCATTGAATTGCTGGTGCGACAGATGCGTCGTCCCGGAGGCGAAGTGGGAATCGGCAGCGGCTGGCTTACCGAAACCGCACCGCTGGATGGCGAGATCGCCCTGCGAGTGCGCAGCAATCCCAACTTCCATCCACCCACCGACCTGCAACCGCTGTTGCTGATAGGTAACGGAACGGGGCTCGCTGGCCTGCGAGCGATTCTCAAAGCACGCATCGCCGGCGGCGCGCATCGCAACTGGTTGTTCTTCGGCGAACGCCATCGCGCCGCCGACTATTTCCACGAAAATGAAATCGAGCTCTGGCATCGGCAAGGATGCATAGAGAGACTCGACGTGGTGTTTTCGCGCGACCAACCCGAACGCTTGTATGTTCAGCACCGCCTGCTCAGTCACGCGAGCGAGGTTCGCGAGTGGACCGCGGCCGGCGCATCGATATATGTCTGCGGCAGTCTCGAAGGCATGGCGCCCGCAGTCGATGCGGCCTTGCGCGAAATACTCGGCGCCGACGCGCTCGAGCAACTGCTAATTACAGGAAGGTACCGTCGCGACGTCTATTGATCTCTTGTCGCAGATCGATATCTCCACATCGGCCCCGCACTGTGCTACACAGCGCAGCGGATTCGTGAGCGATGAAGAATCGTGAGTGCGAACGGCAAGAGTCTTCAAGCGCCGTCACTCACGATTTAAGTAAGCTCTCACCTGTCCGTGAAGATTGGGTAGCGGGAAGGTACGGCGATGAACAAGTTATTCGGTGCGCAGGGCATGGTGCGAATTGCCAGCTCGGTGAAGACCACGCATCCCGATGCGGCGAAGGCGCTCGAGGAATCCTGGCAGAAGCGACGCCAGGAACTGGCTGGCTGGCAGCCATCGCGCGGTTGGCTGGCGGAAGTGCAGGAAACCGTGCAGCGCACGCCCGTCCCAGTCAAATAGAACCGTCAAGTAAGACGATACCCACAAGCAGCGAACGACCGTTCGCTGCCTCAAGTCACGGGGACGAATCGCGCGTTAGCGCGGTCCTTGCGCACCCGATCGCCGCGAAACACCTGACCGCTCATCGCGATGTACACGCCGGCGGGCAGTATCTGCGCCGCTGCGAAGGCCATTCCCAAGTTGAAGGGAGCATCGCTCTCGGTGAATCGTGCCGGCACCAATGCACCGGTAAGCACGATGGTCTTGCCCTGAATCGATGCCAGCGCGCGCGCCGTTTCAGTCATGGTGTCCGTGCCATGCGTAACGACGATCCTCTCGGACGCCTCAGCGGCAATCTGCGTCACCAGCGCAGTCCGATCTGCATCCGTCATTTCCAGGCTGTCCTTGCGTAGCGCCTCGACCACCCGATACGGATGCGTCACCTGGCCGATGCTCAGCAATCTGGCGACCACAGTCTCGCCCACCTGGTACTCGCTGAGCGCATCGAAATACGCCTTGTCGATGGTGCCGCCCGTGGTGAACAACACGATGGGTTGCGGCGCCGGCTCGTCGATTGCGACCATGAAATCCCTCGAACTCAAATGAAAAATCTTGCCAGGCGCCGGCAATCACGCGGCGCTGGAACGGAATCCATCCTGCTGCGCAGCGCGCAGAAATTCGATGGTGCGAACCGTCTGCGCGTGCAGTATGGCAGCCTGATCGTCCAGCTCGGAGCGCGACAGGTTCGTCGCCGCAGTCTCGAGCGCTCCCGCCAGTTTCGCAACACCCTCGGCGTGAATGTTGGATGCGGCGCCTTTCAACCGATGCGCGGTGCGGGCGATCTGCTCGCGCTCGTTGCCTGTCAGGAACAGTGCAATGTCGTCGAGACACTTGCCGGCGCTGTCGTAGAAAGTGCTGAGCAACTCCGCCGTAAAGACAGGATCGCCATCGGTGAGCACATTGAGCCGATCCAGGTCGATGGGCGGGCGGCCCGGGACTGAATTCGCGCCGCCGTCGGAGCGCGGGTCGCTGATGTCCTGATGAACCGAGGGCCGCACGCGCAAACCGAAATTGTCCAGGACCTCGCGCAGGCGCTCGACGTTGAGCGGCTTGGTCAGGAACGAGTCCATGCCCGCCGCCATGCACTTCTCATAGTCGCCGGCCATGGCGTTCGCCGTCAGCGCCACGATCGGAATACGCGCGCGCCCTTGTTCCAGCTCGCGAATGCGCGCCGTGGCGACGATGCCATCCATCACCGGCATCTGCACATCCATGAAGATCAATCGCACCGGCGTGGACGCGAGGATCTCCAGTGCATCGGCGCCGTTCGGTGCGATGACCACCTCGCATCCCAACCGTTCCAGGACGTGGCGCGCCACCTTCTGGTTGACAGGATTGTCTTCGACTACCAGGACCCTGCCGGCGTATGCACGCCTCAATGCATCGGCATTACGGGTCGTCGCCGTCGTCGAATCGGCGCCGCCGGTGACGGTGCTGGCAATGCCCTGCGTGCTCGCTCCCAGTGGCAGATCGAACCAGAACGTCGACCCGCGCCCCACGACGCTGTCGACGCCAATACTGCCGCCCATCATTTCCACGAAGCGCTTCACGATCGACAGCCCGAGGCCGGTGCCGCCGAAATTACGCGTCGTCGAAGCATCGACCTGCACGAAGGGCTCGAACAGGTTCGGCAATGCCGCCGCATCGATGCCGATGCCGGTGTCGCTCACGGTAAACCGCGTCAACACCGCGTCGTCGCGAATCTCCAGCACTCTTACGCTGACACCGATGGTGCCTCGCTCGGTGAACTTGATGGCGTTGCCGACGAGGTTGATCAGGCACTGGCGAATTCGCTGCGGATCGCCTATCGCCTGTGCCGGCAGGTCGGGCTGTACGTCCATTGTCAGCACGAGATCGCGCGACTGCGCCGATGCCATCAGCGTTGCCATGACATCCTCGACCGTGCGGCGAACATCCATGGCCACCGATTCGATCTGCATGTGTCCGGCTTCGATCTTGGAAAAATCGAGAATGTCGTTGATGACACTCAGCAAGGCATCGGCGCTGCCGTGAATGGTCTGCGCATAGTCGCGCTGCGAATCGTCGAGCGGTGAATCCAGCAGCAGCTGCGTCATGCCGATGATGCCGTTCATGGGCGTGCGGATTTCGTGACTGACATTCGCCAACAACTGGCTCTTCGCCCGGTTCGCCGCCTGTGCCGCCTCGCTCAGGCGCGTCAGCAACTCGCGCTCGTGTTCGGCCTGCAATCGCAACTGCTCCGCATGCTCTACTTCTTCCGTGACATCCCAGGCCACGCCGATGACGCGGACTGCCTTGCCGCTGCCATCGCGCATGATGCGACGGTGCGATTGCAGGTGGCGCAGGGCGCCGTCGGTCTGTCGCACGATGCGATGGCGCATTGCCAGGATGCTGTCGTGCGCGGGATCGGCAAGGGCGTCGTGACGGGACCGCTCGGCACTTGCTCTATCGTCGGGATGCGCCGCCTCCAGCAATGAAACGACACCGGCGAGTTCCGAACGCACGCCGCACAGGCGCGCGAGGCTGTCGTCCGATTGCAGTTCGCCGGTGAGCAGGTCGCGATCCCAGATGGCGATACCGGCAGTCTGCGTCGCCAGGTTCAGGCGATCGAGCAAGGCGCGCTGCACTTCGGTAAGTCGCACGATATTGGCCTGCGACTCGATCTGCTCGGAGTCCGCCCGTCGCGATATCCGCACTTCGCCGACCGGCACGACCGGGCGACGGGCGCCGAGCAACACGGTCATCCACGTCACGGTCACGGTAAAGATAGCGGTGAGCAGTGCATCCGACAGCCGCCACGCCAGTGCGCCATCGAGCGCCGCTGCGACCAGGATGAGAACGGTGGCGACGGCAGCCGTGACGACTGCCAGGCGGGCGTTATTATCCCGCAGCGCCAGCAAAACCAGGCCGGGATAGGCAACGCTCGCGGCGAACGTTGCGGGCGTGGTCACGTCGATGAAAAACACGACGGCACAGCCAACGAACAGCGCGGCCAGGTCCCGTATCAGGGCGTGTTTCGGTATCACTCATCATCCTGTCGAAGTACGAAGTAGCGGGGCCACAGGCGCCGTGCGCGCACCTCACCATAACAGGGACTCGCAGGCAACCCGGCGCTGCTGCTTACAGGATTGCTGCTTTATTGCATACGATGCAGCAGCGTGAGACTGCGGGAATTCAAGATAGGAGTAAGAGGCCCCCACCTCGATCCTCCCCCGGCGACCGGAGGAGGAAGGTAAAGAGTAAAGAGTTGTCAGCTCAACTTGCTATCGATCAACGTCACGAGCTCCGCCTTGCGCGGCAGTCCCACTTTCTGCGCCACTACCTTGCCCTGGTTGAACAGCAGCACAGTCGGCACGCCGCGAATGCCGAAGCGGAACGGCGTCTGGTTGTTCTGGTCGATATCGACCGTCGCCACCGTCAGCTTGCCGTCGTACTCGGCCGCGATCTCGTCGATCATCGGCTTCATCGCCTTGCAGGGGCCGCACCACTCCGCTTCGAACTTGACCAGGACCGGCCCCGCGGCTTCGAGCACCTGGGTTGAAAACGTAGCATCCGTCACTGAAACAATTGCGGGATTCGCCATGGGTCGCCTCTGACCGTTGCTCCGGTCGTTGAACAAGGCAGCTATCGTCATCCCATTCGCAGGCCGTCGCCATTCCATTGTCTGCATCGAAGGGATAGAGCGGCCCTATTGGCTCACCGGCTTCGTAGGTCGCTTCCTTACGACCCCTCGACAGCCAAAGACTGCGGCGGAAACTCGCGAGCCCACGACAACTTTTGTGGCAACGGCAGTTGCTTGAGCGCGTATTCGGCGCGCAATGCTTCGGACCGGCTCGCGAAACTTCGCATCCCCAGCACCGCAACCGGCGGGTTCGAACGCGTGAACTTTGCTCCCTTGCCGGATAGATGCAGGCGGAACCGGGCTTGCACGTCAATGGCAATGCCGGCGTAGGTGCGGCCGTCCTGGCAGGCCAGCAGGTAGAGCCACCAACTCTGTGGCGCGCGCAAGCTGTCGCTGATCGCTGACTCCTTCATCCGCCGGGTAGGGACCGATAGTAGGGAGGATGGCATCGCCAGCAACATTACACGTTTATAATGTGGGCGGTCACAGGCCATCAACACCGTTCCATGCAGCCAGTCAATTCGTCGCCCGAGCAGCAGGTCAGGCTCAGCCCGCTCCCCTTCCTCATTTTCAGTTCCCGCTGGTTGCAACTCCCCTTGTACCTCGGCCTGATCGTCGCGCAGGGTGTGTACGTGGTGCTGTTCCTCAAGGAGCTGTGGCACCTGATCGCGGGCGCCACCAGCCTCGGCGAGCAGGAGATGATGCTCATCGTGCTGGGCCTCATCGACGTGGTCATGATCTCGAACCTGCTGATGATGGTGATCGTCGGCGGCTACGAAACCTTCGTTTCCAGGCTGCGATTAGAGGGACATCCGGACCAGCCCGAATGGCTGAGCCATGTGAATGCCTCGGTGCTCAAGGTGAAGCTGGCCATGGCCATCATCGGCATCAGTTCGATTCACCTGCTCAAGACTTTCATCGCGGCCGGCACCCTCGGCGGCCTGCCGAAATGCCCGACGGAGATCGTGCAGGCCGTGGCTGCCGCTGCCGAGCACGCGACGAAAGTCGCTTGCTCCTCGCAGACCGCCGAGGGTGTCATGTGGCAAACCATCATCCACATGGTCTTCATCCTCTCCGCCATCGGCATCGCCTGGACCGACCGGCTGATGGGCGGACAAGGACCAAAAGGCGCCGTTCACTGAATGTAGCGTTGAATCTGAAATGCCCCCGGGCTCGTAGCTGGAGGAGGCGCACACCAGTGCGCCGCGAATCCAGGTACCGGGCTTCTCCTGCAACAAGGGGCATTTCATGCGTTGGCAATTTCTCCACCCAGCACTGCTGTGTGCGGCGGCCGCGACAATCGCACCGGCAATGGTGTCGGCATCCAGTCATCGCGAGGCTCCCTTCATTGCCGGCTCGCCGCGCGTCGATGGCACGGACTTCTACATGTTCCGCAGCTACGAAAACGGCCGCGATGCTTATGTCACGCTGATCGCCAACTACCTGCCGCTGCAGGAACCCACCGGTGGGCCGAATTATTTCGCGCTCGACTCGAAGGCGCTGTACGAAATTCATGTCGACAACACCGGCGATGGCCGTGAAGACATCACATTTCAGTTTCGCTTCACCGATGCCTACAAGAACCTGACGGTGCCCGCCGGCACCGGCACTCGGCCGGTCCCGCTCACCAACATCGGGCCGATCAATGCGGCGGGCGCGAACCTCAACTTCGTGCAGTCCTATCAACTCTCCGTGGTGCGCGGCGGACGTCGTAGCGGCACGCCGCAACTGGCAGGCAATTCGACGTCGGGCAGCGATGTGTTCATCAAGCCGGCGGACAACATCGGCACCAAGTCGATTCCCGATTACGCGAGCTACGCCGGCAACTTCGTCTACCAGGCCACCATTCCCGGTTGCATGCTCCCCGCCCGAGTATTCGTGGGCCAGCGCAAGGAAGGTTTCGTGGTCAACCTGGGCGAAATCTTCGACCTGGTGAATACCAATCCCGCCGGTGCGCGCGACGGCGAAGCGAATACGTTGACCGGAAAGAACATCACCAGCCTGGCGCTGGAAGTGCCGATTACCTGCCTGACGGCGGGAACGGAACCCGTCATCGGCGCATGGACGACGGCAAGCGTTCGCCAGGCTCGCATCGTCAATCCGCAGCCGAGCACGTTGGCGAAGACGAGCGTCGAAGGCGGCGCGTGGACGCAGGTTTCGCGTCTGGGCATGCCACTGGTGAATGAAGTCGTCATCGGTCGTCCCGACAAGGATCGCTTCAACGGCAGCGAACCCTCGGGCGACGCCCAGTTCCTCTCCTATGTGACGACACCCACCCTGCCCGTCTTGCTGAATGTCTTGTTCGGTAATGCGGCGCGTGTGCCTGCTACGCCACGCAACGATCTCGTTGCTGCTTTTCTTACCGGCGTGCCCGGGCTCAACAAACCGGCGAGCGGCATGCCCTCCGAAATGTTACGGCTCAATACGTCGATCCGCCCGACACCCATTGCAAGCCAGAAAGACCTCGGCGTGCTCGCAGGGGATAACGCCGGATTTCCCAACGGTCGCCGTCCGGTCGACGATGTGGTGGACATAGAACTGCGAGCGGCGGCCGGCGCGTTGTGCAGCACTGCGCTGACCTGCGGCACGCAGACTGCCGATCCGAATGCCGGCGCTCCTTACACGGACGGCGCTCGCGCTGCCGGTGCGACTGCCAATACGTCGATCGTGTCAGGCTCTGTCGACGCGACCGACACTTATT
Source organism: Steroidobacteraceae bacterium (assembly GCA_040509875.1). Taxonomy (GTDB): domain Bacteria; phylum Pseudomonadota; class Gammaproteobacteria; order Steroidobacterales; family Steroidobacteraceae; genus Steroidobacter. Next base: position 1,989 of record JBEVKB010000101.1, on the reverse strand, counting down.
CGGATGCGTTCCCTTACCTGCTCACGCCATTGCCCGGCTCACCGAACGCACTGGCCAGGATGTGAGGTCATGATGAAGCGCACGGCTTTGGTTCTGGTCGTGTCGGTGCTGGCCTTGGGCTGCTCCGACAACGACTATCGCAGCAACTCCACGACGGCGCCGCCGCCGTCGTCGGGGCCATCGGGCGGGTCATCGGACTTCACCGCGTTCGTCGTGTCGCAATACACCGCGACGGCGACGAGCGAAACGGCGATACCGGTCGCGGTGGACGCGACCAATTTCACGTTCGCCGATGACACGAATCCGGACGCGTTCAACACCGTCATCTCTACCGCGCCGTAATTCGAGATTACTGCGCGAGCGCCGGATACACCGCGAGTAATTTTCGCAGCACGCCGTTGGTCCAGCCGAAGCCGTCCTGCAATGGATATTCGCCGCCAGCGGCGGCGCTGTCGGCAGTGACGTCGTACTTCTCGACCAGCTTGCCGGTGGAGCGGAACACGGCGAGATTCTTGGCAACCCAACGTTGCGCTATCGTCGCGGCAAGAGTGTCCTGCTGATAGTTGCGCAAGCCGGCGATGGCAATCCATTGCAGCGGCGCCCAGCCGTTCGGCGCATCCCATTGCTGACCGGTCTTGAACATGGTCGATGCGATGCCGTTGCCGCCGAGCAGGTTCTGGCGAACCGTGAGCGCCACTGCTTCTGCCTGCGCCGGCTCGGCGAGCTTGAAGAACAGCGGATACAGCGTTGCCGCCGACAGGAAATGAATCGGGTGCCGATGGCGCCAGTCGTAATCGATGAAGGCGCCGGTGGACGCATTCCAGAACAGCCGCTGCATCGCCGCTTTTCTTTGCGTCGCCAGGTCACGCATGCGCTTCGCGTTCGTCTCATCCGACGTAGACTCGTAAGCCCGACTCAATGTCAGCTCGAGACCATAGAGAAGACTGTTGAGATCGACGGGTAGTACGTCGCCGGTACGAATGGTTGGCAGTGTTTTGCCATCGGCAAACCAGCGCGAGCTGAAATCCCAGCCGCTTTCCGCTGCCGCACGCAGGTTTCGGTAGACGGTCGCAGACTCGCCCCCCGCGGCTTTCGCCGTCGCGAGATCTTCTTTCCAGGCTTCCTCGCGAGGCGCGGGTCGATCGTCCCAGTAACGGTTGAGCACGGTGCCATCGTCGAGTCGCACGACGCGACGTTGCGCGGCGCCCGGCTTCAACCCTGCCGCACCCGCCATCCAGAAATCGTATTCCTTTTGCAGCTGCGGAAGATAAGTGCGATAAGCGCCAGTTCCTTCGCTCTGTACCAGCAGTTCGATCATGGCCGCAAAGAACGGCGGCTGCGAGCGGCTCAGGAAATAAGTGCGGTTGCCGTTGGGGATGTGCCCGTAACGATCGATGAGCCAGGCGAAGTTGCGCACCATGGCCACCGTCAGATCGTGACGGCCGCTCTCCTCCAGGCCGAGCATGGTGAAATAGGAATCCCAGTAATAGATTTCATTGAAGCGCCCGCCCGGCACGACATAGCGGAACGGCAGCGCGATGCGCGATGAATACTGTTGTTCGACATCGGGACCGCGTTCCAGCACTTTCCACAGCAGGTCGATGTGTTCGCGCACGTCCTGGCCGGGCGTGGTGTGATAGTTGCTTGCCACCGGCTGCGGCAGGATGAAATTGGCGGCAACGAATTGAGGCAGATCGAAACCGACGCGACCGCGCTCCCGCCGATAGTCGGCAAGGATCTTTGCCGGCGGATATTTCCCCTGCGCGTCGGCGAATGTCTTGCTGTCGGGATAGATGGCCTCGATCTGCACTCGTTCGAAGAGCTCGCCGTAGAGTTCGGCGGGTGTCGGTTCATTTGCCGCGGTGGCAAGGCCCCACGACAGGATGCAGGCTGTTATCCAGCCGTACATGAGTATCGCCTGGGTGCGGCGCGCGGATATCGAATCAGCCATGCAAAGCCTCTGTTCTTACCCTCCTCCCCCGGTCGCCG
>JBEVKB010000100.1:0-10162 GCA_040509875.1 Steroidobacteraceae bacterium | reverse complement strand
CTATGACGGATTTCATCGATACCGAAGGTTTTCGCGCCAACGTTGGCATCGTGCTCATCCGTGATGATCGTCAGGTATTTCTCGGCGGCCGCACCGGCGGTCGCGGCTGGCAGTTTCCGCAGGGTGGAGTGCGGCCCGAAGAAGCACCCGAAGAAGCGCTGTACCGGGAATTGAAGGAAGAGGTCGGTCTCGAGCGCGAACACGTCGAGCTGATCGCCTCGACGCGCACCTGGCTGCGGTATCGATTGCCACGCCAATATGTGCGCCGTCACAGCAGCCCGCTTTGCATCGGGCAGAAGCAGCGCTGGTTCCTGCTGCGATTCATCGGCTCCGACGAAAGCCTGCAGTTCGATTCCACGGGCGAACCTGAGTTCGAGCGCGGCCGCTGGGTCGATTACTGGACGCCGGTGCGCGAGGTGATCTATTTCAAACGGGCCGTCTATGCCCGCGCGCTCGACGAACTCGCTTACCGGGCCTTTCCGGGCGATCCGCCCGAACTACCCGAGTGGTCGTCGCAGGAAAAGAATCTGCGCAATCTCGCGCGCCGTCGCCCCGGCGTTTGAGCCGGCCGCCTAGAACGGCTTCACGATCACCAGTATCACGATCGCGATCAGCGGCAGGGTCGGCACTTCGTTGAACAGACGGTACCAGCGCTCCGAATGACGATTGGCGTCGTTACGGAATGCCACCAGCAGCCGGTAGCACCACACATGGTAGCCGATCAGTACCGCGACCAATGTGAGCTTGGCGTGCAACCAGCCCATCTGCAGCCAAGCCGTCCTCACCACGACAGGTACCGCGAACAGCACCGCCAAGCCGAACACGGCGGTGAGCAGCCCGCCGATGGTCATCATCACGAACAGCTTGCGCTCCATGATCTTGAAGCGCTCTTTCCCCGGCGTATCGGTGGTGCTTGCGTGATACACGTACAAGCGGGGCAGGTAGAACAGGCCCGCGAACCAGGTGACCATGAAGATGACGTGAAAGGATTTGAGCCAGAGCATGGATGTGCGCGTCGCGAGAGTTGCGTGGAAGTGAGAGCAGTCAAATGCCGATCGGCGATGGCCGCCGATTCTATTCGATTTATGACAGCAGTCACCGTTGCATCCGCGCCAGGTGTGGCAGGGTGGCGTGACCCGATTTTTCGGCCAACCCGCCGCCCTGCGACCCGCATGGCGGTTCACTTGAATTGCATTCCCGTACGGATGGGCGACGCGCATGGCTGACATGAGTGCGATGCGAACCGGTCGCTTGGTGATCCGGTACCAAGCTCCGTGGCGTCGCCGCTCCACCCTGGTCATCGGGTGCCTGGTCAGCCTGCTGATCCTGTACATCGCCTACGAATGGGGTCGCTTCGAAGGCGGCTACAGCAAGTTCGCGGAACTGCAGCGGCGGCGCGAGTTCGCGGCCCAGATCGAGACGCTCCGGGAGGACAACGAGAAGTTGCGTGGCGCGCTGGCCTCGGCGGAACTCGCACATACGGTCGACCAGAAGGCGTACAGCGACGTCGAGAAGAATCTCGCCGAACTGCAGACGCAGGTGCTCAAGCAGCGTGAAGAACTGACGTTCTATCGCGGCATCGTCTCACCCGAGGACGGAGTCGGTGGCCTGCGCATCGAGCGCTTCGCCGTCCTGCCGGGCAGCGGGGACAAGCAGTTCCACCTGAGCATGGTGCTGGTGCAGTCGATGCGCCAGGAGGGTTCGGTCGCCGGTTCGGTGAGTATCGAGATCGAAGGCGTGCGCGACAATCAGCCTGTACAGCTGGCCTTGGACGATGCGGGCGGCACCAAGCGAGCCGATGGCCAAGTCGCATTCCAGTTCCGCCATTTCCAGAAGGTCGAGCAGGACATTACGCTGCCTGAGGGCTTCGAGCCGCGGGCCGTCAATGTCGAAGTGCGCTCCGGCAAGCTCGCGCCGGTGCGGGAGTCTTTCAAGTGGCAGATACAGCCGGAAAGCTGAAGCTCCCGCCAATCAATTAGAATGTCGCGATGTTCAAGCAACGGCCCAAGACCCAGCGCATCGACACCCTCATCGGTGCCGGCACCCGCATCATCGGCGATGTCCAGTTCACCGGCGGCTTCCACGTCGATGGCCACATCAAGGGCAACGTCGATGCACCACAGGAATCCGGTTCGACCTTGAGCGTGAGCGACGCCGGGATAGTGGAAGGCTCGGTGGCCGTGCCGAACGTGATCCTCAACGGCGCGGTGACCGGCGATATCCTGGCGCAGGAGCGAGTGGAACTCGGCGCTACCGCGCGCGTCAGCGGTAATGTGTATTACGGCCTGATCGAGATGGAAATGGGCGCCGAAATCAACGGCAAGCTGGTCCATGAGCCACGCAAAGCCCAGGCTCCGGCTGTGAAGGGTAAGGGGAAAGTACCGACAACGCCGGTACCGCCCGCAGACAGTAAGCGCTGATACCCGCCTGGATTCACACTCCTGGCCTGCATTTGCGGGCGGCCCTTGATGTCCGGAGCCGCACGCCCCAATATCTCCACCATGGCTACCGCACCCGACACGATGTCCGTTTCACCTTCCCTGGCTCCATCGCTCGTCTTTACCGACGCGGCGGCGGCCAAAGTCGGTGAGCTGATCCAGGAAGAGGCCAATCCCAACCTCAAGCTGCGCGTGTTCGTCCAAGGCGGCGGCTGCTCCGGGTTCCAGTACGGCTTCACGTTCGATGAGAACGCCGAAGACGGCGATACCAAGGTCGACAATCACGGCGTCACGCTGCTGATCGATCCGATGAGCATCCAGTACCTGGCGGGCGCCGAAATCGATTATCGCGAAGACATGGAAGGCGCGCAGTTCGTCATCCGCAATCCGAACGCCACCACGACCTGCGGTTGCGGTTCCTCGTTCTCGGCTTAGGGAGTCTCTCATTCATTGCCTACCCTGACGGTTCAGGCTAACTGATGCCTGAAATGCAATGGTTGGCAAAGCTGCTGTCCTCGCCGGCGGCAATTGATCAGAGGATCCGTGGCCGATGAGCCTGCTCTACGGCGACGCGTCGCCGAAAATCCTCCAAGCGTCATCTCGATGTCTTAGCCTATGGGCCCGCCCCTAGCCTGGACTCTTTCTCCCATGGCCCGTTCCAGGATTCCCGACGTCATTGCCGCCGTCGATCTCGGCTCCAACAGTTTTCACATGGTGGTCGCGCGCTACTCGCACGGTCAGCTCATCATTCTCGATCGGCTGCGCGAGATGGTGCGTCTTGCCGCGGGACTCGATGAACATGGCAGGCTGGATCGCATCGCCGTCGAGAACGGGCTGCAGTGCCTGCAACGCTTCGGGCAGCGGCTGCGCGACATGAATGCGGAAAGCGTGCGGGTGGTAGGAACGAACACCCTGCGGCAGGCGCGTCGCAAGGGCGCTTTCCTGGATCGCGCTCGTGCCGCACTGGGTCACCCGATCGAAGTCATCTCCGGCATCGAGGAAGCGCGACTCATCTATCTGGGTGTCGCACACACCATGCCCAGCGAACCCGGTAAGCGGCTCGTGGTGGACATCGGCGGAGGCAGCACCGAGATCATCATCGGCGAAGGCGTCCACGCCAAGCGGCTGGAGAGCCTGCACATGGGCTGCGTCAGCATGAGCACGGACTTTTTCGACGACGGCGAGATCAGTGAAAAGCGCATGAAGCGCGCGCGGCTCGCTGCGAGGCTCGAACTCGAACCGGTGCGAGCTTCCTTCAAGGAATTCGGCTGGGACCAGGCAGTGGGCTCATCCGGCACGATCCGTTCGATCAGCGACATCCTGCGCGCGCGAGGCGGCGATGGCCAGATCACGCTGGCCGCGGTCGAATCGCTCATCGAGCAGGCGGTTCGCGCCGGGCACGTCAGCAAGCTGCGCTTTCCGGGACTATCCGATGAGCGCGTGCCGGTGTTTGCCGGCGGGCTTGCGATCATGGCCGAGGTGCTGACCATCCTCGGCATCGGCAGCATGCGCGTTGCCGATGGAGCCCTGCGCGAAGGGCTGCTGTATGACTTGCTGGGTCGCCTCACGAACGAAGATGCGCGCGTCCGCAGCGTGCGGGCCATGCAGGGTCGTTATCACGTCGATATGGTCCAGGCGGAGCGGGTCGAAGGGACGGCGCTGGATTTCCTGCGCCAGACCCAGGCGGAATGGGGATTGGAGGATCCATTCGCCGAGTTACTCATCAGCTGGTCGGCGCGCCTGCATGAGATCGGCCTCGATGTGTCGCACTCGCACTATCACAAGCACGGCGCCTACCTGCTCGAACATGCCGACATGCCCGGCTTTCCGCAGGAAGAACAACGCATCCTCGCGTACGTGGTCGGCGCACATCGCCGCAAAGTCCACCTGGATTCGCTGGAAGACCTGACGCCGCCCTGGCACATCAAGGCCGAGTTCCTGATCGTGCTGTTACGGCTCGCGGTGCTGCTGCATCGTGGGCGCAGCGCGGTGGCATTGCCGCACATCGAGCTCAAAGCGAAAGCGCGCTCGCTGGAATTGCGCTTTCCTCGCAACTGGATCGACGAACATCCGCTGACGGCGGCCGACCTGGAACTCGAAGTGGAGCACCACAAGAGTTCGGGGTTCAGGCTGCGGGTGGGATGAGCGGCAGCGGCGTCGGCGCTATTCCACGATCTCCGCATATTTCTTGAGCAGTACCGACTGCGCTATCAACGCCTCGCCGTCGCCCGGCGTGAGTCGCTCATAAGTGCCATCGGCGCGTAACTCCCATGCCTGGGTGTTGTCCGCCAGATAGGTTTCCAGGTCCTCGACGATGCAGTCGCGATGTCGTGCACGCTCGATCGGAAACGCCACCTCGATGCGACGGAAGAAATTGCGCTCCATCCAGTCGGCGCTGGCGCAGAAAATTTCCGGGTTGGTGTCGTTGAGGAAATAGAACACGCGCGAATGCTCCAGGAACCGGCCGATGATCGACACCACCCGGATGTTCTCCGAGAGGCCGGGTACGCCGGGGCGCAACGCACAGATACCGCGCACGATGAGATCGATCTTCACGCCGGCCATGGAGGCGCTGTACAGCGCTTGGATGATCTGCGGTTCCACCAATGCATTCATCTTCGCGATGATGCGTGCAGGTTTGCCCTGGCGCGCAAATTCGCTTTCACGGCGCGTCTTGTTCAGCAACGACTCGTGCAACGTGAATGGCGATTGCAGGATTTTCTGCATGGTCGCCACGCGCGTCGGACTGGTGAGCTGCAGGAACAGCTCGTGCAGGTCCTCGCCCATGGCGGTGTCGCAGGTGAACAGGCCGTAGTCCGTGTAGACGCGCGCCGTGTTCGGATGATAGTTGCCGGTGCCGAAATGACAGTAGCGCCGCAGTTTTCCCTGCTCGCGCCGCACGACCATGATGAGCTTCGCATGCGTCTTGAAACCCACGACGCCGTACATCACGTGCGCACCGGCTTCCTGCAGGCGGTTCGCCAGTGCGATATTCGCGGCCTCGTCGAACCGTGCCATCAACTCGATGATGACCGTCACTTCCTTGCCGGCGCGTGCCGCATCGACCAGCGCATCGACGATGGGCGACTGCGGGCCGGTGCGATACAGCGTCTGCTTGATCGCGAGCACGCTCGCATCGGTGCCGGCCTTGCGCAGCAGGTCGATCACCGGAGCGAATGCCTCGAACGGCTGATGCAGTAACAGGTCGCCTTCGCGCAGCACCGCGAAAATATCTTCCTTGGCCGCCAGCCGCCGCGGAATGCTGGGGGTGAACGTCGGATATTTCAGGTCGGGACGATCGACCAGGTCGTAGATGGCCGTGAGCCGGTTGAGGTTCACCGGCCCGTTGACCTGGAACAAGTCGTCGCGCGTCAGCGAGAAATGCCGCAGCAGGAAGTTGGTTATATCCTCGGGACAATCGAGCGAAGTCTCCATGCGAACGGCCGCGCCGTAGCGTCGTTGCGCCAGTTCGCCTTCGATTGCGCGCATCAGGTCATCGACTTCTTCGTCATCGACGAACAGGTCGCTGTTGCGCGTGACGCGGAATTGCCATGCGCCCTCCACCGTCATGCCGCTGAACAACTGCTGCACGAACGCTGAAATCACTGCCGAAAGAAACACGAAATAAGTTCCTCCCGGTGCATCGTCTGTCTGTGGCAGGCGGATGATTCTCGGCAGTGCGCGGGGCACTTGCACGACCGCTAGTTCCGCGTCACGCCCGAATGCGTCTTTGCCCGACAGCCGCACGATGAAGTTGAGGCTCTTGTTCTGGATGCGAGGGAACGGCCGCGCCGGATCCAGGCCTAGCGGAGTCAGCACCGGCTCCACCTCGGTGGCGAAATAATCGCCAAGCCAGGCCCGCTGTTGCGGCATCAATGTTTTGGCGTTGACGAACTGGATGCCATGCGACGCGAGTGCCGGAAAAACCAGCTGGTTGAGCAGTTCGTACTGATCCTTCACCAGCGCGAGGGCGCGGGCATGGATCGCCGCGATCTGCTCCGGGAGCGTCATGCCGTCCGGCCCGGTGGCGAGCGATCCGAGTTCGAGTCGCTGCTTCAACCCGGCGGCGCGGATCTCGAAGAACTCATCGAGATTGGAGCAGGAAATGCCGAGGAAGCGGATGCGTTCGAGCAGCGGCAACGACCGGTCGTGAGCCTGCGCCAGCACCCGGTAATTGAAGTCCAGGAACGACAATTCCCGGTTGATGTAGTGTTCGGGCGCTTTGAGATTGATGTCCGGCATGAGCTTCGCCAAGGAGGGGAAGCCTGCAGAGTACTACGTCGAGGAACGCGCCTGTGTTACAGCGCCGAAGTTGCTCGTGGCGGTAGCGGACGCGCGACACCGGGATTTGCAGCCGGAATCACCGCCACGCCTTCATCGCGTGCGCGATCCAGTTCCGCCAGCATGGTGTCGGACTTCGACTGGAATTCCACCAGGTACTGCGCCGGAATCGGGCTGGCGTCGGGCAGCGGCACGGTACGCGGATTCTTGTGGACGCCGTTGATGCGGTATTCGTAGTGAAGATGTGGACCCGTCGCGGCGCCGCTCATGCCGACGTAGCCGATCGTCTCACCCTGACGCACGCGCTGGCCGTTGCGGATCTGGGCGAAGCGCGACATGTGTCCATACAGAGTGGAAATGCCGGCGCCGTGCTCGAGTATCACGACGCGTCCGTAACCGCCCTGCATGCCGACGAAGGCAACACGCCCTTCGCCTGCTGCCTTGATCACGGTGCCGGTAGCCGCGGCATAGTCGACGCCTTTGTGGGCACGAATCGTATTCAGAATGGGATGGCGTCGCGCCGGATCGAAGTTCGAACTGATGCGTGTGAAATCCAGCGGCGCTCGCAGGAACTGTCTTCGCATGCTGCGGCCGTCGGGTGCGAAGTAGTCGCGGATCTCGCCGTCGGCGGACTGGTAATAGACCGCGCGGAACACGGTGCCTTCATTGATGAAGTCGGCGGCGAGAATCCGGCCTTCGCCGATATATTGTCCGTCGCGAAACTTCTGTTCGTACACGATCACGAAACGGTCGCCGGGCTGTATTTCCAGTGCGAAATCGATCTTCCAGCCGAAGATATCGTTGGCCAGCCGCATGATGAGTTCCGAACCGACACCCGCCGCGCGCGCAGCCACGAACAGAGAACTGGTGATGGTGCCTTGGGCATGCACGATCCGCGTCGTCACCGGCGTATCGATGAACTCCGCGGCAAATCCCTTCTCGCCGCGCGTGACGTTGAGAATCTGCGTTTCGCTGACTCGACGCTGCAAAGAGTGAACGATGCCATCGTCGTGCGCGACGGTGATGGTGTCGCCGGGACGCAATTGATCGAGCTGGTCGCGAGCGCCTTTGACGTCGCGTATTTCGGCGAGGTCCGCGAGACTGAGTTTGAGCTGGCGGAAAATCCTGTCGAGCGTGTCGTTACGCCGCACGACGAATTCCACGGTCTCGCCGAGTGTTTTCGGCGCGGGCGTGGCAAGCAGATCGTCGGGTCGCTGCAGCGGAATATCGCCGGGAGCAAGCGTCGGCACCTGCAACGGCGACTGGAATTCCTCCGGCTGGTTGCCGGTGATCGTATAGAGAGTGACGCCGGCAACCAATGTGAGCGCCAGGAAGGACAGGAACCAGCGTGCGTGGCTGGCCGCGGTCGCAGGCGGCGTCTTGGGCTTGTAATCGACAGCAATACGCGAGCCTGGCTGCACCTTCGAGACCTATGTAAGCGCCATTAACATTTTGTGAAAGGTAAAGATCGAAGCAGACAGCGTCAACCCATTACGCAAACCCATTCGACAAACATGAGTAAGCGCGCTCCGGCATCGCTCGATTGCAGTCGCAGAATTCAGGACATACAGTCGCGCGCTGATTCGCAACACTGTTTCTCCCTACGAGCACCGGACCACATGCTTCCCCCCGACGAACAATTGGCTGAACTCAAACGCGGCGTCGCCGAAATCCTGCTCGAAGAGGAGCTGCTGAAAAAACTGCGGCGCGGCCAGCCGCTGCGCATCAAGGCCGGATTCGATCCGACGGCCCCCGACCTGCACCTCGGCCACACGGTGCTGATCAACAAGATGCGGCGCTTCCAGGAGTTCGGTCACGAGGTGATTTTCCTGATCGGCGATTTCACCGGCCTGATCGGCGACCCTTCCGGTCGCAACGCGACGCGGCCGGCGCTCACGCCCGAAGACGTGCAAGCGAACGCCGCTACCTACCAGGAACAGATCTTCAAGATTCTCGACCCCGCGAAAACGCGAGTCGAATTCAATTCCCGCTGGATGAACGCCATGTCGTCGGTAGGGCTGATCCAGCTCGCCGCCAAGCACACCGTCGCCCGCATGCTGGAGCGCGACGATTTCAGCAAGCGTTACAAGGGCGGGCAGCCCATCGCCATCCATGAATTCCTGTACCCGCTGGTGCAGGGCTACGACTCCGTGGCCCTGAAAGCGGACGTGGAGATGGGCGGCACGGACCAGAAATTCAACCTGCTGGTGGGCCGGCAGTTGCAGGAGGCGTACGAGCAGGAGCCGCAGGTGGTGCTCACCATGCCGCTTCTGGAAGGGCTCGACGGCGTCAACAAGATGTCGAAATCGCTTGGCAATTACATCGGCGTCACCGAGGCGCCGGCCGACATGTTCGGCAAGCTGATGTCGATTTCCGACGACCTGATGTGGCGCTACTTCGATCTGCTTTCGTTTCGCGCCAACGCGGAACTTGCGACATTGCGTCGCGAAGTCAGCGAAGGCCGCAATCCGATGACAGTCAAAATAGAACTCGCACGCGAGATCACCGCGCGCTTCCATGGCGCTGCGGCAGCGGAAAAAGCCCATCGGGACTTCTCAACGAGAAGTCAGAAGGGCGAAGTGCCCGAAGACATTCCGGAGCGCACGATCGAGATAGACGCAGATAGCATCGGTCTCATGGTGTTGCTGAAGCAATGCGCGCTCATCAGCAGCAGTTCGGCGGGTTATAGATTGCTCGACCAATCGGCGATCCGTGTCAACGGTGAGAAGGCGAGCGATCCGAAGGCGTCGCTACGCGTCGGGGAGACGTACCTGCTGCAAGTCGGCAAGCGCGGCATCGCCAAAGTGACGCTGGCGGCCGCTGCGACGGGGGCAAAGGGGTAAACGGTCGCGGCTTACGCCCCAAACCTCGCGCCAGGAGGGCGCGAGGCTGTGATTTCGGTCCCACTCGGATCCGGCTGCCCCGGCGTACCTGCGATTTTTCTGCGGTCTGTCCCGCATTTACCCGCACAGGCGTAGTGCGCGGGCACCGAAAGCTACGAAAAATACTCGGCGACAAAACCGAACGCGAAGAAATAGCCTATGAAAAAAGCGATTTTCGATAAATATTTCACTTTGTGTTGACAGTCCGAATCGCATCGCTAGAATGCGCCTCCTCGAACGGGACGCCGGTTGCAAAACAGGCGAAACGACTTCAAGACTCCTCGACGGCCGGTTCAACCGGGTGTTGACGGAAACGAAAAGTCGGTTATCATTCCGCTTCTGCCTGCACCGAGCGTGTTGGCCCTCTTTAAAAATTAAAACAGGTAATTTGTGTGGGGACTCGCGTCGGTCGTTTGCGAAAGCGCAAATCGACGATGAGTAACCAAATAGTCAGCAATGAGTATTGGGATAATCTTCGTCACTTGATTGTCGAAAGCCTTTAAGTGAAGAGTTTGATCCTGGCTCAGATTGAACGCTGGCGGCGTGCTTAACACATGCAAG
>JBEVKB010000099.1:0-20050 GCA_040509875.1 Steroidobacteraceae bacterium | reverse complement strand
CGAAAATCGCATGCAGTCGCAGCGGTTCACCACGCGACTCGACATACTTGCGGAAAGCTTGGGCGCGCGCAGTACCTTGTGCCAGGTGAGTCGAACGAAACTGTTCGTAGACTTCGCGCAGCACCGAGAATTTCGCAGCGGCGACACCCACATAGTTCACGTGGCCAGGCGCACGCAATTCGGCGAGTGTCTTCTGGAATTCCGCACTCTTGACGCGCGCGACGGCCGCTTCACACGCGGTGAACTCGGGCACGTCGGGGACCGAGATATATAGAACGTTGAGAAATTCGCGGCTCGACGGACTGTAAGGACTGATGTGCGCCGGATTGGCCGGCATCAGCGCATGCAAGGGATTCAGTCCGATGATGCTGCAGCCCAAGGGGGCGCTCAGTTCGATCAATTCACGCAGGTCGTGAAAATCGCCCATGCCCCAGTTGTTGTCCGAGCGCAGCGAATACAGCTGCACGGCGATGCCCCAGACGCGTTCGCCCTTCTGGATCACCGGAGGTTCGTAGCAGGAATCCGGCGCAACGATCAGGCGCGTGTCACCCGACAGGCCGGTATCGAGCGTCACCGTCGCCTGGTGATAACCCAACGGCAGGTCCTGCGGTAATACCAGCTCCACGCGTTCGAAGCTGCGGCCTTCGGTGCTGCCGCGTTCGGAGACCTGCAGTTTATTGAGTCGCGTACTGCCGCTGCGCAGCTCGCCCGATTCGAGCATGATCGACCAGGCGGCCGACGTGGCTTTGAGATCCAGCGGCACGGAGACTGCGAGCACTGCCCTCATGCCGCTCGTCACCACCACAGCGGGCGGCAGCATGCGCATCCAGTGAACCGTGTCGTGTTTACTCAGCGCGGCATCGATGTTGCCCGCGCTCGAGGCATCGATCTCCATCGCGGCCAGCACGGCAAGCTTGCTGTCGCGCGAAATCTCTCGTGGTTCGTTACGGAAATCGTTGTACGCCACACCGATTCCGTGCACCTGCGCCAGGCGTTCGAACGCGTCGTCATTCATTGCGGGGTCCCGTCTGTTTGCGACATCGGCGCAGCGGCAAGGCTGCCAGCTCGCCGGTAACGCCGTTGATTCCGCAAGCCTGCAGCGGCAGACAGCGGGTGTATCGAAGTTATCGAAATCCTAACCGCGCAACAGTCCGGCAAACCCCGTGCGCACACTGAGCGGCGCATCGCCATCTGCGAGCAGCACGCAACTATGCGCGGCGACGAGACAATTTTCACCGGCCCCGATCCGGCTCCCCAGGTCGTTGGCGCGCCAGCGCGCGGTGTCGAACACGATCTGCCACACCGGAGCAGTGGTCGCTGCGGGCAGCACAAAATCGATTTGCTCGTCACTGGCATTGCACAGAAAGAGCAGATGGCCATTCGGAGTTCCGTGCGGATCCATGAATGCATGGCCGATCAACACACCGATGGCGCGCGAGTTGCCATCATGCCAGTCCGCCGCCGTGAGTTCGTGCCCGCGAGGATGCCGCCAGCTGACATCCTTGTGCTCGCGATCGACCTGTCGCGCGCCCTTGAGGAACGTGTCGCGCCGCAGGCCAGGCGCCTGACGCCTTAACGTCAGCAACTGGCGGACAAAAATAGTGAGCCAATTGCGTCGCGCCGCCAGGTCCCAATCGAGCCAGCTGATTTCATTGTCCTGGCAATAGGCGTTGTTGTTGCCGCGCTGGGTGCGGCCGAATTCATCGCCAGCCTGCAGCATCGGCACGCCTTGCGACAGCAACAGCGTGGCGAGCATGTTGCGGATCTGTCGTTCGCGCAGCTCCAGCACCTGCGGATCGTCGCTCACGCCTTCCACGCCGCAGTTCCAGCTCAGGTTGTGATTGTGGCCGTCGCGATTGTCTTCGAGATTCGCTTCGTTATGCTTGTCGTTGTAAGCGGTGGCGTCGTACAGCGTGAAGCCGTCATGGCACGAAACGTAGTTGAGACTGGCGGTGGGCCGGCGTCCGCTGTTGCGAAACAGGTCGCTCGAGCCGGCGAAGCGTTCGGCAAAATTACCCAGGATGCCGGGATTGCCGCGCCAGAAGCCGCGCATGGTGTCTCGATACAAATCGTTCCACTCGGCCCAGGCCGCAGGGAAATGACTGAGCTGGTAGCCATCGGGACCGACATCCCAAGGCTCGGCGATCAGCTTCACGTAGCGCAGCGCCGGCTCGGCGGCCACCGCTTTGAAAAAACTACCATCGGTACGGAAGCGGCCGTTGTCGCGTCCGAGCACGGCGGCCAGGTCGAAGCGGAAGCCATCGACGTGCATTTCCTCGACCCAGTACTTGAGGCAGTCCACCACCAGGTTGCGTACCGCAGAATGACCGATGGCTATGGTGTTGCCGGTGCCGGTGCGGTTGACGTAGTTGCGCAGGTTGACGGGATCGAGTTTGTAATACGCGGGATTGTCCAGACCGCGCAGGCTCAATGTTGCGCCGTCCTCGCCGCCTTCGACGGTATGGTTGAACACAACGTCCAGGATGACTTCGATGCCGGCGGCGTGCAGTGCCTTGACCAGCGTCTTGAACTCGACCACGGGATCGGCGATCGCATACTCGGGCGCCGGCGCAAACCAGGACAGCGCGCTGTAACCCCAGTAATTTACCAGTCCCTTCTCGGCGAGAAATTTCTCGGGAACGAATGCCTGCACCGGCAGCAATTCCACTGCGGTGATGCCGAGGTACTTGAGGTGCGCAATCGCTTCTGGATGCGCCATGCCGAGATATGTCCCGCGCTCTTGCACAGGCACGCGCGGATGCAGTTTGGTGAAGCCACGAACGTGGGCCTCATAGATCACGGTGTCGCGCCAGGGAACGGCCGGAGGCCGGTCTTCGCCCCAGTCGAACGCGTTATCGATGACCACGGCCTTGTAGTTATACGGCGCGCTGTCGGCTGTATCCGCCCGTTCCTCATCGGCACGACGCGCGGTCTCGGTGGGTTCTTTCGAAAATCCATTCAGCGCCGGGTGCCACTGGAACTTGCCCACCAGCGCGCGGGCATATGGATCGATGAGCAGCTTGTTGCTGTTGTAACGCGCACCGTGAACGGCATCGTATGCACCGTGTGCGCGCAGTCCGTAGACCACGCCCGGTGCACCAAGTGGCGCAGGCAGGAAGCCGTGCCACACATTCTCAGTGCGTTCGGGCAGGGCGACGCGTGCCAGCTCATGTTCGCCCGTGCTGTCGAACAGACACAGTTCTATACGAACCGCGCCACTGGAATACACGGCGAAGTTGACGCCGTCTCCTGTCCAGGTCGCGCCCATGGGTTCCGGCGAGCCGGGTAGCAGTGTCACCTGGCTGTAATCAGCCGGCGTGGATTGGATTGCGTTCATCGCCGTCAATGTTGACGTATGTCACCGCCAGTGAGAAGTAGCGAAACGCGAACAGGTGCACGGATCGTCAGATGCGCGCGAAGATCACCATCGCCAGCGGCGGCAGAGTGATGCGAATGCGTGCTGGTAGATCGCGCCAGCCGGCATCCTCCGCGTCGACTTCTTCCTGCGACGAATAGCCTGCTCCGCCGTATGCCGGCGAATCGCTGTCGAGAATCTTGCGATAGCGACCAGCGGCGGGCACGCCCAGAACGTAGTTGTCGCGAGGCACCGGCGTCGCGTTGAATGCTATGACGAGATTGGTGCCGCCCTCGCCCGGCAGTCGATGTCGCGCAAATGCGAATACGCTCTCGTCGCGATTGTCGGCTTCGAGCCAGCGGAAACCTTCCCAATGGTGCTCGCTGGCATGCAGCTCCGGATATTCTCGATACAGCCGGTTGAGGGCGCGATTCCAGTCCTGCAATTGTCGGTGCGGCGGATGAGAGAGCGAGGCCCAGGCGAGATCCTCGTAGTCGCGCCACTCGTGCCACTGGCCGAACTCGCCACCCATGAAATTGAGTTTCTTTCCCGGATGCGCGGTCTGGTAGCCGAGCAGCAGGCGATAGTTGGCGCGCTTCTGCCATTCGTCTCCCGGCATCTTGTCCAGCAGCGATTTCTTGCCATGGACCACTTCGTCGTGCGACAGCGGCAGGATGAAATGCTCCGAGAACGCATAGACGAACGAGAACGTGATCAGGTTGTGCTGGTGGCGCCGGTACACCGGATCGATGGCCATGTAGCGCAGCGTGTCGTTCATCCAGCCCATGTTCCATTTGAAATGGAAGCCCAGTCCGCCCAGGTGCACCGGACGACTGACGCCGGCGAACGACGTAGATTCCTCCGCCATCATCACCGCACCCGGATGATAGTGGCCCACCGTCCAGTTGAGCTGTTTGAGGAAATCGATGGCTTCGAGATTTTCGCGACCGCCGAACTGGTTCGGCTCCCACTCACCGGCTTTACGCGCGTAATCCAGGTACAGCATCGAGGCGACTGCATCCACGCGCAAGCCGTCGATGTGGTACTCGTCCAGCCAGAACAGCGCATTCGCCACGAGGAAATTGCGCACCTCGTGCCGGCCGTAATTGAAAATCTTGGTGCCCCATTCCGCGTGCTCGCCGCGGCGTGGATCGGCGTGTTCGTACAGCGCCGTGCCGTCGAATTCACGCAGGCCATGCGCATCCTTGGGGAAATGCGCCGGGACCCAGTCCATGAACACACCGATGCCGGCCTGGTGCAGGCGATCCACGAAGCGTTTGAATTCCTCGGGCGTTCCCTGTCGCGCCGACGGCGCGAAGTGACCCAACACCTGGTAGCCCCACGAGCCATCGAATGGATGTTCGGCAACGCCGATCAACTCCACGTGCGTGTAGCCCATGTCGAGCACATACGGAATGAGCTGGTCGGCAAGTTCGCCCCACGACAGGAACGCAGGCGTGCGATGCCACGAGCGACGCCACGATCCCGGATGCAGTTCGTATATCGAGATCGGTGCGCGCAACGGATCCCATGCACGTCGCACTGCCATCCACGACTCGTCCTGCCACTCGTACCCGCTCAGGTCCGCGACGATGGATGCGTTCTCCGGCCGCAGCTGCATCTGGAAACCGTAAGGGTCGGACTTCAGCAGCAATGCCTGGTCCGGGGCCAGGATCTCGTACTTGTACAGCGCACCGGGATGCACATCGGGAATGAACAGCTCCCAGATGCCCGACGACGCCAACGCATGCATGGTGTGACGGCGGCCATCCCAGAAATTGAAATCGCCGACGACACTCACTCTTCGCGCATTCGGCGCCCAGACCGCGAAGCGCGTACCGGTGAGCCCATCGCGCACCGTCGGATGTGCGCCGAGCTTGTGATAGATGCTGTGATGATTGCCTTCGCCGAACAGGTGCAGGTCGAGTTCGGTGAGCTGTGGCGCGAAGTAATAGGGATCGTGCTTGACCAGTTCGCTGCCGTCGCGGAAACGGATCTTCAAGCGGTACGGACAGATGGGGCGGCGATGGTTGATCTCGCCTTCGAACAAGCCGGCCGGGTCCAGCTGCTGCAGCGGTCGCGCCTGTTCGATGGACTCGTCTTCCCAGAATACCGACACCGACACGGCATCGGGCTCCAGCACTCGCACGATGCAGCAGGTCGAGCCATCGGCTGCCTTGAGTTCGTGGTAGCCGAGCACGGAACGCGGCTCGCGATGGGTCGCGGAGACGATGGCGGCGATTTCAGGAGCGGAAAGATGGGGCATGAGAGGCGGGAAGCAGCGGAACACGGGAGGGAATGCGCAGCGGCCCTAAGGGTTCCGTCGGCACAGCGCCTTAATCCTACCCTTCCTCCCCCGCCCGGCGAGGGAGGAAGCCGGAAATCAGATCACCGGCTTGATCCCCCAGATCGTATCCGCGTACTCCCGGATACTGCGATCGCTGGAGAACGGACCCATGCTGAGCGCATTGATCACCGACTGGCGCGTCCACTCCTCCTGCGTCTTGAACAGCGCATCGACCCGGTCCTGGGCAGCGGCGTAGGAGTCGTAGTCGGCCAGCACCAGGAAGTGCTCGCCATCGCTCATCAGCCGGTCGATCACCACTTTCGAATCCGACAGGTTGTTGGGCGAGAACAGCCCCGAATCGATGGTCTCGATGGCACGCTTCAATTCCGGGTTCTTGGCGACCACCAGCGCCGGCGAATATCCCTGCGCGCGACGGGCGACGACTTCCTCCGTGGTCATGCCGAAAATGAAAATGTTCTCGGCGCCGACGGCATCGCCGATCTCGATGTTCGCGCCATCGAGCGTGCCGATGGTGAGCGCACCGTTCAACGACAACTTCATGTTGCCGGTGCCCGATGCCTCCATGCCGGCCGTGGAGATCTGTTCGGACAGGTCCGCCGCAGGCATGATTTCCTGCGCCAGCGACACATCGTAGTCCGGCAGGAAACACAACTTGAGCTTGTTGCCGACGCGCGCATCGTTGTTGATCACGTCGGCGATGTTGTTGATGAGCTTGATCACCGACTTCGCAACGTAGTAACCGGGCGCCGCCTTGCCCGCAATGATCACGACTCGCGGCACGATCTCGGCCGTCGGATTGTCGAGAATGCGCAGGTAGCGCACCACCACGTAGACGATATTCAACAACTGGCGCTTGTACTCGTGAATGCGCTTCACCTGCACGTCGAACAGTGCATCGATGCTGACTTCGACGTTGAGCAGTTGCTGGATGGTGTTGGCCAGTCGTTGCTTGTTGACTCGTTTGATGTCCCGAAAGCGCGCGCGGAAATCGGCATCCTCGGCCGCCCATTTCAGGCGTTCGAGATCTTCCAGGTCGTTCTCCCACGCCGAGCCGAGCTTTTCGGTGAGCAGCGCGGACAGCCCAGGATTGGCCTGCTTCAGCCAGCGGCGCACGGCGATGCCGTTGGTCACGTTGGTGAAGCGGTCCGGCCACATCTGCGCGAAGTCGGCAAAGATGGTTTCGCGCATCAGGCGCGAATGCAGCTTGGCCACGCCGTTGATCTTGTGGCTGCCGACGACCGACAGGTACGCCATGCGCACGCGGCGATCGCCATCCTCGTTGATCAGCGACATGCGCCGGCGGCGGTCGAAATCGTTCGGGAAGGTCGCGCTGACTTCTTCCAGGACATCGCGATTGATCTGGTAGACGATCTGCAGATGCCGCGGCAACAGCCGCTCGAACAGCGACACCGGCCAGGTTTCCAGCGCCTCCGGCAGCAGCGTGTGATTGGTGTAGCTGCAGATCGCGCGAGTCGCACGCCACGCATCGGCCCACTCCAGGCCGTTCTCGTCGATGAGCAGGCGCATCAGCTCCAGGATGGTAAGCGCCGGATGCGTGTCGTTGAGCTGGATGGCGATCGCATCGACCAGTTCGTCGAGCTCGCGGCCTTCTGAACTGTGCTGCGCGAGCATGTCCTGCAGCGACGCACTGACGAAGAAGTACTGCTGCTTGAAGCGCAGCTCCTTGCCTTGCGGCGTGGAGTCGTCCGGATACAGCACGCGCGACAGGTTCTTCGCATCGACCTGGTCGGTGACCGCCGCTGCGTAGTTGCCATGATTGAACGCCTCGATCTTGAAAGGCGTGATGGCGCGACCCGACCACAGGCGCAGATGATTGACGGTGGGGCTGCGATTGCCCGGGATCAGCAGGTCGTAGGCCACCGCCCAGACATCGTGGGTGTCGAGCCATTCGTAGCGCACGCGACCCGTGTCGTCGCGCATCGCACGGCAGGCGCCGCCGAAGCGCACGCGATAACGCACACCGCCGCGACCGCTTTCCCAGAAATTCTGGTAGCCGAGCCAGGAACTGGCCACTTCGCGCTGGCCGCCATCCTCGCCGATGACCTGCATGAAAATACCGTAGTCGTAACGGATGCCATAGCCGGTGGCGCCATAGCCCAAGGTGGCCAGCGAGTCGAGGAAACAGGCGGCGAGACGACCGAGACCGCCGTTGCCCAGGCCCGGATCTTCCTCCTCCGCGGCAATGTGCTCGAGGTCGTGACCGAACGACTCCAGCGCCTGCTGCACCTCTTCGATCAGACCGTCGCCGAGCGAGCTGATCGCATTGATCAGGCTGCGACCGAGTAGAAATTCCATGGACAGGTAGCAGACGCGCTTGACGTGCGCATGCGCCACGCGGGTTCGCGTCGCAATCCAGCGTTCCGCCAGCTCTTCGCGCACGGCGATGGAGAGAGCGTCATAGAAATCACGGCGTGTCGCCGCCGCGGGCGATTTACCCAGCGAGCGTTCGAGCCGGTCGACGATGGCGTCGCGGACGGCGCCGCGATGCAGGGAAATGGATGAGCTGACCCCGGAGACATGGGACGGTGATCGCATGGAATATCCTGGCAGGGAAAAACGGCCGCGCCGCGCGCATGAAGCTAACGGCAGAGTGCGACATTATTGAACAGGCTGGCGTTATCGGCAGCACAGTATTCAACACGGGCTCGGTGTTGGAGAACGGACCGTTCGCCCCATTCTCACGGCTGCCCGGGAGCCATCCGCGACTATTTGACGTCCACGACCTTCTCGGCAGCGATGCGCCACGAATTGCTCTCGCGCACCATGGTCAGTTCCTTGCGCAGCGAGTTGGTCCCGAACTTCTGCACGAAGCTCGCGACGCGACGGTCGGCACCATCCTGATCGACTTTGAGGTTTTCGATCATGGGCTCGGGGACCGGTCCGGTCGCGATCTGCTCGCGCCGTTGCTCCAGCCAAGCGGCACTGCCGGCGGTGTCCGTCGGCGCCACGAAACTGGTGGAATACAAAGCGAGCACCGCATCGGCCTCGCGACTCGCCCAAGCCTGCGCCCAGCTCGCCACCACTTCTTCGGGCGAGCGCGCCACGGTGCCGGAGGAGCGGAAGTACGAAGGTGCATCCGCCAGGCAGCCACTGCCGGCAGCCTGTCCGCCTGGCTTGACGTCAGGAACCACCAGGGCAGAGCTGCCATCCGGGCGGGTCAAACCTTCCGGAATCCGCAGCTGTGCGTCGGTGCGCGCGGCCAGATACGGTTCGTCGGTGGTTTCGCAGGTGTGCTTGGAGCCGCCGCACGCCGCCAATAAAGACATGGCAAGCAGGCCGGTGACCAACAATCCGACACGGCTGACAACGGGCATCAGGTCTGTACTCTATTGAGAGGCTTGAGGAAAACGTCTTACGTCGCGAAGCGCAGCGGAACTGCCGCTGGAAGTCGCATCGGACAAACCGGCGCTACCGTACAGACGGCGTCCGTCCCTGTCCACACTGGCGGAACGACCCTCACTCCGACCGCCCGGTCCCCATTACGTTCCGCGACAGTGGACGAGGTTCGGGACACAGCGAGGCCGAGTTCCCTGCAAGTCGCTCGTGTCGCCACCGCCTGGCCACAATCCCATCCTGGTTCGCGCACAATCGCGCGCGATCATTCACCGCGTGGATACTTGGCCGATTGGGGAATCAAGGAAGTCAGCGATGCGCAAACTGTTCCGGGCGCTGTTCGGGGAATTCAACTGGCAGCCGCCGCGCTGGGTCGAGAGCATCGCGACTGCAACTCGGCACGGCCGAGCTGCGGCCGGCCATTACGCTCGAACCAACCCGCGGGCCGTAACGAGTATCGCTATTGCCGTCGTGGTACTCGCTGCGGCTGGCATCTTTGGCTGGCGCTGGTATCGAGCGCAGCCTCAGCCGTTGCAGGTGACTTTCACGGTCACGCCACCGACGGTCACTTGCTATGGCTGCGAACCGCCGGGCACGCCGAATCCATTGATCGTGCTCTTCGACGCATCCACCGCACCGCTCGACCGTGCGGGTCATGACATTGACGCGGACAAAAGCGGCGTTACCGTTCGACCGCAAATCGCAGGTCGTTGGACCTGGACCGACGACAAGATGCTGCGCTTCCAGCCCGCAGCGGATTGGCCGATCGGTCAACGCTACGAAGTGAGTTTCGAGCGCGGCTTCGCGGCAGCCCAAGTGCGACTGGCCGAGGACAGCTTCGAGTTCGTCAGCCCCGCATTCATCGCCACTCTCGGCGGCACCGAGTTCCACCAGGATCCGGTGGTGGCCAGCAATAAGAAAGTCGTCGCCACCATCAGCTTCACGCATCCGGTAGACCCGGCGAGTTTCGAATCGCGCGTGCGGCTGAAGATGTTCGATCGCGTCAGCGACAAGATCGAAAAGGAACTGCGCCCGCCGGCGCACTCCGTGGTGTATGACAAACTCAAACTCAACGCCTACATTCATACGGCCGATCTCGAAGTGCCGCCCAAGGCGGGCCGCCTCGAACTGACTATCGAACCGGGTACGCACGCGGCTCGCGGTGGCAACAACTCGACCCAGACGCTGCGAACCAGCATCGAAGTTCCGGGCCTCAACAGCCTGAAGATCAGCGATGCGACGCTCGCCATTGCGCGCGACGAACGTAACGAGCCCAACCAGGTACTGGTAATCAACACCTCGTTCTCGGTGCTCGAACGCGACATGCCAGCGAAAGTGTCTGCATGGCTGTTGCCGCTGAAACATCCCGATCCCAAAGTGCAGGCCGAGTTCGAGCGCCGGCGTCGCGGCCAGCCTTTCGCCTGGTCCTCCAGCAACTTCCGTCCGGAAGTGTTGACGCCGGCAGCCAAACTGGAACTCACGCAGATTCCCGGCGAGCGCGAGCACTACGAACTGCACAGCTTTCGTTATCGCGCCGACCCGGGCCGATTCGTGTACATGAAAGTCGAGTCGGGATTGAAATCATTCGGCGGTTACGTACTCGGCGACACGTTCGAGCGACTGCTTTGCGTCCCACAGTTCCCGCGAGAACTCAGCATCCTGCATCAAGGCGCGCTGCTGTCGATGTCGGGTGAGAAAACGTTGTCCCTGTTCGCACGCAACGTGCCGGCCATGCGTGTCGAAGTCGGCCGCCTGCTGCCTCGCCAGTTGCAGCACCTGGTGACCCAGACGAGCGGCAGCTTCGCGACGCCGCAGTTCAACAACTGGGCTTTCGACACGGCCAACATCACCGAGCGCTTCACCAAGACGCTCAAGCTGCCGAACATCGATCCGGGCAAGCCGCAATACGAGTCGCTGGATCTCGGCGACTATCTGGATAAGGACGGCGCCGATCGTCGCGGCATTTTCCTGTTGCGCGTGCAGGCATGGCATGCGACCGAAGACCATGCGCTCGAGTATGGCTCGGACGCGTGGAATGCATCGAACGCCGGTGCTCTTGCCGATGCGCGACTCATCGTGGTCACCGACCTCGGCCTGGTGGTGAAGAAATCCATCGATGGCGGCAACGACGTGTTCGTGCAATCGATCGCGAACGGCGAACCGGTCGCGGGCGCCACCGTGGACATCATCGGTCGCAACGGACTCGCCGTACTGAGCGAGACCACGGGCGCCGACGGCCACGTGCACTTCGCCGACATGAAGAGCTTCCAGCGCGAACGGCAGCCGGTGTTGTATCTCGCGCAGCGCGGTGGCGACAGTTCTTTCCTGCCCTTCGACGAACGCGGGCAGACCCTCGACATGTCGCGCTTCGAGATCGGCGGTGTCGAGAGCAATGCCGATCGCGGCGCGCTGGCTGCCTATCTATTCTCCGATCGCGGCATCTATCGGCCCGGCGAAGAAATTCACGCGGCCGCCATCGTTCGCAGCCAGGACTGGCAGAAGAAATTCGCAGGCGTGCCCCTGCGCCTGGAGATCACCGATCCGCGCGGCATCGTGATACGCCGCGAAACATTCGTGCCCGGGGCTGCCGGCTTCGGTGAAATCCGCCACCAGACGCGCGAGAGCTCGCCGACGGGTACTTATACATTGGCGATATCCGTCGCCCGCAACAGCAGCCTCATCGGTTCGACCACCGTGCAGGTTCGCGACTTCCAACCGGATCGCCTGCGCATGACAGTCGGTTTCTCCGCCGCCTCGGCCGATGGCTGGGTCTCGCCGGAAAATCTCACCGCGCAGATTCAATTGGAGAACCTGTTCGGCACGCCGGCCGCACAGCGTCGCCTGGTCACGCAGATGACGCTGAGCCCGAACTTCCCGTCATTCCGCAAATTTCCCGAGTACCAGTTCTACGATCCTCAATCGGCGCGCGAAGGATTCAGCGAAGCGCTGCCCGAAGCGGCGACGGATGAAGCAGGCAAAGCGACACTGCAACTGAACCTGCAGCGTTTCGCCCGCGCCACTTATAGACTGCACATCGTCTCGCAAGGATTCGAGGCCGACGGCGGGCGCGGCGTGACGGCAGAAGCCGCGCAATTGGTTTCGAACATGCCGTACCTGGTCGGCTACAAAGCCGACGGCGACCTCGCCTATCTTCCGCGCGGCACGCAACGTAAGGTCGAGCTGATCGCGATCGATCCGCAGGCCGTTCGCACGCAGGTGGAAGGACTGAAGCTGGTGCGACTGGAGAATCGTTTCGTGTCGGTGCTGCTGCGCCAGCCGAACGGCACCTACAAATACGAGTCGCGCCGCAAGGAATCGATACTCGATGACAACGCGTTGTCGATTGCCCCCGGCGGCTACGTGCTGCAACTCGCCACCGGCACGCCGGGCAACTTTGCCTATGTCGTGCAGGATGCCGCCGGCCAGCAGCTCGCCCGCTTCGACTACCAAGTCGCAGGCGAAGGGAACGTCACGCGTGCGCTGGAGAAAAATGCCGAACTCGAATTGAGCCTGGCTAAAAGCGACTACGCTCCTGGTGAAAGCATCGAGCTGTCGATCCGCGCTCCCTATGCCGGCGCCGGCCTGATCACCATCGAACGCGAACGCGTCTACGCCTGGCGCTGGTTCAAGACCACGACCACCAGTTCCGTGCAGCACATCGAACTGCCGGCGGGACTCGAAGGCAACGCTTACGTGTCGGTCGCATTCGTGCGCGATCCGGGCTCCTCCGAAATCTATACGAGCCCGCTGTCGTATGGCGTCAAGCCGTTCTCCATCGACGTCGATGCGCGGCGTAATCCGCCTACGGTGAAAGCGCCCACATTGGTAAAGCCGGGCGAGACGGTGAAGATCAGTTATCAAACGCCGCAGCCATCGCGCGTCGTGCTGTTCGCTGTCGACGAAGGAATATTGCAAGTCGCCAACTACAAGACACCCGATCCGCTAGGCCACTTCTTCCAGAAGCGCTCGCTGGAAGTTGCGACCACGCAGATCCTCGATCTCATTCTTCCGGAGTTCAAACATCTCGGCCTGCCCGCCGCGGCCGGCGGCGACGCCGAAGGCCTGCTCGGCAAGCACCTGAATCCGTTCCGTCGCAAGGGCGAGAAACCGGTCGCCTACTGGTCCGGCATTCTCGATGCGGACGCCACGCCGCGAGAAGTCGAATACACCGTGCCCGACTATTTCAACGGCACGTTGCGAATCATTGCAGTGGCAGTCGCCGACGATCGGATTGGCGTACACGAAAGCCGCACGCTGGTACGCGGCGACTTCGTGCTGTCACCCAATGCGCCTACCACGGTGACGCCGGGCGATGAGTTCGATGTGAGTGTCGGCGTTGCCAACAATGCCGAGGGTTCGGGCGCGGCGGCAAAGATCGTTGTCGGCCTTGCGACCGATAAGGGATTGGAAATCCTGGGCGAGGCAAGGCAGACGATTGTCATCGGCGAAGGCCATGAGAGTTCCGCACGATTCCGCCTGCGTGCCCGCGATGAACTCGGCGCCAGCGCCATGACGTTCACTTCACAACTCGCCGCAGGCTCCACTGCTGCGACTCGACGCCGGATCGATCTGAGTATTCGCCCCGCGACGCCTTACATGACCGTGCTCAAAGCAGGTGTGGCGGCCAAGGGTGAACGTGAGGTGCCCATCGAACGCAGCATGTATCCGCATCTTCGCAAGCTCGACACTGGCATGTCGGTGTTGCCGCTGCAGTTCGCTCACGGCTTCGTCAGCTACCTGGCGAGCTATCCGTACGCGTGCACGGAGCAGATCGTGAGCCAGGCCATGCCTGCCGTGTTGCTGGCTTCGCGGCCCGAGTTTGGCTACGTGAAGACACTGAACGGTGGCGACCTGTCGGCACTGATCGGCGAACTGCGCTCGCGCCAGAACGATGCAGGCGCCTACAAATTATGGCCGGGAAGTGACCAGGTTGCGGAGTTCGTGTCGCTGTATGCGCAGCACCTGCTGCTCGAAGCGGGTCAGCGCGGTCAAGCCATTCCGGCCGATCTCATCGAGACTGGCAATAGCTATCTGCGCAGGATTGCGGCGCGCGATGGCAACAATCTCACCGAAGAGCGTCAGTCCGCGTATGCCATTTACCTGATGACACGCCAGGGCCAGCGCATGACGGCAGAGATTGCAGCCGCACGCAAACGGCTGACGCAAAGGTATCGCGGTCAGTGGGAACAGGATCTCACCGCGGCGTGGCTGGCCGCAGCGCTGGATTTGATGAAACAGGACGACGACGCGAACCAACTGATCGGCAAGCTGCGCTTCAGCGCTGTTACGTCGCAGGAGGAATCCGAGAGCTACAACGATCCGATGACGCGCGATGCCCTGCTGCTGTTCGTCATCGCACAGCATTTCCCGGAACGGCTGCGCTCGATTCCAGATGATGTGCTGGCTACGATGGCGACGCGGATCGACACGGGCTTCTATCATTCCTTGTCGGCAGGCACGACCTTGCTGGCGCTGGACGCTTATGCCAAGGCTACCGAAGGCACGGAGCGCAACTTCGCGATTGCCGAAGTGTTGAAGGACAAGCGCGTGCGTTCGCTCGCGTTGCCCGAAGGCTTGTTTCCTAAGACCGCGTTCAGCGATCAGGCAACCGGCCTGCGTTTCGCCAACAACACCGCACTGAACGCGTACTACTCCATCGACGAGTCCGGCTTCGATCGCAAACCGCCGACGACCGCAATCAAGCAGGGCCTCGAAGTCCTGCGCGAGTACACCGACGATCAAGGCAAGCCGCTTGCGAAGACAGGTATGGGCGACCAGGTCGAGGTACATTTGAAATTCCGCAAGCTCGAGCCCGGCTACATCGGTGACATCGCGATGGTGGACCTGCTGCCGGGAGGCTTCGAACTCGTCGTCCCTTCACAGCCCGCACAGACGACCTTCGCCGAATCGAATGCCGAGGCCACCGCAGCGCAAGGCAGGGAGACCTCCGAGTGGCAGTGCCAGATCTGTATCGCCAGCAATGCGAACCTCTCATACGCGGACATGCGCGAAGACCGCGTGGTGTTCTATGTGAGCGCCTCGGATCAGATCGCCGAGATCGTCTACCGCATCAAGGCGACGAACGTCGGTACGTATACGACGCCGCCTGCATACGGCGAAGCGATGTATGACAGAAAGGTCGTCGCGCGATCGACCTCTGGGAAGCTGACGGTCGAGCGGAAGTAAACCGTGCGTAGCGAGATGAGTCCTTCCCCTCCCGTTCGTATCTCCTCCCCCGGTCGCCGGAGGAGGATCAAGGAGGGGGCCCTCCTGCTCTTAGCCCTATTCTTCGTCGCCATCGCCCTGGTAACCATCCGTTACTACCCTCGCGCACCCCTCTCCTCCCGCATCCCCTCCTCCACCGCCGTCTTCGACCGCAACAACCACCTTCTGCGTCTCACCCTCGCCGCCGACCAGCAATACCGCCTCTGGACGCCGCTCGAAAAAATCGCCCCCGAGTTCATCGACGCCTTGCTGCTGCACGAAGACCGGCACTTCTATACCCACATCGGCGTCAACCCCGCCTCCCTGATCCGCGCCGCTACCTCCAGCTATACCGGCGGCACGCGCCTTGGCGGCTCGACGATCACGATGCAACTCGCTCGTTTGATGTACAACCTCAACACGCGAACCGTGGGCGGCAAACTCGTCCAGATCGGCCGCGCGTTGCAGCTCGAAGCCTGCTACTCCAAGCGCGACATTCTCGAAGCGCACGTCAACCTCATGCCCTACGGCGGCAACGTGCAAGGTATTGCGACCGCGAGCCTCGTCTACTTCGACAAATCGCCGGATCGCCTCGCGCTCGCGGAATCTCTGTCTCTCGTGCTGATCCCGCAATCGCCATTGCGTCGTGGCCCGCGCGTACAGGAACCGCCTGACCTGCTCGCGGCACGCGAACGACTATTCGAACGCTGGCAGCAAGCGCATCCCGCCGCTTCCGCGAACCAGTACATTTCATTGCCGCTCACGTATCGACGCATCGGCGACCTGCCATTCCTCGCGCCGCATTTCACCACGCAAGTGCTCGCGGGCAAAACCGACATCCATCGGATAGCTACGACGCTCGATCTGCAAGTCCAGCGCATCACGGAACGTGTACTACGCAACTATGTGCGCGAACGCGCAGATATAGGCATACACAATGCCGCCGCACTGCTGGTCGATATTCGCGACATGTCCATTCGCGCGATGGTGGGCTCCGCGGATTTCGAATCGGCGACCATCGCCGGCCAGGTCAACGGCACGCTCGCCAAGCGATCTCCCGGATCGGCGCTGAAACCCTTCATATACGCACTGGCCATGGACCAGGGGCTGATTCATCCGCAGACCGTACTCAAGGACGCGCCAACAGCGTTCGGCTCTTTCAGTCCCGAGAATTTCGACGGCCGGTTCGTGGGCCCGATCACCGCGACCGATGCATTGATCCGCTCGCGCAATGTGCCGGCCGTCATGCTGTCATCGCAACTCGCACAGCCCGATCTATTTCAGTTCCTCCGCAGCGCCGGCATCTCCCGCATGCGTAGTGCCCAGCACTACGGTCTCGCGCTCGCACTCGGCGGCGGTGAAGTCACAATGGAAGAAGCGGCGAAGCTATACGCCATGCTCGCCAATCGCGGCCGGCTCGCCGATATAAATTATCTACGTGACCAGCCACGGCATGCCGGCACGCGCCTGCTTTCCGAAGAAGCCAGCTTGATGACGCTGGAAATGCTGAAGAGCGCGCCTCGCCCGGAAGATCCGTTCACGCGACGACAGGATCGCCTGCGCACGGCCTGGAAAACCGGCACCTCGTGGGGATTTCGCGATGCCTGGACCGCCGGTGTCTTCGGCCCGTATGTCCTGGTGATCTGGGTCGGCAACTTCGATGGCCACGGCAACCCGGCATTCGTCGGCGTGCAGGCGGCGGCGCCCCTGTTCTTTCGCGTGGTCGACGCCATCGCCGCCAGCGATCCGCACTTAGGCGAACCGATCTTCCGCCAACCGCCGAGGCTGGCTCGCGTCGAAGTCTGCAGCGCCTCCGGCGACCTGCCCAACGCCGACTGCCCCCAGACATCGCAGACCTGGTACATCCCGGGCGTATCGCCGATACGAATCAGCAATGTTCATCGACGCTTGATCGTCGATACGAGAACCGGCCTGCAAGCCTGTCCGCCTTTCGATCCGAAATACACGCGCAGCGAAGTCTACGAATTCTGGCCGACCGAGTTGCTCCAGCTATTCACCCAGGCCGGCATGCCGCGACGCAGACCGCCTGCAAGTGCCGATTGTCAACGCGACGTTCCCGCGGGAACACCGCCGCGAATTACTTCACCTGTAGTGGCAGCAACGTACACCGTCCGCACCACTCGCAACGGCGAAGATCCGATTCCGCTCGCCGCCAATGCAGATAGCGAAGTGCGCAAGCTGCATTGGTTCGTGGATGAGTCGTACATCGGTACGGGCATGCCCGGCGTTGCGATCGGCTGGAGCCCCGGACACGCGGGGCACTATGTGGTGAGGGCGGTGGACGACAGAGGGCGGGCGGACAGCAGGGAGTTGAATGTGGAGGTGGTGCGGTGATTCCTTTTGCTTCGCGTGGGCGATAGCCCATAACGCCGACACCCAGAGCCCTCACCGCCGCGAAGACGCGCCGCCACCACCTTCATTTCCGGATAATTTCTCAGGCATTTCGTTCTACGGCGTTTCCCGTTCTTCATTGTGTACGCAGCAACGCCGGATCTGGTGTTCATAGTCGCCATTGCTCATGGGGCTCGCGAGCCGAACTACTGGGTATTACGCGTCCAGGACCGCTAATCGCCCTCAGCGATCCTTCCTCAACGTCCCGCTCACCGTGCCACTCCCCGACGCGAGTAGCGTATAAACGCCACCGTTCGCAAGCGCGACCGAAGTCTTGGTGACCAACGTCGTTGCCGTTTCCGTGTCCGACAAGTCGAGCTGGTATTCGGCGGTGCTGCCGAATTCGGTATAGCCGGAGATCTGGCCGGCAGCGATGCCTTCGGCGACGGGCGAGAAATCCACCGCCATGGTCACGGACCTCGCATCTCCCGACCGTCCGTTCATGACGCGCAGTTTCGCTTTGCCGGCGCTCGGCAGGCGATTGTCATCGCCGATCACGGCAAGCTGCTGACCCTGGGCATTGCTCCAGACCAACAGGGTGTAATCACCGCCCGCCGCGAGCTGTTGATTGGCGACGGGGACCGCAACGCCTCCCACTTTCAGATCCACCGCAACACTGCCCGCTTCTATCTGCGAGTATCGACTGCTGATGACGCCGGCGCCGGCGCCCGTAAGCAATGTCACACCGCCGATCGATGCGTTGACGCCCGAATCGACACCGACGGCGCCACGTACGCGCGCCTTGGTGTTGTGCTTGATCGCAAGCTCGCCACGTTGCGGAATGAATACTGCGCCGACCAGCACACCGCCCGGTGTTGCAGTCAGCACCAGCGACATGACTTGCCTGCTCGCGAGCGTAACACCCGATAAATCCAGGCGCAGATCGCTGGTGTCGTTCGTGCCAACGACTCGTAGCCGATAAGTACGGCTGTCGAGGAAGGCGATACCCGTCGATGCACCCGACGCAAGCGCGCCGAACAGCGGCTCGCCATCGTCCAGCGAAACCGATTCGTCCGTCAGGTAGATATCCAGCGGCCCGGCGTCGGCTGCATTGAATACCTGCAACTTGGCGCGGTTGTCGTTGGCGGCCGTCTGGTCATCGTTGAGCTTCATGATCCCAAGATTGCCGGTCGAGCCGAATGCGATATAGGTGAGATGCGCACCATCGGCCTGCTTCTCGCCGCCCAGCGTCCGCAACGTGCCGTTGACGCCGTTGCGCTTGAGCTTCACATCGTAGACGTAGGAATCCGCCTTGCGATAAGGACTCACTGTTTCGAAGGCCACATCCTGGACCTTCATCACGTCGTTGTTGCCGCCCTCGGCGGTGACATACAGATCGAGCGAACGATAGTCTGGGCTCACGTTCAATAAACGGATTTCCGCATACCTGTCGCGGTCGTCGTCATCGTCGGAGCAACCGCCGAGGCAAATCAAGACAAAGGCAAGGACGGCGGGACGAATCCAGGCGGACGGCTGGGAAAGTGCTTGGTGCACAGTTGTTCTCATGATGAAGTGAAATTCAGCGATCTTTGCGTAGCGTTGCGGACACCGCGGTCGCGCCACCGCCCCACACGAACATGGTGTAGACGCCCGTGTCCTGCAGCGTTACCGCTGTCCTGTTCAACAGGTTCGCCGAGGTGCTGGTGTTCGAGACGTCGAGTTGATAGTCGGAGCCGCTGTCGACTTCCGTGAAGGCCGAGACCTGGCCGAGTGCAACGCCTTCTGCTACCGGCGAGAAATCGACCGCCAGCGTCGCAGGCACGGCGAGCGCCGAGAGGCCGTTGAGCAAGCGTATTTTCGCTTTGCCGGTGGCAGTGGGCAGGCGGTTGTCGTCGCTGGTCAATGTCGTGCGGATGCCGTCCGCGTCGCTCCAGATCAGCAATGTGTAATCGCCACCGGCAGCGAGCGCTTGATTGGCGACTGCGACCTGGTTGCCGTCCACTCTCAAGCTGACAGCTGCATCGCCGGCAGCGACTTGTCCGTACTTGCTGCTGATTGCGCCTATCGCGCCGCTGGCGAGTACGCTGACGCCGCCGATGCTGGCGCTCACACTACCACCGCTGGAGATGCCGACCGCGCCACGCACTCGTGCCTTGGTATTGGGCTTTTTACTGGGATCTGCCTGCTGCGGCAGAAGCATGCCGTTGACCAGCACTCCACCCTGCGTTGCCGTGAGGAGCACCGTCACCACTTTCCTGCTGTCCAGCGCGATGTTCGACACATCGAGGCGCAGATCAGTCTTGTCGCCCGCGCCGGTGACACGCAATCGATAAGTACCGCTGTCCAAAGAGGCGAGCCCGGAGAGTCCTCCGGACGCGAGCGCGGAAAACTGTGCAGTGGCATCGGTCAGTGCGACCGCTTCATCGGTGAGATAGACATCCACGCCGCCGGCCTCGGCGGTGTTCAGCGCACGCACC
>JBEVKB010000098.1:0-29689 GCA_040509875.1 Steroidobacteraceae bacterium | reverse complement strand
GGCGCGGCCATACCCGCTTATATTTCAGCAGCAGTGGCGGACTCGCGACGGCCGGATACAGATCGCGAGCGCGATGCCGACCGCAAGCCGGCCGAAGTGATTGCGTTCGCCGGGATGAAGCCGGGAGACAAGGTCGCGGACCTGCTGCCGGGCCGGGGATATTTCACCCGGATTTTTTGCGGCGTGACAGGCGATTCCGGCCATGTCTATGCGATCTCGGTGTCACGCAGCCCACCGGCAGAGCCGTCGCCCGCTGCCGAACCGCCCGATCCATCCTGCACCAACGTCACCGCGAGCACTCTGCAAAACGTCAGGCGTCCGGCGCCCGAACTCTGGTCGGCCAGTGACGATCCCGGATCGGTGTATGAATATTGGTCCTTCACGCCTGCGGCAGAATTGTTCGCCGCCCCGGAGCCGCTCGACCTGATCTGGACGTCGGAGAATTACCACGACCTGCACAACAAGCGCTTCGGTTCGCCCAACATGTTCGCGGTGAACTCGGCGTTGCTGAAGGCATTGAAGCCGGGCGGCATCCTGATCGTCGAAGACCATGCTGCTGCGAAAGGCGCGGGTATACGCGACACCGAAACCCTGCATCGCATTGAGCTCGCGCAGGTGAAGAAGGAAGTGACATCTGCGGGTTTCGTGTTCGTTGCCGAGAGCAAGGTGTTGCGTAACAAGACCGATCCGCATACCGCGAAGGCGCATGAGATGCACGATAAGACGGATAGGTTTCTGCTCAAGTTTCGAAAGCCTTAGAGACGGAGAAGTAGCGGTCTCGCGTGCTCGCGCGTCGTTCCGCCATGTAACGCCCCGGCGACGTGCCGAGCGCCTTACGGAACATGGTCACGAAGCTGCCCGCGTTCTCATGGCCCAGATCGCTCGCTATGGTCTGGATCGAAACGCCTTTGGCCAGCCACCGCAACGCCAGCATGATGTAGAGCTGTTGTCGCCAACGGCCGAAGCTCATGCCGATCTCGCGCGAGAGGATGCGGGCAAGCGTTCGTTCGCCGAGTTGCGCGCGTTTGGCCCAGGTCTTGAGTGTCAAGCGCTCGGAGGGATTGGCCATCATCATCTGGGCGATCCTGCACAGTCGGTCGTCTGCCGGCATCGGCAGATGCAACTTTTCGATGGGAGCCGCGGCGATCTCATCCAGCAATAAGGCGGTCAGGCGCGATTCCGCGCCGCCTTCGCCGTAAAGCGCCGGAAAGTCGGCGCAGCGGATCATCAGTTCGCGCAACCCCGCGTGTTCCGGCAAATCGCCGCTGGCGCGGGCCACGGCCGGCGTCTATTCTGCAAGCGCGCCGCATGGACCCGGGGCGTGGCAGCACCCGGACATAACCATGGCATCGCCTGACGTTTCCCCTATCGAGCCCTTCATCGCCGCCGAAACGGCGATGCGCGAATTTACCTTCCGGGCAGTACTCACCGGGGCGATTCTCGGCCTGGTGTTCGGCGCTTCGTCGCTGTACCTGGTGCTCAAAGTCGGCATCACCGTCAGCGCCTCGATCCCGGTGGCGGTGATTTCGCTGGCGCTGTTCAGGGCACTGTCGAAACTCGGGGTGCGCGACGCCACCATTCTCGAACACAACATCACGCAGACAGCCGGTTCGGCAGGCGAGTCCATCGCCTTCGGCCTGGGTGCGACCATGCCCGCGATCCTGATCCTCGGCTTCGATCTGGAATTGGTGAACGTCATGCTGGTCGCGATCATGGGCGGCCTGCTGGGCATTCTCATGATGATTCCGCTACGCCGTGCGCTGATCGTGCTCGAGCACGCCACGCTGAAATTTCCTGAAGGCACTGCCTGTGCAGCGGTCTTGCGGGCCGGCGCAAGTGCCGAGGATCGAGCCGCCGCCTCGCCGTCGGCGCAAGCCGAAATGCATGCGGCGGAAGCGGCGGGACTCGGCAAAGCCCCCGGAGCCGTGCCGATCTTCACCGGCTTCGGCGTCGGGCTGCTCTACACGACATGCAACCTGGCGTTGAAGGGTTGGAAGGACGTTGCGGAAAGGGTCTTCGCCGCGCCGTTCAAGTCGGGCTCGGTGAGCGTCGAGTTGTCGCCCGCGCTGTTGGGTGTGGGCTATATCATCGGTCCTTACATCGGCGGATTGATGGCCGGCGGCGGCGTTCTGTCCTACCTGCTGCTGATCCCGCTGATCAAGTTTTTCGGTGAGGGCCTGGTGGGCCCGCTCGCGCCGGGCACGATTCCGATTTCCGAGATGGGGCCTGCGCAGATTCGCGGTGCTTATGTGCTTTATATCGGCGCCGGTGCCGTGGCCGCAGCAGGCATCATCAGCCTGGTGCAAGCCATGCCGATGATCTGGCGTGGCATCACGGGCGGACTCAAGAGCTTCTCCGACAGCCGGAAGAGTGATGTACCGGTCGCGACCGACGCACGCACCGACCGCGATCTGTCGCTCAAGTTCGTGGGCATCGGCATCGTGGTGTTGATGGCGGCCATCATGCTCACACCCTCTTTGCACATGAACCTGCTCGGCGCAGTGTTGATCGTCGTGTTCGGTTTCCTGTTCGTCACCGTGTCATCGCGCCTGACCGGCGAGATCGGTTCGACCTCGAATCCGATTTCCGGCATGACGGTGGCGACGCTGTTGTTCACCTGCCTGATCTTCCTGTTGATCGGCTGGACCGGCGGCACGCACTACGTGACGGCGCTGTCGGTCGGCGCCATCGTCTGCATCGCATCGTCGAATGGCGGCACGACATCGCAGGATATCAAAGCCGGTTACCTGCTCGGTGCGACGCCACGATTGCAGCAGCTGGCCATTCTCATCGGATCGTTCGGTTCGGCGCTGCTGCTCGGCCCCGTGTTGCTGGTGCTGAACGATGCGAGGACTGTGTATGTCCCCATCGCCGAAGTGGCGCCCGCCGGCCTGCACACGGACGCAAGCCGACTGCTGAAGACCGAAAAGATGGTGGGTCCGCAGGCACGTGACGACGGCAATACCTATCGCGTCTGGCAGAAAACGGACGATCGCGGCGGGCCCGCGGGACGCTATCTCGTCGACGCTGCTGGCAAAGCCGTGTGGCTGGTCGACCCGGGCATCAACGGCACACATAACACTCGTCCCGACGGCACACACGTCACCAAGTTCGACGCGCCCAAGGCGACGTTGATGTCGTACATCATCAAAGGCATTCTCGACCGGCAACTGCCGTGGGCCCTGGTGCTGCTCGGAGTGATGATCACGGTCATGCTGCAGATGTCGTTCGTGCCTGCGCTGACATTCGCGGTGGGCGTCTACCTGCCGCTGTCTTCCTCCGCGCCCATTTTCATCGGCGGCATGATCCGCTGGCTGGTGGATCGACAACTGCGCCAGCGAGCCTCGCACGCGAATCTCACGTCGACGCAGTTCAACGCTGAAACCGATAAGAGTCCCGGCGTACTGCTGGCGTCGGGCTACATCGCCGGCGGTGCGATTGCGGGTATTGCCATCGCCATCATGCCGATGTTCTTCGACAAGGCGGACGCGGCGGTCACGGCCTGGGCCACGGCACACAATCCATTCTTCGACGGTCCGTGGTCGGATCTGTTGTCGCTGCTGCCGTTCGTTGGGCTCTGCGTGTTTCTCTATTTCGTCGGCCGTGAGAAATGGTTGAAGCCGGGTGTGGCGGTTTAATAGAGTTTCTTACCTTCGTCCCCCGGCGCATTCATCACAGGCTCCGACGGCGGTCGTCGCGGAAAGAGCTTAGGTTGGTCGAGAATGCTCGACGACATCTGGCGGTGGATCTTCCATCCGCCATCCACGCGTTTCCATATTTCCAGCGACTGACCGCGGCTCAGCGTGTCGATGTTGGCTGGCTCGTGCTCGAACGCGCTGATTCTCCAGGCGACGTCGCCGGCAATCACGATTTCTTTCGTCGCATTGGTGACTCGGCCCGTGGCGCTCGCCAAAGCCTTAGGGATGGCGCGACGTACGGCTGCCCGCCCACTCACTGGAGAAATACGGGGATCCATCAGCACGACGTCGTCCGTCGTGAGCGCAAGCAAAGCATCGACATCGCGTGCGTTGAATGCCTTGGTCCATGCCTGTGCGGTTGCTTCGATGGCAGCACGGTCGGTTGCTTCGTCCGCGGAGACCAGCGGCGAGATACCGAGCAGAAGCGCCAGCATCGGTAAGAGCAGCCGACGAATGTCGAAGCGGGTGAGAAGGCACATGGTTTCGCTCCGTGACGACTTTGCGACGGGTCAATACAAAGAACGTTCGAGCGCCCTGAAACGGTCTAAATAAAAAGGCCCGCATCGTTTGAACGATGCGGGCCTGGCTGGGTAACGACCCCAGTGCTACTTCCTCTTCTTGGTTACCGCCTTGACCGCCGCCTCGGCGTTGATGAAGCCATAACCGTCGAGGCGGCTGTAGCCATCGCCGATCAGGTTGAAGAACTCGCCCTTGAACGGATTGCCGCCTTCGTACTTGCCGAAGAAGCTGGCGCCGCCCGGCACGAGCCGACCCGAAGGAATCGACACGCCGCCACCGAGCAGGTCGGCTGAGTTGCCACCGGCTGCGACACCGGGGCCTGCTGCATCGGCTTCATCGCGATCGACGCCGAAGGAGAGCAGGTCGCCGCTGCCGAAGGTGCCGGCCAGGAATTTGAGATCGAGCTGCTTCCACTGGCCTGGGAGGCCCGGCGGGTCTGCGGGCAGAGAGAAGCTGGCCGTCACATCCGCGGGAGTGAGTCCGACAGTGCGACCGACGACGAACGGCTGGCCCGCTGGCGCCGACACTGGCGTACTGCGTTCATCGAACACGATGCCGCCCGGCGTCTGCGTCAGATTGCCGCCGCTGCCATTGATGGAGAAACTCTGCAGGCGCTTCACACCTAAGTGCGTCAGCGTGAACACGTTGGGGTCGAACTGGCTGATCGCATTCGGATCGGCGGAAGCATTGACCGTCAGCAAGTTGCCCGCGGACAACGCGAACCCGGTCGAGAAGTACGGATCGAGATCGTGGGCAAACGCACTGTCCTGCAGGATCTTGCGCATCTTGGCTGGCTTCACCTTGCCTGGACCGCCGGCTGCATCGAGCACCAAGGCGGCTACAGCCGCTGCGTGCGGCGCTGCTGCGCTGGTGCCGAAGAAGTTCGGGAAGGTGTCGGGGTCGACGGCCGAGTCGCTGGAGAAGAACGTGGTGTTGGCGCCGTCCATCGCCGCCACGTCCGGTTTCAGCCGCACCTGCGGAATGCGATAGCGCTTGTTGTTCTCATCGAAATAGATGGTCGATGGTCCCGGCGAAGTAAATGCTTCGGGCACGAACGGTGCGTAGAACGGATACGCCGCCACACCCATCGCGCCTTGCGCCGAGTTGTGGCCGAACATCACCGGGCCGAGATAACTGAAATACTCCTGCGGGTTCACGCCCCTGAAGCCCACGTAACGGATCCGGTCCGCAACGTTGCGATTGCGAGTGGAGGGCGTGTTGGCTCGCGCAATGACCATTTGCAGCGTCGCTCCCGGCAGTGTGCCGATCTCGACGGGGCGATTGGTGAACAGGTTCTGTTCGTCGAACGCGCCGATGAACGTGCCGTTGCTCAGGAAGAACAGCAGGTTGTAGTCCGACAGCACCTGCTCGACCAGTTGCACGGGCTGCACGCGATACAGGAAGTCGCCGAACTGGGATGCAAGGAAACTACCCACGATCACCGTGTAGGTGCCGTTGAGCTGCAGCTCGATCGTCAGCGACTCCGGGTTGGTGGTCGCATCGACGAACTGGACTTCGTTGTTGTTGGGATCGATCAGCGCGAACGTCAGGTCGGGATTGGGAACGCCCGTCGTGGTGTTGTCCGCGTCGAGAAAGATTTCGACGAGCTGGCCGGCCGTGCCGGTGAACGTAAAGCTGGTGGAGCCGCCCGGTGGGACTGTGCCCACGCCTTGAGCGAGGGGCGGACCTACCGGCGCCGGTGGCTGCGGATCGAAAGGCTCGTTCCACTGGAACACGATGTTGCTGTTGCTGCTGAACGCGATGGTCTGTGCGATATCGACCGTGCCGCCTGCCGCGAAGTTATGGAAGCCGCCGGCGTACAAGGCGGGATCGACATCGGCAAAGTTTAGATTGGTGCCGGCCCAGGAAGAGGCGGTGCCGGGCACGATGTTCGGCCTTGCATCGTAAGACTGAGTGGCCGGCGTGTTGCCGGCCGAGGAGAAGTACGACACACCGGCTGCGGCGACCTCGTCGACTGCCTGTGCGACGATGCCGTCCTGGAAGAACGGTTCGGCGAAGTAGATGATGTCGTCGACGATGACGTCGGCTTTGAATCCCGCCACCGTGTTGGGTGCGCTGGCAAACCCGGCGAGCGCGCGGATGTTGTTGGCGAAGTTGATTTCGCCACCCAATGCCGTGGCAAATCCAAGCCGTGCCTGCGGTGCGAGGTCGTGAACGATCTGCGCCATGGCGCGGCCTTCATCCGTGCCGTTGGGAGCATCCTGCAGAACCACGACGGGCTGTGAATTGGACGGATTGCCCGGGCCGGGCAGATCGCCGCTGGCCACGTCACCCGCCGCACTGTTCGGTGCTGCGTTGGTATCGAAAGTGTCGGATATCACGCCGACAGTGATGCCTGCTCCATCGATGCCGACGAGCTTGTCCACCCTATGCTGCACGATGCCTTGGCTGTCGACCGCGCCGGCATTGGTGATCATCGGGCTCGATGGCACCACCGCGAGGACGCCTTTCTTTCCCGCGATACCCACGAGCGATTCGGTGGGTACGTAGGCTTCGACGACGCCCGCGCGATAGTTCGGATCCGACGCGATGACTTGCACGCCGGGAACGTCGCGGAGGTTCTGAAGAATGGTTGCAGTCGGTACTTTTCCGTCGAGCGAGATGCGAACGAGTGCGCGACCTGCTTCGTCGAATTGCACTGGATTGATCAGGGCGAGTTCGGACACGGCCCTGCGTGCATTCGCTGGGGCGGGAGCGACGATCCGGTTGAGGCCGCCGCCGAGATTTCGTACTGCCTCCTTGGCCTCGACGAGCGCCGGTGCAGTCGCCAGCACCGCCATGACACATGCAAGAGTAGGTGCGCCCCATCGCGAAGCAAAAGTTCGCGGCCAAAGAAATCTCTCATGATGCTTCATGAAAACACTCCCTGTTTTTAGTTGAGGGTGAGATCGTTCCTACACGTGCCGGTCGTGAATCGCGGGTGCCCGGATACCCCATTGCGTCCGGCCCATCGACCCGCCTGCACGTGAAAGCTGACGTCGCCAGAACGCTACGCCTAAGCAATCTGAGATACAAGATGGGTAGCGTGGCAATAACGAAGAGCGGCCGCGTCGATGAGGGAAGAAATGAAATGTCTCATTCCTCCCTCTCGGTCGCCGGGAGGGAGCTGACGGCGATCGACTGAGAAGGCCGGCGTGATCCTGTTCGTGAGTAGAGCGCTCCATGCTTTCTGAAATTCAGGCGTCATGCCGCGCCTGACTATAGAGCGGCGACTTGTCGAGCGAACCCGTGAGCAACTCGTCGAAGTCGCCGGATCGCCAGTTCTACATCGTGGCGCGCTGTGAATATCCCTGCCGCAATCCTTCGCGGAGATTGTCTATCTCGCTGGAAGCAAGACCAGGCCCGCGACGAATATTTTCAGCGCTCGCGCAATCAATTCCTGTTTCATCTCTCTTATCTAGAATGCGTGCTTTTGCGCACGATGCGCTATGCCGAATCGGGCAACTGCATGCAATCGCACTGTCGCACACCACTCACGCTTGACAGTGCAGCCAAGCCAGCAAAATTGCGCCCTGTTACCGATGCAGTAAGCTGGCTCGTGAATGGTCGTAGCTCACCGGCGCGGGCCGGGCAGGAGGCGGAGTGATCGAAGACATCAGGCACAAGGTCCGGCAGTTGTATCTGTTTCTGAAAGAGGCCAACCAGCTGCGGTTTCCGCCGGTTCGAAATCTGAGTCAGCACCCCAGGACGATTCGTCTCGCCGACGCGCCCGGACATCCGTGCGTACAGATCAATCGGCCGCGTCGCGGCGAGGGCGCACAAGCTACCGACGATTGCCTGCTGCGCGTCGGGCGTCCCGTATTGGCGTCATGTCCGCCGCC
The DNA here is from genome assembly GCA_040509875.1 of Steroidobacteraceae bacterium. Taxonomy (GTDB): domain Bacteria; phylum Pseudomonadota; class Gammaproteobacteria; order Steroidobacterales; family Steroidobacteraceae; genus Steroidobacter. The sequence goes on along the minus strand of JBEVKB010000098.1, from coordinate 21,630 downwards.
GCCGTTCAATGTCAGCAACTGGCTGTTGCCTGACTGGGACGATCCGACGAAGGCTGCGTATTTCGCTGAGAGTCGCAACGTCGCCGGCGCAGAAGGTGCGGCGCTCACGATCCGCTTCGATGACGACGCACAGCGTGTCGAAGATTTCGACACTTGGTCGACACAACGCGACGAGTGGGCGGTGACGGAACTTGCGGCTCGCAAGGCGCTCGGCTTCTTCGAACTGTTCTACGAGATTCATTCCGCCATCGAGCGCGACGGCGAACAGCTCGAACTCGTCGCGGGCGACGGTCGTCTCAATTGGCGCGCGGTGTCTTCCATCGAAGGCACGGTGCCCATCGATCATCCGATCCTGCTCAAGCGGGTCGAACTGCGTTTCGATGCGAGCGCCGCCGAATTCAGCATTCACGAGACCGATCGCGCGACCGAACTCTACAGCGCGCTGTTCGTAGATTTGCAGAGCACCGCCGCGGCCTCGCTGAGAAATCGCACGGTGGAGCTGGAAAATGCGGGCTTTCATCCTTGGGGATGGGACGACACCGAAGGTTATCTCAAGACCGTGGTGCAGACGCTTTCGCCGACCAGCGGCCGGCTCATGAAAGAGGGCAGTTTCAACGAACCGTCGGATGCGCCGCGGATATGGCGCGATCCGATGTTGATCCTGCGCAAGCGCGTCGGCGGAATCGCCAACGCCGTGGACGCGATCATCGACGACATCGACCAGCGCAAAGCATTCGCTCCGGCGCTCGTGCAGATCACGGGCTCGACGGTTGAGTGGGACAGCGCGCCTGCCGGTATTCCCGCCGAAGATCATTCATCGAATGGCGCGCTTCCCGCCACCAGTCCGATACACGACGACGATGTACTGCTCGGCAAGGAAGCGAACCAGGAACAGATCCAGATCATCAAGCGCCTGAGTCACAGCGGCTCGGTGCTCGTGCAGGGCCCGCCGGGCACCGGCAAGACGCACACCATCGCGAATCTCATCGGCCATCAGCTCGCGCAGGGAAAATCGATCCTGGTCACGGCGCAGACGGCGAAGGCCTTGCGAGTGCTTCGAGACAAAGTGCCCGAGCTGCTGCGTCCTCTGTGCGTCGCGGTGCTCGGCAGCGACCAGGATGCGCGGCGCCAGCTCGAAACTTCCATCGGTTCCATCACTGAGCGCTTGACCACCGAGACCAGTGCATCGTTGGCAACGCGTGCGACAGGGCTGCGACAGCGACGCAGGGAGCTACTCACTCAATCGAAGGTACTGCAGCAGGATCTGCGCGAAGCGCTCGACAATGAATATCGAGAGATCGTGGTCGACGAGCGACGCTTCAAGCCTTCGGACGCCGCGAGATACGTCAAGACGCACGGAACGCAGCACGCCTGGATTCCCGGGCCGGTGAAGCTGGCGACGCCGCTGTCGCTCGGCTCAACCGAATTGGCGCGTCTATATACGTTGGGCACGGCTTTCTCCGCTATTGAAGAGCAGGATGCACGGCGACCGTTGCCGAGTCTCGATGAGCTGCCCTCGGAACGCCAGTTCGAATCCTGGTGCGCAGACTATTGGCGATTGTCGGCGGCCGATTTGTCCGCCGGCACGACCCGGTGGACGCAGACGGGCAGCAGCGAATCGATCGAAGCGCTTGCCGGCGTGTTGACCGATGAATTCTCCGAACATCTGCGTCGCCAGGCGTGGCGACCCTACGCCATCGTGGCGGGAATCAATAACGGCACGCAGCGCGAAGTCTGGGAACAATTGATCCGCGGCATCGAGGATGCAGCGGAATTCAACGCACAATGCGCCTTGATGCGGCATCACCGCCCGCAGCTTTCGAAAGCTTTGTCGCCGGACACGCAGCGACGGATCGCCCGTGAAATCGTGCAGCACCTGGAGTCGGGCCATGGCCTGGGCTTCATGACGATGGCCACTCACGCACAGTGGCGGCAGTTCGTGAAAACCTCGTCCGTTGCGGCCGGGGAACCGGTGCGCATCGAGCATTTCCGTGTGCTGGCATTGCTCGCGGATCTCGAAGTGAGCCGCCTGGAAATCGAGGATGCATGGGATGCGCTGATCGGTGAGCACATCGACTCACGGTTCCGATCCATGGGCGCCGAACCGGAACTCGCCTGTCGTGCGCTGACCGATGAAATTCGTCGCTGCCTCGACTGGCATGCGGATACCTGGAGCGCACTGGCGATGCGACTGCAGGAAGAAGGATTGAAACTCGACGAGCTGATTGCGCTGATTCCCCGCGAGCCCACGCCGCTCGCCGAATACCAGACCATCGAGCGATTGGTGTCGGAAGTGTTGCCGCCGCTGCTGGCTACCGAAGTCGACCGGCGTAAGCAGATCGAGGTCGATGCGTGGTTTCAGCAGCTCTCGACCAGGGCCGCTGCGATCGATCCAAGCGCCGTCGGTGAGGGCTGCGTGAGCCGTATTCTCATGGCGATCGAAGCGCGCAATGTCGGGGCTTATCGGGCGGCGCGTGAGTACACACAACGGCTGCTTGCCGTGAAAGCGTTGGTTGCGGAGCGTGACGAGTTGCTGTCACGACTGCGAAACGTAGCGCCGCGCTGGGCGGATCGACTGCAGGATAGAAAAGCGCCTCACGACATGGGCCAAGCACCCGGTGACGTCGAGGCTGCGTGGATCTACCGCCAGCTCTACGACACGCTGGTCCAGCGTGATCGGCTGGATGCGCAGACACTGCAAGGCGAACTGGATCGATCACGCGATCGCGTGCGGCCGGTGACGCAGGAACTCATCGATGCCACTGCATGGGGACAGCAACTTGCTAGATTGCAGGGGAATAATACGATCCGCCAGGCTTTGATCGGCTGGCTGGATACGGCGAAACGGCTGATGTCGACACGACATCCGGAGCGCCGGCAGACGCTGCTGACGGAAGCTCGCAAGCTCATGAAGCATTCCGTCGAAGCCGTGCCGGTATGGATCATGCCTATCTCCATGGTCGCCGAGACTTTCGATCCGCGCACGACGCGCTTCGATCTGGTGATCGTCGATGAAGCCAGCCAGGCAGATCTCAATGCGCTCATTCCGCTATACATGGCGAGACAGGTCGTCATCGTCGGAGACCACGAGCAGGTGACGCCGTTGGGCGTGGGCAAGGAGCAGACGGCGCTGGAGAATCTGCGCAAATCCATGCTGCACGATTTTCCGAACGCGCATTTGTTCGACGCCATGTCCTCCATCTACGATATCGGGCGCCAGGCATTCGGCGACGCCGTGCGCCTGGTCGAGCATTTCCGCTCGGTGCCCGAGATCATCGCCTTCAGCAACCAGCTTTCCTACGAGGGAAAAATCCGGCCGCTGCGCGCAGCTAATTCGACTCACATCAAACCCGCGTGCGTGCCGTTCAGGGTCGAAGGTACGCGCGAGGGCGATGTGAATCCGCGGGAGGCGGAGGCAATCGTTTCTCTCATCAAGGCGATGATCGCGCATCCTGCCTATGCCGGTAAGACCATCGGCGTGATCTCGATGGTGAAGGAGGACCAGGCGTTGCTGATCCAGTCGCTGCTCCACAAGCGCATCGACAGTGTGGAGTTGGAGAAGCGCCGCATCCTCGCCGGTATCTCGGCGGAGTTTCAGGGCGACGAGCGCGACATCATTCTGCTTTCGCTGGTGGACAGCGCCGCCGACGACACAACGCTGCGAACGGTGCGAGAGGGCGCTTACGAACTGGTGAAGAAGCGCTACAACGTCGCGGCGAGCCGGGCGAGAGATCAATTGTGGGTGGTGCACTCGTTCGATTCGCATCGGGACCTGAAGTCCGATGACCTGCGATTCCAGCTGCTTGAGCATGCCCGCGATCCGGGTGCGGCGCTCCACACATTCGCCACGGAAGCATCGGGATCGGAATCGCCGCTCGAACGGGAAGTGGCGAAGCGCTTGGTCGATGCGGGCTTCCGCGTGAAGCAGCAGATGAGCGTGGGGCATTTCCGTATCGATATGGTCGTGGAGAGCGACGACAAGCGGTTGGCCGTCGAATGCGATGGAGATCGGTATCGCTCGCCCGAGAGTCTTGCCGAAGACGCCGCCAGGCAGGCTGTACTCGAGCGCTTGGGATGGCAGTTCGTTCGCATACGCGGCAGCGCCTTCTATCGCGATCCGGAAGCGGCCCTGCGGCGGGTGTTCGATCGGCTGGATGAGCTTGGCATCGTGCCGGTGAAGCGGGTTGAGGCAGTGGAACCCGAAGGGGAGCCCGTACCGGGGAAAACATTGGTCGAAGAACTCGAAGAACTGCGGGAGCGGCCGGTGACGACGGTGCAAGTGCCGGTATTGGCGCAGAAGGCGGCGCGGAAGGGAAAGAAAGTCGGGCGGAGTTCCTAGTCTCATTCGAACTGCGGAGGTCTCTTTAGCTTCGCAGGCGCCTGCGAACCAACAGCAAAGTTACGAGATCTGCCGCACGCCCTGGCCCCACCCTCTTGATGTCTAATCGCGCAAATCGCTCAGGCGCCCGGCCGAGCGAATAACGTTAAGTAAAAACAAGCGCGAATCGCGTCGTCGACGAGAGGAACTCCCCGCATGCTTCGCCGGATGACCCTGGTCTTATTGTGCCTGGCGATGGGATCGGCTTTTGCGGCGGATGTCCCCGCCGCACGTATCTCAGCAGAGGACTTCGGCGCATTGCCGTTCCTCTCCGGTCCGAAACTATCCCCCGACGGTACGAAGGTTCTCGCGCGCGTCTTCGTCAATGGGCAGCGGCGGCTGCTGGTTCTCGGGCTGGGTGGCGCGTCGAAGTCTGCATCCCAGACTTATTCCATGCCCGACTCACGCGATCTGCTCTGGTATCGCTGGGCCGGCGACAATCGCGTGCTGTTCGGATTCGGAGGCGCGATTCGCTCGCAGGGCGAGGACATGTATTCCTCGCGACTGGCAATGATCGACCTGCCGACGGGCAAGATCAGCACCATCGCCCGCAAGGAATCGGGATTGGACGGCGACACCGTGATCTACGTCGATCGCGACGGCCGTTCCCTGCTGATGAGCCTGCAGAAGACCATTTACGAATATCCATCGGTGTGGCGTGTGAATCTCGACACGCTCGAGATGAGTGCGGTCGTACATCAACACGACCATGTGTGGGACTGGTACGCCGACTCCAGTGGCGTCGTGCGCGCTGGCATCGGAGCGCAAGGCAAGCGCTGGTGGCTGTTGTATCGCAAGGAATCGACGGGCAAATTCGTCAAGGCGCTGAACAAGGAGTTCGAATCGAGCGATAAGGGGGACGTCGAGAGATTCATTCCCATCGACGGCACTGATAAAGGTTACGCGGTTGCCAACTCCCGCAACGGTCGCTATGGCCTGTACAACTACGATTTCGCCAACGAGACGCTCGGCGAGGCCATTTTCGAACATCCCAGCGTCGACATAGACGATTTCTACCAATCCGTGCAGGGCGGGATCACGGCGGTGTTCTACACCGACGACCGCAGTCGCGTGGCCTGGCTCGATCCGAAAATGAAAAAGATCCAGGAGGAGATCGATGCGGCGATTCCGAACCGGATCAACCGCGTGATCTCGATCGATCGCGAGGGTGACAAGATGCTGGTGTGGACCGGCTCCGGTTCGGATCCCGGCACCATCTACTATTACGAACCTGCCGCGGGCGCTATGAAGCGGCTGGCCAAACCATACGAGCGCCTGGCCGGCAAGCCGCTCGCAACGGTTGAGGTAGCGAGCTATCGGGCACGCGATGGATTGGACATCCCAGCGTACTTGACGGTGCCCACCGGCGCAGAACCGAAATCGTTGCCGCTGATCGTGATGCCTCACGGCGGTCCGTTCGTTCGCGATGAATGGGGCTACGACAGTTGGGCGCAATTCCTCGCCAACCGCGGCTACCTGGTGCTGCAGCCGAATTTTCGTGGCTCGACAGGCTATGGCAAGGCCTTTGTCGAGAAGGGCATGGGTCAATGGGGACGCGCGATGCAGGACGACGTCGACGACGGTGTGAAGTGGCTGGTCGATTCGGGCAGGGTGGATCCCAAGCGTGTCTGCATCATGGGAGCTTCGTATGGCGGTTACGCCGCCATGTGGGCGGCGGCGAGAAATCCGGAGATCTACCGCTGTGCCATCAGTTTCGCCGGCATCTCCGACGTGAAGCAGATGCTGCGGTATGACCGCAAGAGTTTCAGCGCGCCACGCTACTTCCGCAGCTGGCAGGAGAAAGTGCAGGGCAGCGACGAGTTCGACCTCGGCCTGGTGTCGCCACTGAAGATGGTGGATAAGTTCTCGATCCCCATTCTCATTGCACATGGTTCGAAGGACGAAAATGTGCCTCCGTCGCAGTCGGTGAAACTTCACGATGCGTTGACGAAGGCGGGGAAGCCGCACGAGTTCGTCCTCTATAAAGACGAGGAGCACGGTTTCAGCAATCCGCAGAACGCGGTCGACTTCCTGCAGCGGGTCGATGCCTTTCTGGGCGCGAACAATCCAGCGGGCAGCGTCAGTCACTGACAGCATGCGCGCCGAGCGCTATCTCGCGCTCATATCACGCAGCCAAGTAGTTACTCTTACTTCTTCGGCTGACCGGGAGAGGTAAGAAGTATTCTTCGCGCCGGGCGAACCAATGACGCGTGTGTCACTCCAACCCCTCGATAATGCCAAGCTGCCTGCCAAGCAGAGATGAATGAACGCTGGAAGGGAGTCCCGACGACACCGCCGGCCCATCATCGCCATTGCCGTGATCGCAACCATGATTACTGCCGTCGTGGCTGTCGCCAGTCAGGTCCCGCAGGTCTCGCGCTAGCGGCGGGGCAGCTATCGGTCTCGTCGGTCATCTGGATATCAAAACTCGGCGGATACTCATGATTGGTCACGCGCAACACCGTGAAAGCTCGATAGCATTCATGCCGCTTCGTCAACCGCGACGCTTGCCTTTGACTAGCCAAATCTGTATAAAATATTATACGCGAGTTGCCTCCACATGCATCATGTCAAGGAGCTTCGTTGGATTGGATCTTCGTTCGATGACTTGATGAGATTTCCCCGCGAGACGCGCCGTCGAGCCGGTTTCGAACTAGGCAAGGTGCAAGCTGGATTGGAACCAGAGGATTGGAAGCCGTTCAACGATGTAGGTTCTGGCACGAAGGAGATTCGGTTGCGAGATGCCAGCGGAATCTATCGCGTGATGTACGTCGCCAAGTTCGAGGAGGCTGTATATATCCTCCACTGTTTCCAGAAGAAGACGCAAACGACGAGCAGTCACGACAGGAACGTGGCAGAGGTTCGCTATCGAGTTGTGGCTGGCGTGAGGAGGTGAAGAAATGACCATCGATACCGGGATTCGTCGTGTGACGAAGGCAGGGGCGAACCTGTTCCTGGAACTTGGTTTTCCGCCTGAGGAAGCCAGGCGCCTGCAGGCAGCGTCACGCAAGCAGATCAACGACTCGCTTCGGTTGAAGAAGCAGCTCATGACCGAACTGGCAGGTTGGATCGAAGAGCATCACCTCAAACAAGCGGACGCCGCTGAGATCCTGATGGTGTCACGCCCGCGGGTGTCGGACGTGGTGAACCAGAAGACCGCCAAATTCACGATCGACACGCTGGTAGAGATGCTCAGCCGTATCGGCAAGTCCGTCAAACTGGTGGTGGGCTGAGCCTGGGTATTCCGACCGCTTCTCGCATCAATAGGGGTGCCCGAATCGTCCAATAGCAGCGCCATCCAGCTCAGGTGTCGCCGAGCGCATACCGCGCCGCGCCTCGACTCATGCTGGCAGCAACGGTGACAGCAGCTGCAGCCGCAAGTACTCCACCGAGCGTCAACGCACCGCCGATGCCGAAGCTGTCGACGAGTCGGCCGCCGAATAATGCGCCTGACGCGATGGCGATCTGAAAGGAAGTCACGAGCAGCGCCTGGCCTGCCTCCGGAGCATCAGGCAATGCTTGCAGCATCCAAGCCGTCATGGATACGGGGATGAGGCCGAACGCCAGTCCCCACACGCCGGCGACGAGAATACCTGCGAGCAGTCCGCCATTCGAGAACGCGGATAGGATCAACACGAGTGAAATCGTGGCCGCCGCCAGCAACAATGTGCCGCGTGCGTTGCGCATCACCAGCCTGCCGCCGATGAAGGTGCCGAAGAATCCGGCCACGCCGTAGAGCAACAGCAACGATGTCACGGTGACGGAAGGCAATCCGAATTTCTGCTGCAACAAAGGCGTGAGGTATGTATAGCTCGCAAAGTGTCCGGCTATCAGCAACAGCGCGACGAAGAGTCCGATGGCCGATGCCGGCCGTAACAGGGGAACGAGCAGATCGCGAGGCTGCGTTGCCCTTGCTGGCGGCATCGCAGGCAACAGTCGCATCTGGAGCACGAGGATCGCTGCGGACAATACGGCTACGACGCCAAATGACGAGCGCCAGCCGACCAGGTTGCCGAGCAATGCTCCGGCCGGCACGCCGACGACGGTCGCTACCGAGATGCCCGCGAGCACGTAAGACATCGCCTTGCCTTGCAAGTCAGCAGGCACGAGATGCGTGGTAGCGCCGGGCGCGAACGTCCAGAAGCCGCCGACACACATGCCCAACAACAGCCGCGCGATCAACATGGTGGTGAAATTCTGCGCGCATGCGGCGAGCACATTCGATACGACCAACAAGGCTGAGAGTGCGATCAGTACGGCGCGTCGATCCAAGCGACCGGACGCGATAATCAGCGCGGGACCAGCTACCGCCGCGAGCACTCCCGGCATAGTCACCATGAGTCCTGCAGTGCCAGCAGTGACGCCGAGGCTCGCTGCGATGTTGGTCAGCAGCCCGATGGGCAGGAACTCGGTCGTCACTGTCGAGAACGCGCCCAGGGCGAGCGACATCACTGCAAGCCAAGCAGGCGCGCGTGAGTCGATGATCGACTCGGCCGCAGGCCGAGCCGCCTCGTCTGCGATGATCTCTTTACTCACCATGGCAACGTTTCACCGAGGTGGAAGAAGCCGCCGTTCGGACCGTCGGCAGGCAATGTCGCGAGCCGCACGCTGGTCTTGGCTCCGTCGACGACATTCATCGGCGCCACTCTTCCTCCCATGCTCGTCTGCACCCAGCCGGGATGGGCGGAATTGATCTTGACCGTGCTGTCGCGCAGTTCCTTCGCGAGGTGGACGGTGTACGAGTTGAGTGCGGTCTTGGACGTGTTGTAAGCGACGGCCACCGAGCCGTAGATAGGCGACTGTGGATCGCTGTGCAGGGTGAGCGAGGCGAGAATGCTCGACAGGTTCACGATGCGCCCGGCAGGCGATTTGCGCAGCAGCGGCAGCAGCTTCTGTGTAAGGGCGACAGGCGCGAGAAAATTGGCTTCGAGCGTGTCACGCAGCACGTTCTCGGGTACGGTCGATGTCGAGTAGAGGTCTACGACGCTCGGTTCGCCTTCCAGGTACACGCCGGCGTTGTTGATCAGGATGTCGAGTTGGCCGGTCCTGGCCGCGAAATAGTCATAGACCTTCTGCTGGTGCGGCTTGCTGGAGAGGTCGAATTCGAGGCTGTCCGCTTCGATGCCTTCGCGCTTGAGGATCGCCACTGCTTCCTTTCCGGCGGCGGCACTACGGGCGCCGATGACGGGAAAGATGCCGATCTGGCCGAGCTGCCGCGCGGTTTCGAGGCCGATGCCGCGATTGCCGCCGGTGATGAAGGCGATCTTCTTAGTGTCGAGCTGGTTCATGGGGTTACTCGTGTCGATGAAAGAAATGTAATGAAAATGTGATTCTAAAAAACACAATAAGAATGAAAAAAATCAGTCGACGTGCTTCAGTTTTGCAATCAGGCCCGACAGTGTCTGCCGCTGCAGGGAGAGTTCGAAACTGTGCTGTGCCTGTTCCAGCACGCCCTGCAGGCAATCCTTGATGTTCCTGCTGACGTGACAGCCTTTCTGCACGGGGTAGCTGTGAATGGAGAATGTCGCCGGCGCCTCGCTCGCCCGGTAGATGTCCAACAATGTGATCTGTGACGGCGGTTTCGACAGCGAACACGCGCCGTTCCTGCCGCGAGTCGTGGTTACGAGCCCCGCGCGGGACAGCTTCGACAGGACACGGCGCACGAAGCTCGGATCCGCGTTGACGCTGACCGCCAGTTGGGCAGACGTAGTGGGTTCACCGTAGTGCGAGCCCATCGCAGCCATCATGTGCGAGGCGACGGAGAACTGGACGCTGATCTGGGACATTTGGTGATTGTAATCGGCACAATTTAAAAGGCAACGCACGGGAGGTTCTGAGGGTATGCCGGATGCTTTGGGCAAGCATGAGACCAACCTCTAAGCCATCCCTAAGACCGATTCTGCGCCATCCCCAGATGAGCGCCACATCACGCAATTACGCCGGATCTGTAAGTTCTTCTCGTGTCCATCCCCGTTGAACATAGTTAACTACAGTCACTGAAGCGCAGGGACAAACACTGCACCTCGACATCGGCAAACCCGCTGCGAAGCGGGGACGCAAAGAAGTGGTCGGTGCCGACCAAGAACACGGACGGCAGTGCGCTGAGCGACCTGGCGGGCTTCACGATCGTCTACGGTACGTCGGAAGCGGCGCTCGATCAGACAGTGCGCATCGACAATGCGACGGCGAGCACTTACTCGCTGGATAGCTTCCCGTCGGGCACGTATTACTTCGCGATCGAGGCGTTCACGGCGGGTGGGGCGGAGAGCGGGATGTCGAGTGTCGTCAGCAAGACGTTCAACTGACGCAACGGTCTTGCTTCGCGCCGGTGAGGGTCCCCGGCGAAGCCGATCCCGGGTCACCGGACAGAACAAGCGTTAAGAGATGAAACACTCGCCCGAAAACCTCCCCCAATAGAGTGTTGCGCGGCCGCGGTCACCCCGTAGAATCGCGCTTCCAACGGCTCGTTCGCTCGCATCGATCATGCACGTAAAAGGTTTGTCCGCGGCTGACCGTCGTACGCTGTTCCTGGCATCTTTGGGCGGAGCGCTGGAGTTCTACGACTTCATCATCTTCGTGTTCTTTGCGACCACGATCGGCGCGTTGTTCTTTCCCCCCGACATTCCGGAATGGCTGCGGCAGATGCAGACGTTCGGGATATTCGCTGCAGGCTACCTGGCCCGTCCCATCGGCGGTGTGCTGATGGCGCACTTCGGCGACCGCATGGGCCGCAAACAGATGTTCATGCTGAGCGTGCTGTTGATGGCGGTGCCGACCTTGCTGATCGGGTCGTTGCCCACCTATGCCTCCGTGGGTTTGGCGGCGCCGGTGCTGTTGCTTGCATTGAGAATCCTGCAAGGCGCGGCAGTCGGTGGCGAAGTGCCCGGCGCTTGGGTGTTTGTTTCCGAGCACGTGCCCGAGGGCCGAGTGGGTTTGGCGTGCGGCATCCTGACTGCCGGTCTTACCGTCGGCATCCTGCTGGGATCGCTGGTCGCTGGAGCGGTGCATGCGTTGTGGACGGCAGAGCAGGTGCTCAGCGGCTATTGGCGCGTTCCGTTCGTTCTCGGCGGTCTTTTCGGGCTGCTGGCGCTGTGGCTGCGACGTTATCTGCACGAGACGCCGGTGTTCAGGGAATTGCAGCAGCGACGTGCGCTCGTGGCGGGGCTGCCCATCGGTCGTGTGCTGGCGGGGCATCGCGTAAGCGTGGTGCGTTCGATGATTTACAGCTGGCTGCTCACGGCCGGCATCGTGATTGTCATACTGATGACGCCGACGCTCGCGCAAACGGTGAGCGGTATTCCAGCGGCAACAGCGCTGCATGCGAATTCCTGGGCGACACTGGGATTGGCGGCGAGTTGCATCCTGCACGGACTGGCAGCGGATCGATTCGGCGCTCGCCGGGTGCTGATCGCCGGTGCAGCGCTGATGGTCGTGGCGGCGCTATTGTTGTTTTATGTGATGACGGATGCGCCCCAACATTTCACGGCGGTTTATGCCTTGGCGGGCCTTTGCATCGGCGTGGTCGGGGTCGTGCCGGTGCTGCTGGTTAGAGGTTTTCCCGCGGAGATCCGCTATTCGGGAATTTCATTCTCCTACAACGTTGCGTATGCGATCTCCGGCGGATTCACGCCGCTGATCGTCACGTTGTGGATGCGATCCAACCCGCATGCGCCGGCTTACTACATTGGCGTGGTCGCCCTGGCGGCGGCATTGACGGTGGCGAGTCAATCGATCGCGCCCGCCGAGCCGCTCACGGTGAGTCAGAGTTGAGCGCCTTCGCAATTCAACGAGCCGCTCGCAGCGAGCGAGTCGTGGCGCGCAGGCGGACTTCATCGGACGCCATTGCCGCCAATGCGAGCAATGTCTTTGCCTGTCCGGCATCGAGTTCGTGCGGCTCGTAGTCCATTACGCAGATCGATCCCAGCGCAAAGCCGTCGGGATCGAAGACCGGGGCACCGGCATAGAAGCGAAAGTGCGGATCCCCGGCGACGGCTGGATTGGTTGAGAAAGCTGGCGTGCTGGACAGGTTTGCGACCGCGTACACCTGCTTTTGCAGAATGGTGTGATTGCAGATAGCCCAGCTTCGTGGCGTTTGCTCGATCTCCAGGCCGACACGCGATTTGAAATGCTGCTGCGTCGAGGTCAGCAACGTCATCAAGGAGACAGGCATTTTCAGGTTGTGGCTCGCGAGCCAGGTCAAGCGATCGAACGCGGGCTCGGCTGGTGTTGCCAGCAGGCCCGAGCGTTCCACGGCCTGCAGGCGCTGGCTTTCATTGGCTGCAATCGGGAAGAACAGTGGGTCTTGCATGCTCTGCGGGTGCGTGCTCGAAGGTGTGAGTGCGGCACGGATTGCAAGTGGCAATTCATTTGGCGTCGTCACGAGCATGCGTTCAGTTTGTTCGAGAGGGCTTTCCTGCAGGATCGCAGCGTCGTCATCGCTTACTGCGATGAATCGCGTCGTCCCCAGTTCCGGATGCGCTGCCAGCCGATGGAGGAATGCCAGCCGATCCGCATGACTATCGTGCATGTCCACGATCACTGCAGCCGGCAGGCGTGAGCCGATGGCGAAGGCGGCAAAGTAGACATCGGTATGAGGTTCGACGACGCATTCGCTCACCGTTCCGAGCAGGGGCTCGAACAACGCATGACGTTCCGGTGACGCAAGCAGGATGGCGCGCGCCGACACAAATGCCGATGAATGCGGATTCGGCGTGATGTAAGCGAGCACGTCGGCGAGATAGACGCGGCGATGTCCGCCGGGCGTCTTCCAGGAATTGAGAACACCGCTCTCGATCAGTAACTGCGCCGTGCGCACGGAGATGCCCAGCAGTTTTGCAGCATCTGCCGTGGTGAGAACTTGTTTTGCCATTTAGATTTGTCTATCTCGGTTGAGTTCCATCCGGATTCACAATCAATACATATTTAGTGCATTTGATAGATTTGAAAATGGTACTACACTAGCCTCGTTCTCAGCAAAGCCAGCGATCCATCTGCATCAATGAACACGAATCCCGCTCACCCATTCGTCATCGCCGACGAAGACATCGTTACGTTCGGCTCGTTGCAACTGAACCGTGCGCAACGCCTCTTGCTGAAAGGCGGTCGCAGGCTTGCGATCGGCGGTCGCGCGATGGAGGTTCTGCTGGCGTTGACGGAAAGGGCAGGCGTGCTCATGAGCAATCGTGAATTGCTCCAGCGCGTCTGGCCGAACGTCGTCGTGGCGGAAGGTACGATCAGGGTGCACGTCGCGTTGTTGCGAAAGGTGCTGCGCAACGCGGAGCCCGGCAGCGATTACGTGCAGAACATCTCAGGGCGCGGCTATCGTTTCGTCGCACCGCTGTCTTCTCTGCGTCGCTCGTCCGAGTTTTCCGGTTCGGTGCCGTCGGGATCTACAGTCGTCAGGCTACCGCTGCGGCAGGTGCCGCGAAGAAACAATCTGCCGTTGCCGCTGACGTCGATCTTCGGACGCGACCAGACTATTCGTACGCTGTGCGAGCGAATGTCGCGCGAACGATTTCTGACGATCACCGGCCCCGGTGGAAGTGGCAAGAGCAGGGTGGCAATCGCTGTGGCCGACTCTCTGGCGCCCACTCATACACACGGTGTTTGTTTCGTCGATCTGGCCTCCGTGACGGAATCGCAGGGCGTATCGAGCGCAGTCGCCGCCGCACTCGGTGTGTCGTGCGGTTCGGCAAACCCGCTGCCGGAGATCCTCGCATGTCTCTCGAAGCAGCCAGTGTTACTGGTGCTGGATAACTGTGAGCACATGATCGATGCCGCAACCCGGCTCGCTGAGAGTGTGCTTCGGCACTCACCGCAGGCACGTATTCTCGCCACCAGTCGCGAGCCGCTGCGCGCCAGCGGTGAATTCGCTTACGAGCTCACGCCATTGGAAACGCCTGCCGCATATGACGAGGCCTCACGCGCGGAGCTGATGCAGTTTCCGGCTGTGCAATTGTTCGTCGAGCGGGCCGGCGCCCATGCCGGCACCGACTTCGATGATGACGATCTATCCTTGGTCGCAGACATTTGTCGACGGCTTGCAGGTAATCCGCTGGCGCTGGAAATCGCGGCAGCCCACGTGCGTTGGCTGGGCTTGAGATCGCTCGCGACCGGTTTGCACGAGCATCTGTATCTTTCGATCGAAGGACATCGTACAGCCGATCCGCGGCACCGAACATTGCGCGCCAATTTCGACTGGAGTTACGACCTGCTGTCGCCGACCGAGCAAGCTGTCTTCCGGCGCCTGGCGGTATTCGCCGGCAGTTTCGACCCGGCCCGCGCCGCCGCCGTCATTGCAGATGAGCGGCTGACGCATCGGATCGTGTCGGAGAGCCTCATCAACCTGGCTCGCAAGTCGCTGCTCGCCGCCGATCCGACTCAGGATGAAGTTCTATATCGGCTCCAGGATCTGTCGCGTGCCTACGCCCGCGAGAAACTTCATCAAGCCCAGGAGCTCCCCGTCACACACCGCCGTCACTCGCAGATATGGCGCAAAGTGGGCGCGGCGCAGATTCATGCGCATGCGCGGCTCTGGCAGCTAGCCGAACGTGGAGTCGGGTCGATAGAACGCTACTTAACACCTGTTCCCTCGTTGTCTCGGGCACGATAGCCTGCATGACGCCTGTGCCGGCATTCAAATGACTACCAGCACCGATCTATCGTTGCCGCTGAGTGGCGACATCATCGCCTTCGGTCCGTTCCAACTGGATCGCCGAAGACACGAGTTGCTCAGGGGCGGCGTGCCGGTCTCGGTGGGCAGCCGCGCCATCGCGATCCTGCTCGAACTGACGCGCAGCGCGGGCGAGATCCTGAGCAATACTGAGTTGCTCCGTCGCGTCTGGCCCGACACTTTCGTGGAAGCGGGTACGGTTAGGGTGCACATTGCGCAGTTACGTAGAGTCATGCGCGATGCCGATCCCAGCAACGACTACGTGCAGAATGTGACGAATCGCGGTTACCGCTTCGTTGCGCCGATACTGCGGGAAGGTGAGACGGCACGTAGCAGCAACACCCCTGGCAGGAGCCTGGTGGCGCATCGAACCGCGCCGACGTCGATCATCGAGCCGCTTCGGGCGTCGGGCGAGTCGACTCGTGAACTCGCTTCGTTGGACGTGCCGCCGGAGCTAGGCGATCACACGCGTGCGGCGTTGCTGGACTTCCCGGCGATCCAGTTGTTCCTCGACAGGGCCGAAACTTCCGCGGACGCCGCGTTCGACGGCGACGATCTGCTGCTCATCGCTGATGTCTGCCGGCTACTTGCGGGAAACCCGCTGGCCATCGAAATTGCCGCCGCGCATGTCGGGCCGCTCGGCTTGAACATGCTGGCGACCAGCCTGTACCTATCCATCGACGACCGCGACACCGAGTCGCGCCACCGATCGCTGCGAGACACTTTCGACTGGAGCTATGCCCGGCTTGCGTCGACGGAGCAAGCGACCTTCCGCCGCTTGTCGATGTTCTCCGGCAGCTTCGATCTCGAATGCGCACTGGCGGCAGTCGTGGACGAGAGCCTTAACGAGATAGACGTTTTCGAGAGCCTGATGAGCCTGGCGCGCAAATCGTTGGTGATCGCCGATACGGGCGGAGAGACGGGTTCGTATCGGCTGCACGACCTGACACGGGCGTACGCACGCGAGAAGCTGCTCGAATCGGGGGAAGTCGATGTCTCGTTCCGGTCCCGTTCCAGCTTCCTTTCCTGGCAACTGGGAGAGGAGGGGTAAGAAAGTCAGGGCGAGGAATCATCCGCCGGCGGGCCTTCCTTCAGCAATCGTCGCAGGCGCTCGGTGCGCTCACAAGTGAGCTTGGCTTTGTACGATGTATAGCGCACCGGCAACAAGCTGCCCCAACAGGCGGTCGCATTCGGTTCCGCGCACGCATACATCGCGTCGAGTTCAGCATTCCGAAAAGCCACCCAGGCACGTTGCGCCGTGCGCAGCTTCTGGATGAATTGGGTGTTCTTCGCTTCCTTCTTCAGCAACGCCTGGTAGACCTCGTTGAGTTGCCGGTCGGCCTGGGCGAGTTCGTCGACGGCGCAGGCGTTCATTTCGACCTGCGTGCCCGCCAGATTGCACTGAGAGGGATGCACGGCCGACGCGGCTGGCGCAAAGACCGGCGCCATGAGAACGATTGCCGCGCTCGTCGCGATGCTGATTGCCTTCTTGCTGAAGCGCGTCATGCAGTTCCTTGCGGATTGAGAGTGTTGGACAGTCGACGGCGTCGATGCAGCGATGCTGTCTGACTCGTCGCGCAAGATCAATCGGCGCGACGCTCCAGGTGACGAAACTTCATACCTGTTAAGGCGACGGTGGCCAATCATTGCTTCGGCCGCGATTTTCAGTCAAGCATGGAGTGCGAACGATGACAACCCACGAGTACGTGAGGCGAGTGCGCCGGATCTGCGTTGCGTTCGCGCCGTTGGCATGGATCTACGCAGGAGCGAGCGGGGCGCAGGAGGCGCCGGCAGTCGTAGAAGAAGTAGTCGTCACTGCGAGCAAGAAAGCGCATGCCGAAAGCGTGCAGGATGTGGCATTCGCCGTCACGGCCTTCGGCGCGTCGCAACTCGAGACTCTGAACTACAAGAACATCAGCTCGCTCAGCTACGAGATGCCCAACGTTTCGCTCGAGAGCAACTCCGGCACCACTGCGGCCACGGCGAACTTCTCGATACGCGGCTTGGGGATCAACAGCACGATACCTTCGATCGACCCGACCGTGGGCGTGTTCGTCGATGGTGTCTACATGGGCATCGTTACCGGAACCCTGTTCGACGATTTCGACCTCGAGAGAATCGAAGTACTGCGCGGTCCGCAAGGTGTGCTGTTCGGTCGCAATGTCACCGGCGGCGCCGTACTCCTTCGCACCAAGGCGCCTGGCGACACGTTGGAGATGACGGCGCATGCCGCCGTGGAAACCGGCCCCAATTACATCGGCGATGCATCGATCTCGGGCCCGCTCATTCCCGGCACGTTGAGCTTCAAGCTGGCGGCTCGCCACAACGAAGACGAGGGTTGGTTCGAGAACGATTTCAATGGCAGGCGCTTCGGCGATTCCAGCCAGACAGTCGTGCGTCCGGCGCTGCGTTGGACGCCGAACGATGCACTCGATGTGATCCTGCGAACGGAACACGGCGAAGCATCCGGCGATGGCTCCGCCAACCAGAATCATGCTTTGTTTCCGCGCGACTCATTCCATTTCTCGAACGATGCGCCCGGGCACAACGACACCGAATGGAACCAGGCTTTCCTGGAGAGCACGCTCGCTGTCGCACCCGGCGATGGCGTCATCACCAACATCGTCGGCTGGCGCGAGTTCGAAACCAGCGCCACCGTCGATGTGGATTCGTCGCCCGCCGCGGCATTCCACGGCGAGCTGGCAGTGGATCAAAGCCAATTCAGCGAGGAACTGCGCTACAGCGGTCGCTTCGGACCCGCGCAGGTGACGACCGGAATCTACTATTTCCAACAGGACCTGCTCTATCTCGAACGCCGCCTGTTGGCGCAGGGCCTGGTCGATCGCGCTGGCGGGGGCGACGGCGATTTCTCCACGGCTGCCGTGTTCGCAGCGACGGATTGGTCTTTGAGCCGCGCCGTGACGCTGAATCTAGGTCTGCGCTACACGTCTGAGCGCAAGCGCGCGAGCATCTCGACGCTTCGTGCCGGTGGCGGCAGCGTTGCCGGTGGGACTCTGGTACCGGATTTCAACGGTCGCGATCGCTGGAACGATCTCTCCCCGCGCATTGGATTCCAGTGGACTCCAGCCGAGCGAACGCAGCTTTACGCATCCTGGTCCACGGGGTTTCGCAGCGGCGGCTTCAATTTTCGCAATACCGATCCCGGTGTCGCGCCGGGCCCGTTCGACTCCGAGAAGCAAAGGTCCGTAGAACTGGGCTGGAAGCAGGATTTCGCGCAGCGTCGCGCACGCATCAACGTTGCCGTGTTCCGCAGCGAGATCGATCGACTGCAGCGCGAAGTCAATTCACCGGGGGCACTGGGCATCACCCAGGTCATCTCGAACGTCGGCGACGCCACGATTCAAGGGGCGGAACTCGAAGCCAGCCTGCGTGCGACGAGCGATCTCACCGTGGCCATCCAGGCCGGCTATCTCCACGGCAGCTATGACTCGTTGCACTTCGACCTGAATGGCGACGGCCGCGTGAACTCCGTCGATGAGTCGCTCGAACTGCCGCGTCTCGCGCCTTGGTCTTATGGCGCCAGCATCGCCTACGACCGGTTGCTCGGATCGTTCGGGGAGCTCGCGAGTCGCGTGAGCTTCAATCATCGCGACGCGAGCTTCTTTACGGACAACAATCTCGGACGACTCAACGACGCGAACATGCTCAATGCGAACGTGACATTGACACCGGCTGGGCGCGCCACGTCCTTCTCGGTCTACGCGACGAACCTGCTCGACGAAGTGACGTTCGGTGGCGAATCCATACTGCCGAACTCGCCGGCCTTCGGCGCCGTTCCCGGCGGGCCGCTACCCACCTTTTCGCCGCTGAACAAAGGTCGTGTGGTCGGCGCGGAGCTGCGAGTGAAGTTCTAGATGAAGGGGAGCCTCACGGTCACGCCGGCCGAAGGAGCGAAAGTCTCCCGCGGCGAGCCGCCGACCGTTGCAACCAGGGACCTCGAACAGCACGCACATTTGATCTATCGCTGCCTGCGCCCGCATACGCCTTTCATCAAGCGGGACGACGGTGTCTACATTGCGATTCGGGCTGCGGAGGTCGAGCGGCTGGCGACCGACCCGCGCACACGCCAGATGGAAACTGAAATGGCGTGGTCCCGCGGCGTCACCAAGGGGCCGCTGTTCGAGTTCTTCAAGAACACCATGCTTTTCAGCAACGGGGCAGAGCATCAAAGAAGACGTTCGCCACTGACCGGCGCCTTCGCCTTCGACCTGATCGATGCCCTGCGTCCGCGGATCCGCGCTATCGCCGACGAACTCATCGATCGTACGTATGCGCGCGGAGAGATGAACCTGATCTATGACTACGCCGCGTGGCTGCCCGCTCGTGTCATCAGTGAAGTGCTCGGCCTGCCTGCAGCCGAGATCCCTGTATTCACGCGACATGCGTACACGCTCTCGCGAGCGCTCAGTTCATCCTTCTCGCGCGACGATGTTCCGGAGCTGGAAGCCGCGGCCGAGAAAATGATGCGATATGCGGATGAGCTTCTGCAGTCCCGGCATAGCGAGCCTCGCGATGACTTCCTGACTGCCTACATCGTCGAGCTTGCCGAGTCGGGAACGCTGTCGCCCATCGAAGCCACGATGCAGATCGTGGCGGTGATCCTGGCTGGCAGCGACACGACTCGTTCGGCGATCGCCATACAGACATCCTTGCTGCTGCAGCATCGCGAACAGTGGAACGCCCTGTGCGAGGACCGCCGCCTCATTTCCGGCGCCGTGACCGAATGCCTGCGCTACGAACCCTCGGTCGCATCGTTCCCGCGATTCACGCTCGGGGACATCGAGATAGACGGATGGAAAGTGCCTCGCCATCGCGTGCTGTCGCTCTCGACGCTGTCAGCCATGCGCGATCCTGCGCTCTACGCCAACCCGGACAGGTTCGATATTGCTCGCGCCGACCATCCGCGCCGGCACATGGCGTTCGGCACCGGATCGCATCGTTGCCTGGGTGCGATGCTCGCGAGAGTGGAACTGGAAGAAGCACTCGCTGCACTCGCGGATCGCATACCGCAAATGCAACTCGTCGGCGATGCGGCGCTGGTGCGGGGAAGCGGAGGGATACGCACAGTGGATGAGCTGCAGGTGCGTTGGGATAAGAGTAAGAATTCTCTCGCGGAGCACGCTGAGCAGAAAAGAAAATGATAGTGCGGCGTCAGAATCCAGAATCGGATCCGATCTCCTGCCATTTTAATCCTGCTCTTCTCCGCGCGCTCCGCGAGAATTCTCCTATTCCCGATAGCGGCGATCGATCCCACGACGGCAGATAGACATCGCGTAGCCGCGACACCGATCGGTCGAAAGTCGTTGTCGCCATTGCGACTCACCCTTTTGAGGGAATGAACGACCCCTGCTTAGTATATTTGATAGAAATGATACCGAGACTAGGATGAGGCCGCTGCTGTGAGGTAGCTGCTCATTCGTGATTGTGCGTGTCTGGAACTGCATTTACAGCGGTTTGGCGCGCACGTCGCAACTCATCCTGGGGCGGCGGGCTGCTGTAAGCGACGCTCGCGCCTCGACGATTTCACAAGAAACTAGGACGGTATGCTCCCATGACGAATCCCTCCCAAGAGACCAATTCCGTAAACGAGCCGCCCAAGTCCGGTGGTTCGAAGCTGCCGGGTCGTTACGACTTCATCGTTTGTGGCGCAGGTCCTGCTGGCTGCGTCGTCGCAGCCCGTCTCGCCGAAAACCCACAGGTCAGCGTGCTGTTGATCGAGGCGGGTGGCAGTGACGATGTCCCCGAGGTGCTGACACCTGGCCAGTGGCCCTTGAATCTAGGTTCCGAACGTGACTGGGCGTTCGTTGCGCAACCCAATCCGCATCTCAACAACAGAGTCCTGCCGCTCAACATGGGCAAGGTGCTGGGAGGCGGCTCCAGCATCAACGTGATGGTGTGGGCCCGCGGTCACCAGAGCGACTGGGATCAATTCGCCGCGGCGGCTGATGACGAGGCGTGGGGCTACAAGTCGGTGCTCGATATCTATCGACGCATCGAGAGCTGGCAGGGCGTGCCCGATCCGAGGCGGCGTGGTGTGAGTGGCCCTGTTCACGTGCAGACCGCTCACGATCCGCAGCCGGTCGCGCTCGCGATGGTCGAGGCTGCCCAATCGCTGGGAATGCCGACCTTCGACAGTCCCAACGGAATGATGATGGAAGGTCGCGGCGGCGCGGCGCTCAATGACCTCATCGTCCGCAATGGCAAGCGCTCATCGATCTTCCGCTCCTATGTGTTTCCTAAGCTGGGCCAGCCCAATCTCACGGTGCTGACGCACACTGTCGTAGCGAAGTTGGTTTTCAACGACTCCACCGTCGTCGGCGTGGAAGTGATCGAAGGCGCGCAGCGCAAGCACTACATGGCCGACCGCGAAGTGATTCTCTCCCTGGGCGCAATCAATACTCCCAAGGTGTTGATGCAGTCGGGCATCGGCCCGCAGACCGAGTTGGGCCAGCACGGCATTCCGATCGTGCAGCACCTGCCCGGCGTCGGTCGCAATCACCAGGATCATGTTTCGTTCGGTTGCATCTTCGAATCCCGCGAATCGCAACCCGTAGGTTAT
>JBEVKB010000097.1:0-11082 GCA_040509875.1 Steroidobacteraceae bacterium | reverse complement strand
AACTTGCTCGGTACGATCAGCCCTTCCAGCGCCGGCAGCAGACAGGCCACGTGCACATCGGCGGCAGCCAGCGTATCCGACAGCAATTCACGCGGCTGGTAAGGCAGGAAGCGCATGTTCGGCAGCCCTTTCTCCTGCACAGCCTGGCGTAACGCCGGCATCTTCGCGCCGCCGCCGATCATCAGAAAAACTACATTCCGATTGTCGCGCAGCCGCTGCGCCGCCAGCAGCAGGGTCTCGAACTCGTGCGCTCGCCCGAGATTGCCCGAGTAGGCCACGACGAACTTGTCCTGCAATCCTAACGTCCGGCGCAGATTGCTCGAATCGAGGGACTGCGCAACGACCTCGTCACCGTTGGCCCAATTGGCAACGATGCGAATCTTCGCCGCAGGTATCCGCAACGCTTCCAGGTGTTCGCGCATACGACTACCCAACACCACATTGAGTTGCGCCCTCATCAACGAAGCGTCCCGTAGCCCCTGCAAGCGACGATTCAACCAGGGCGGCAGCGGATTGGCGCCAAGATGCGAAGCCACTTCCGGAAAAATATCCTGCAACCAATTCACCAGCCGCGCGCCGCGCAGGCGGGTGATCGACGCCGCGACAATGGAAATCAGCGGCGGATCGGTCTTCGCCACTACTAGATCGTCGCGCTCCACCAGGCCCAGCAACTGTGCCGCGCAGGTGATGTAGAAGCTACCGTAATCGATCGCGCGGCCCATCAATCCATTCCTGCCGAACCGTGAAGTCCACACTCGATGCACTTGCACGCCGCGCACGTTTTCAATCGGCGCGAGCACCGCGGAGGCGTCGTCGTACAACTGCCGACTGCAGATGACGTGAATTTCCAGGCCTCGCTCCGCCAGCCGCGTCGTCAGTTCGAACAGGATCTGGCTGGTCGCCGACGTGTCCGGATAGAAGAAGCGGTTGATGAAAACGATGCGCCGACGCACCGTCGCGGCGGCCGATGCGAGCGCTACTGGGTCGACGACCCTGACGATGCTGGTGGCGAGTGTCATGGCGGTGAGCGATCAGTAAGGTCGACTCTTGTCTTCCCGCGATCCATTCAGCACGGTGCCGACGATCGGCGTATCCCGTAGCAAATCCATTGCACTGACGATGTCGTCACGCTGCGTGCGTCGTTCGCGCACCACCATGAGCGCCGCGTCGACGTTGGGCATGAAAGCCAGCGCGTCGTCCGCTTCGAGTACCGGCGGCAGGTCGTAAAGAATGATTCGATTCGCATAACGCGACTTGAGTTCGCGCGCGAGCTCACGTGCACGTCCACCCATGAGCAGCTCCGACGAATTGTCGACCGACGCGCGCGCCGGCAGGATGACCATGCGCTCGTAACCTATCGGATGAAACAGTAGCCGCTCGATGGGCGCGTGCGCTTCCAGATAATCTTCGACACCGGCTTCGATCTCCACGCCCATGCGCTTCGCGATACCCGGCCGGCGCAGGTCGAGATCGACGAGCAGCACGGTGCGGGACGAATCGCACGCCAGCGCCACGGCAAGATTGATCGCCGTGGTGGTCTTGCCGTCGCCCGAGCGCGGGCTGACGATGGCCAGCGTGGTCGACCCACTTTTATCCAGGCGCTTGAGCACCTGGGTTCGCAGCATCTTCCAGGCCGCGCCGGCCGCACCGCCGGCACCGGGACGCAGCACTCTTTGTTGATCGAGCAACGCGGTGCTGACTTCCACCATGCGCGTCTGCCGCTGCGGTCCCTCGATGGGAATGGCGCGAACGGATGACAGCTCCACGGCTGAATGGTCATTGGCCGCGTCCTCGGACGTCCGCGACAGGTCATGTCCTTGCAGGCTCTTCACGATGGGTGCCTCACGCGCCGAGCCTGCGCAGGGCGACTTGCCACAGCACATCCAATGGCCGGTAGAAGAAATGAGTGGCCATTACCGCCAGCACGATGCTGGCGAACACGCCTGCCGCGGCGAGCCGGCGTCGCTTCGCATGCAGCGTTCGTTCGTGATCGGTGACGACCCACGGCACCACCGCAAGCGGCGGTATTTTCAGCAGCGCGACGAGATCGTTGCGTCCACGCACGCTGCTGTCCAACGTCTCCAGCAACGCGATCAACCCGATAGCGCCGCCGACAGCGAGCATCAGGCCGAACGCCAGGATGACGCGACGATTGGGACTCGAAGGCTGCTCCGGCAGCATGGGCGGTTCGATCAAGGTGAAGCGCTCGCCCTTGCGCTCGCTCTCCAGGTTCTGGCCGAGCGTGGCTTCCATCTGCTTCTGCCGCACTTCGCGATACTTGAGCTGCGCATTGTCGAGGTCGCGCACCAATGCGCTGTATTCGCGCTCGATCTGCGGGGACTGCGACAGGCGCAATTCATAGTCTACGATCCGTTGCCGCAGCGTTGCCTGCTTTTGCCGTAGCGATGCGCGTTCGTTGATCGACGCCTCGCGTTGCCCGCTCACCTGTATGTAGGCAGGATTGTCGGCGTCTTCCTTGCTGGTCTCGACTGCCGGCGCGGCGTCGGATGCCTCCTGCAGCGACTTCGCCAACCGTTCGAGCCGCAATACATCGGGATGACCATCGGCATATTTCTCTCGCGCGACGGCGAGTTGGCTCTGCGCCTCTTCCAGCTGCCGCACGAGATCGTTGCCGGTCGCCACCTTGCCCACTTCGCGTTCCAGTCCCGCGATCTCGTTCTTCATGCGAACGATGTCGGGATGAGACGGCGCATAGATCGCGCTGGCGCGCGCGAACTCGGACTTCAGCATCTTGAGCCGGTCGGGCGACGACAGGATGCGTTCGCCCGTCGACGTGTAGATCTGCGATCCCGGCGTGAGCTGCGCCAGTTGCGCTTCGAGATAGACGATCTGCTGGTCGAGCGACCTGATCCGCGTCTCGGTCTCGCGCAACTCCTCTTCCGCACGCGTCATCAACGACATGTTCAGCGGATTGAGGTCGGGCGTATTGTTGACGTGCTTGCCCTTGAAGGCCGCAAGCCCCGCGTCGAGTTCGGCGATCTGCTTGCTCACCCGCTCCGCTTCGTCGGTGAGAAAGCTCGCGGTGTCGTTGGAGAGTTGCTTGCGGCTGGCGAGGTTCTCGTTCAAGTACAGCGTGGTGAGTTCGTTCGCCACCTTGGTGGCCAGCACCGGCGAGTGATTGTCGTAACTCACGGAGAACGCGATGGTGGCCTTGGTCGGACGGCCGACGCGCGGATCGACCACGTCGGCGCTGATCATGCGGAAGTCGATATCGCCGCGCATGCCGTTGATGAGCGCCTCGCGCGTGTCCTTGTGCCGGCGGTCGGCGTACAAGCCGTACCGGTCGATGATGCGCATCAGGTTCTCGCTGCTCATGACCCGCTGCGTGATCACCTGGATGCGCTGGTCGGCGTAGCTGGAAATCATCGAGCGCACCAGGTCCACGGGCACCTCCTGCTGTTCGATGAGAATGGTGCCCGTCGAACGATAAGTCGGCGGCCAGGCGATGGCCGCGACGATCGCAATCAGCAATATGACGACGGCGGTGACCAGCGCAGGCACGCGTCGCGTCCGGGCGCTGGCGAAGAAATCCGCAATCGTGTTCGATGCTTTGGCTGTCATAGGAAACGAGGCCGACCATTCCAGAGGAGACCGAGATAAGTTCGATAGCTGGCGGCGGCATCCGCGCCGGATTCGTAATCGAGGGTGGCGCCGCTAACGGCGAAGGACAGCGTCCAGTACTCCGAGAACTGCCAGTTCAGTCCGAGTTCGACGCGACCGTATTCAACCGTCTGGGGCGCAGCGCCGGCTTCGGTGAGCAGGTCTTGATTCCGATTTCCGGCGAGAGACACGCGACCGGCAAGGTGTTCGGCGATCTGGCAATCCAGTGCGAGCGATACTTGATCGCCTCTCGTCACGACGCCGCGGCCGGTGGGCGTGAGATCGCGTCCCGCCGACGCAGTCAATGTCCAATGCTCGCCGCGACGGCTGGTCGCAAGCGCGAACACTGCGCCGTGATCGCTGCTGGTTTCGGAGCGAACGAACGAAGGCCCCGCCGACAGATCGACGGTCCACAGTGGCGCCGGTTGGTACTTCCAACCCAGGCGCAACGAAGCATCCTGTTTGTCGGCCGCTGCAAAGACCGGCACGTGCAACCTGCCGCCCTGCAATTTGAAGGTCAGCTCGCTCTGGTCCGACCATATATAAGTGGAGTTCAGCGACAGCGCACGATATTCGTAGTCGACCAGTCCGACGGACGCGGCATCGACATAGTGGTTATCGATCCAGAAGGCCTGCACTCCGACGTTGGCGCGTTCGTTCAAAGTGAACGTCGGACCGGCCGACACGGTGATGCCTTCGTGACGACGATTGGACTGCACGATGCCGGTGAGCTGCAATTCGCTGGTGAGCGTGGTGTCGCGAACGAATCCGGCGCTGGCGGCCCACTGCGAGCGCTCGGTGACGACTTGCCAGCCGGCGTTGAGATATTGATCGTCGCTGCCGAGCGCGTCGTCATCGGTGTAACGCGCCGAATGCAGTCGCGGCGTCAGCGTGAAATCGCTGGTTTCCGAGCGACGCCGGATGCTGGCCGACAATTCGCTCACCCGGCCGATGGTCGAGAAAGAAGAGTCCGCCAGCAGGCGCGGATTATCGGTGTAGTCGGCGACGACGGATCCCGTCGGCGCGACCAGCCATTGCGCCGTCCACGCATCCGGCGCAATGGCGAACAGCCCCGCGCACGCGACCATGGAACACTGCTTGGCAGACGCTGGCGTCATGAATCAAGGCACGACGACCGTGTCGCCACTGCGCAGCAGGATGTTCTGTTCCAGCTTGCGACCGCTTTCGACTTCGGGAAAATGAAACGCAATGGCCTGCTGCTGGCCGCCGTTCTCACGACGCAGGATATGAATGTCGCTGACAGCGGCAAACGAGGTTGCGCCACCTGCCAGGCTCAGCGCCTGCATTACATCGATAGGACCGCGGAACATGAATTCACCCGGACGATTCACCTTGCCGATGACATAGATGCGATTGCCGCCGATCTCCTTGATGGCGACTGCAACCACCGCGTCCGGAACGTATTCGCGGATGCGTTTGCTGATGGCGGTGCGCACGTCCTCGACAGTGTGGCCGGCAGCCTCCAGTTCACCGGCGAGCGGGAACGAGATGCCCCCGTCGGAGCGCACCAGCACTTCGGACTGCAGGTCGCTCTCCTTCCACACCGACACCATCAATACGTCCCCCGGCTGGATGCGATAGATCTCTTTCTCTGTGCCGTGGACCACCGTGCTTGCGAACAGCAGGAACAGCCAGGCGACGGCAGGGTATCTGTTGGACATGACAGTCTCTTGGCAACTAAACGTATGACAAATGAAATACAGGGTCGGGTTAGCAATGTGGGCGCAGAACGGCTTGCACCGCGCTGCGCCCACACGACCGGGAAGTTGTATTGGTTACTTCGATTCGGACGAGCGACGACGCATCAAGCCGAGTCCGCCAAGACCGGACAACAGCAGCCACATCGCGGCGGGCAGCGGCACAGGTGAGAAATCGGCGCGCAGGTTGTACAAGCCGAACGAGTTGTCATCGACGCTGCGGGCAAAGACGGCCGCGAACAACTGCGTCGGACCCGTCACGTTCACCAGCAGGTCGCCGGCGCCGTTGAGCGTGTTCCAGGTGTTGTCCAGGTCGGTGACCAGGAAACTCAACGCCGACAATGCGTCCGGCCACTTGATATCCGACAAGCGGATGGTGAGCACGCCGGCGCTCGGCAGGTCGAGCTGGTTGACGATGAGGCTGGTGCCGCGAACGACGATGGACTGGTTGAGCGAGGCGGACGGACTGCCTTGCACATAGGAAGTCAGCGGCGCTCCCTGCCAGTTCGGCGTTTCGCCCGCGACATATTCGGCATGCGCACCGCTCGACAGGGTGGCAGAGCCCGCGAGTAGCGCCACGCACAGAGTGGCTTTGAAACGATTGAAGAATTTCGACGATTTAACCTTCATGATGAGACTCCATTGCCGCGGGCGACCGATGCCCGCCATTGCTGCGATAAACGTACTTTTCGTAGAGATAGCGACGTAAGGTGCTGCCGAGCTCTTCCTCGCCGACCTTGTCGGCGCCGTTCCTGCCATTGCCGATGCTGGACAGGCGTAACTTGGCGTAGGACTGCTGAATGCCGCTCATGGCGATGAGCTGGATGTCGTCGGCATCGACGCGTGCGCCGCTGTCGGCGCCGTCGTTGATGATGGAATCGAGCCTGACGGCGTCGAGTTCGAAGTAGCGGAACAGGTCGGTGCCCGATTCGACGAACACCGGCACCAGGCTCTTGCCGCGCACCTGCAGGTTGTAGAGCGGCGCGAACCGTCCGAGCATGATCTTCACCGCCACGCGGATCACGTCCGAATCCCTGACGCCGAGCCGCTCGGCCAGTATCTTGACGTTGCGTATGTCAGCCGCATTCATGCGGATCGATACGGCCTGCTTGCGGCTATCCATCGTGTTTCCCCGTTGTTCTTATGTCGCTGCGAACGCGACGCAGGGGATACTCGGTCAATCAGGTGACAGTACTTTGACGGTTTGGTTACGAGGTGACGCCAGCACCCCCGGCGGAGCGCCGTGAATGGCCTCCGCTGTCCCGTTGCCGGGATGACTATTTTTTCTTCATCTCACCGCTTGCAAATTTCAAATCCGCAACGGCGATGCTTCGATTTCGAACTGTCGTCTCTAGGAGTTGCCGCGACGACGCGCCACCCCCGCAAGTCCGATCAGTCCGGAGCCAAGCAACCATACTGCGGTCGGCAGCGGCACTGTCGTGACGCCTTGCGCAGTTGCTGCCGCTGATGAGGCGTCAGCGCTGCAATCGATACGCAAGTCCGTTTTGCCTGCGTCGGGCGGTGGATCGAAGCTGCAGGCGGCGTGGGCGTGCCAGGCGGCGAACGACAGGGTGAGCAGGAGTGCTGCCTGTCTTCTTTTGCAATCTCGCATGGAGTGTCTCCTGTTATTGTCAGGAGAGCATGGGCGCGGGAGATGAATCAGGCGTTGTCGGGCGTTGACATGGGGATGGCAATCCTGCTGGACGATTGCGCTACGCAGTGGCTGCGGAAAGTCGGCGATATGTCATACGTTATGTTGATTGGTCAACGTCGGAAGATTTTTCTTCGCGTGCTCCTGCGGCGCGAGAACCCCTTGCGCCGCAGGCGCCCGGCGAAGCCCAGAGCTACGTCGCAGACTGTGTGGCCGTCGAAGCAATCCGGCAGTGTTCCAAGAACGTTCCCAGCCTCACCAGCGACTCCACCGCACTCGCCGCCCGCGACCGATGCTCCTCCAACATCGCCTTCTGAGTCGCGCTGTCGCAGCTCCTCAGCGCACCGATCAACAGGCTGTGATGCTGATTCAGTTCCTGAATCGCGCTGTTGGCGAAACGATGTAGTTCGATCAGGCGCTGCTGACTGCGCCCGCTTAGCAGCGATCGATCCACGTGATCTTCCTCGAGTGTGTGCGTATCATTCTGCGCAAGCTACCTGCGCCACATTGCAGCCGCATTTCCCTATCGCGCGGACTTCGCCTGTTGCTGTTCGATGCGCAATTCGTTCGCGCGAAACTTGTACTCATCGGCCATATTCTCGAGTTCGACGCGCTTGAGCTTGGTGAACGGCTCGCGCTCGGCCAGCGACGACCAGAGGCCGCCGTGCTCCATGCGATCGAGAACCTCGGCATTCAAGTTATACAAGCCGGCGTTGCGATCGATGCAGACATTGAGATCGCGTTCGCGCGCACCCGCCTGACTCCTTGCAGCCGAACGCTCGGCTTCGACATCCCGCAGCGCCTGGGCAGTCTCGCGAAACTTCGCCACCAGCTCCTGGAGTTGCGTGCGCGTCTTCTCCAACTGCTCCTGCGCCTGCTTACCACTGTCGTCGCCGCGATTCGCCGCGATTTCGAGTGCCTTGGCGCGCCCTTCCAGCGTCCCCTTGGCAGCGGTCAACTTCGCGTTGTCTTTCTTGAGCTGCTCGATTTCCTGTTGAAGCTTCCCGTTCTCCGCCTGCAAAGATGCGCGTTCGCTGGTCACCTGCTGTAACTGCTGCATAACTCGCACATCGGCTTTGCCGCCGCTGCGTTCCACCTGCGCCATCGCCGGTAGCGCGACGATCGCCAGCAGGGCAACGGGCCACGCGCGGATACTGCTCACTTGCTGCATGCTTGCACCGTATCGTTCAGAAGCGGCCATTCAAGTCCACCTGCCAGACATCGATGCCCAGCGGCGGTCCGTCGATTTCATTCGCCGTGAGGTAACGCAAACGCAGCCAGGCGCCTTTCGACAGGCCGAGATCGACGCCCACCTGGTAGCCCTTCGTATCGGTGCCGCCGAGATGGAAATCCGAATCGGTGAATGCGTCCAGCACCGCATCGCGTTCCAGGTAACGATAAAGCAGGAACGCGCGCCAATCCCACAATGCCGTGACTTCCGGATGTCCGACGGTGACGCCGACGTCGTAACCTTGCGTGCGTTCACGTAGCGCGCTGCCGTCAGGCTCCACTGCGCCCGTCGCTGCAAAGACATCGTCGCGGTCCCAGCCGATGTTCTTCACATACTCGCCGCCAACCATCACGTGAGTTGCGCCGAAGCCCAGGTCGAGCCAGATGCTGCCGTTCACGAGTTTGTACTCGCCTGCCAGCGCGAACAGGTTGGTCGAGGTATCCGCGTCGTTGCGAATGTCGAAGAGCGAGTTGCCCTTCTGCAGGAAGCGCGGCGCCGTGAAATCGGTGAGCGTGCTGTCGAAGCTGTTGCGCACACCGGTGATGTTGTCGTACTGGAAATATCCAGCCGCAATGCGCAGCCGCGAGGCAGCTCCCATCGTGAACTCCACGCCGAGTTGGCCGCCGTAGAGCCACTTGTCATCCGTGGACAGTTCCACTTCCTGCAGCGGGAACGCACCCACCGTCAGGAACACGCCACGCTCCATGCGCGAGGGGTCGTTGCCGAACAGGTCCATCGCGTAGGTCGCGGCTAGGCCTTCGAACGTGAGGTCGTTATCCCATATGAGCTCGCTCGTACCTACGAACGGATTGGCGAAGCGTCCGGCGCGCAGGTCGAATTCGCGATTGTGCTTGGCGTTGATGGGATTCCACAGGATGGCGGCCTTGTCTACGCTGACATCCCAGCGATCGCCATAGTTGCCCAGCGTCTGGTTGGTCGACACCGGCGATCGGATGTTGCCGCTGGCCAGCCGCAGGTCGAGCGCGAATGCATTACCCAGCTGCGCCATCACGCCGGTGCGGACCCGGCCCACCAGGCGATTGCGATCCACCGATGTATTCAGCAGAGCGTCAGCACCTGCGCGCCCGATGCCGCCGCTGTCGTTTACCGTGTTGAAATCGAGATAAGTGTTGAGCGCGTTGTCGTCGGCGTAGTCGGCGCCTTCGCTGCGTGCACGAACGTCGCCGTAGACACGCACATTCTCGATCCAATCGGGCAATGCGCCCGGCACGCCCCAGCCATCCTTCTGCGCCTTCGCAATCACGTCACGCGTGACCTGGTCTTTCAGGTCCGCGCGCACTTTCTTCTCGATTTCCTGCTTCACGATTTCCGGCACGTGAGTCACCCGGACCGCGCCGGCTTCGGCAGCTTCCGTATCCGCCCTCGCCTTTGCCGTGGCCGCTGCTTTGCTTTGCGCCGAAGCGACCATGGCTGCAGCTTGTTCACGCGTCATCACGCCTTTCTGCACGAGCGCATCGAGCAGGTTGATCACGGTGTTGCGCACTTCCTCGAGCGAGCTGGCCTCCGACGCGCTCTGCGCAATGGCGGGAACGCAGGCCATAGCCAGCGTCAACGCGATAGCGGCGCGCACGGAGTTTCGGGTCGTCATCTTCAACATCTCATCGCTCCATCCTGCTCTGACGCTATCCTCGCGAGAGGATCTTCAACGTGACCGGCTGCGGCATTTCCAGCGGCGGCGCTTCGCGCACGCGCCCCATCTTTTCCAGCGAACGCTCGATGGCCTGGTCGAGCTCGCGATTGCCGGACGTGCTCGCCAGCTTGATTTTCTCGACATCGCCGGTGCGCGTGAGCCACACCCTGACGGTGACCTGGTAGCTGCCGCGACGGATGCGTTCGTCCTCCGACAGCACGCCGACGATGCTGTCTTTGAGCATCGAGGTGTACCAGGCGAAGGCGCCCGCGTTGGTTCCCACCAGGTCGCGTCCACCTTTGCGAGCTGCGAGTCCGAAGCCATCCGCACCGGCAACGCCTTCAGCATCCAAGCCCAACGATTCGGCGGGCGCTGCTTCCTCCGGTGGCGCTTCTTCAGGCGTCTCCTGCGGCAACGGCTCTTCGATCTTCTCTTCCGGTGGCGGCGGTGGTGGTGGCGGTTCGGGCGGCGGCGGCGGTGGCCGCACGATCTTGATCACCTGCGCCACCGCACGCTGCGGCTTGTCGGGCTTGTCCTGCATCAGGCCCTTCACCACCCAGATCAAACCCGCCGCCACCAGCAACACGATCAGCGCGCCGACCATGAGCGGCACGAATCTCCGGCGCGACT
The DNA here is from genome assembly GCA_040509875.1 of Steroidobacteraceae bacterium. Classification (GTDB taxonomy): domain Bacteria; phylum Pseudomonadota; class Gammaproteobacteria; order Steroidobacterales; family Steroidobacteraceae; genus Steroidobacter. The sequence continues at coordinate 580 of JBEVKB010000097.1, read as the reverse complement.
GCGGTTCGTCGGCCACTGCTTACTTCACGACGCGCTGGGTCACTAGACCGAGCTGCGTGATCTCGAGCCTACCGACGAGGTCCAGCACATCCACCACTTTCTGGTACTGGATGGTGGAGTCCGCTTTGATGATCACCGGCAGCTCGGGATCGGCCGCGCGATACTGGGTCAGCAAACGCTCGAGCTCAGGCATCGTCACCGGATAGGTATCGAGATAGATGGTGCCGTCGGCGGTGATGGAAATCGCCTTGGTCTTGGGCTTGGCGATCGATGGTGTCGCGCTCGCCTTAGGCAGGTTCACCGCGATGCCCTGCACCGACGCCGTGGTCATGATGATGAAGATCACCAGCAGCACGTACGCGAGATCCAGCATCGGCGTGATGTTGATGTCGTCGTAGACGTCTTTTTCTTCGGCGGATGCGCTCATGCTGTTTCTCTCGTGATCGGTCGGCGATCAGCTGTAGTGTTCGGCGATCCGCGTCACGAACTCGTCGACGAACACGCGCATGTCCGCGTTGATTTCCTTGATGCTGGTGTTCAGCCAGTTGTAGCCGAACAAAGCCGGGATCGCGACGGCGAG
>JBEVKB010000096.1:0-76551 GCA_040509875.1 Steroidobacteraceae bacterium | reverse complement strand
AGTTATACATTGACCTCACCATGACCTCGTTGAGTGAGGCTGCACTTCGGGAGTTCCAAAGCATGGACATGAACAAGTACGAGTACCAGAGCGATTTCGCCAAGCACTATGTCGCGCAGGGTGAGGCAGCAGGAGAGGCACGGGGCGAAGCGCAGGGTCGCATCGCTCTGGTCGTCCGGCTGCTCACTCTGCGATTTGGACCACCGACCGACGCAGTGCAACGTCAACTCGCGCAGGCTTCCATTGCCGAACTCGACCTCATCGGCGAACGCCTGCTCACTGCGACGACGATTCAGGAAGTACTGGGGCTCAGTTCAGACGAGCCCGGTTGATCGTACGTCGTCGCGCTCACTCCTAAGTCAGCTCACCGCCTCAGCCGTCTTCGATGCTGTGCCATCAATCATCGACGCGCGCCAGGAAATGAACCAGATGAGGAGGCCTCCCAGGGCCAGGGCACATCCCACCCACCCTGTCGAAGTCCAGCCGTAGCCAGCGGCGATCGCCATTCCGCCGAGCCACGGTCCGAGGGCATTTGCCGTATTGAAGGCAGAGTGGTTGAGTGCTGCGGCGAGCGCTTGGGCCTCGCCTGCCACATCCATCAGGCGCGTCTGCAAGACCACCGCCAGCGCACAGCCGAGGCCGATGCCTAAGATGTTGAAAGAGACGGCGATGAGGTTATGGGCAGCGATCGGATAGAGCGCAAGCATTCCCGCCGACCACACGAGCGCAGCCGCCGCAGTCGGCATCAATGCCCGATCGGCGAAACGCGGCACGATGAGATTACCCAACGTCATTCCCACGCCGAAAAACGCGAAGACGAACGGGAGTGCGCCCGGCGCAGCGCCGGTGACATGAATCAGAGTCGAAGCCATGTAGGTGTAGACAGCGAAGACTCCGCCGAAGCCGACAGCGCCGATCCCTAGCGTCAACCACACCTGCGGTTTCGCCAGTGCGCTCAACTCTCGTAATGGGCTTGCGCCTGCATGAGCACGGTCGCGAGGCGCAAACAACGCGACGAGGAGCGCAGTTGCGAACGCCAGGACGGCGACGATGAGAAAACCCCATCGCCAACCGATCAGTTGGCCTAACAGGTTGGCAAGCGGTACGCCGACGATGGTCGCGACAGTCAATCCCAGCATGACGCGACCGACCGCTGCAGTCCGTCGATCGTGCGGAACAACCGAAGCTGCCACCAGTCCCGCGATTCCAAAATAGGCACCGTGCGGCAGGCCGCTCAGGAAGCGGAACAACATCATCCATCCGAAGCTGGGTGCGAGCGCGGAGAGTCCGTTCGCCAACCCGAAGACCAGCATGAGACCGATCAATAGCTGCCTTCGAGGAATCCGCGCCGAGGCCACTGCAATGAGAGGCGCGCCGACCACGACGCCCAACGCATAAGCGCTGATGATTTCACCGCAGGTGGGGACATCGACACCGAGATCCTTTGCCATGAACGGCAGCAGGCTCATGGTGGCGAATTCGGTGGTGCCGATGGCGAATCCGCCTACCGCCAGCGCGAGGTGAACGACATTGGGGTTGGGTTTTGACGGCACGCCGGAAGGCGTTGCCGCGGAGGAATCGTTGAACTTGTTCACTGGGAGGCGCGCGGCCAGGAGATATGTCCGCGCTGAAATACAAAGGCGAGACGCAATTCGCTCGCCGCCATCCTACCTTACGTGCAGACGAATCGAAACCAACCGCTACGATGGGCTCGACTGCACCTTTTCGATCCGCTTAGCCACTCGTCGCCTGCGCATCGAGGTGCGTCCGCAGATCAGCGGGCAGCTCCAATCGCGAGGCCAGCGCATCCAGGTACGCACGCTCGGATGGTTCGTTGGGATCGATCGCCAGCCGTGCGGCGAGATACAGCTCGGCGCCCTGCTCCTGGCTCGCAACACAACGCGCGACGCCCTCCAGGTCCACCGGCTTCGTGAGCAGGTCGAATACGTACGCTTTGGATTCCGCGTCGAGTCCCATACGCTCGACTTCACTGAACAGTCGCCGTTGCTCGTCAGCGTCGATATGCCCATCGGCCTTGGCGGCGCCCACCATGGCGCGGATGAGCACTAATTCGAAGGCACTGCCGTCCGTCGCCGGCTTGGCGTGAGGCAACGCAGCTTGGGGAATTTCGGCAAGCTGTGACGGACTCATGGGCGTGGCGCCTTGCGCCGCCTTGCCCTCTTGATAATTCTGATAAGCACGCAGCGCCAGCGCACCGATGGCGGCGGCCCCACCGTAGCCGAGCACCCCGCCCGCCGCTTTTCGCATGCCCTTGCCGCCCAGGAGCATGCCAAGCAATCCACCCACCGCAGCACCGCCCGCGAAGGCGCCGCTGCCACTCGTCTGATCCAACCGGTTCTTGAACTGCTGCCCGGCGTTGCGCAGCCCTCCTCCGAAGCCACCCTGCCCTCCACCCGACGCACCGCCGCCGAGAATCTGGTCCAGAAGCAATTTCGGATCGAGCATCGTGGTTACCCTCGAGATTGGTTGGGATCGGGCAAGACTGGACGCCCGCCCGAATGATATGCCGCGATTTAGAGTGCGCAATCCCGCATGCGTTCAATGCCGGATCGGCGTACGAAATATACTGAACGCGCACTGGCAGCGGATGTCCGATGCCTGACCACATCGGATAGGAACTGTCATCATCATGCGCTGGCCCGCTCTGGTCCTTCTCTTGGTCGCTGCTACAGCCGCACTGGCTCAACAAGTACCGATAACCGACTCCGCGCCTGCCGCGGCAGAGACTGTCGAATCGACTTCCGGCACCATCGAAGAAGTCACGGTCAGTGGCGAACAGCCCGGCCCCGGCTTGTGGAAGATCAGCAAGAACGGCCACGTCATGTGGGTACTGGGTTCGCTGCAACCCCTGCCGAAGAAAATGTCGTGGCGTTCGCGATCGGTGGAATCCGCCGTTGCAGAATCGCAGGCATTGTTATCAGTTCCCAAAGTCGATGCCGGCATCGGCTTTTTCAAAGGCATGACGCTGTTACCGTCGATGTTGGGCGCACGCAAGAATCCGGACGGCGCGAAGCTGCAGGACGTACTACCGCCCGATCTGTACGCACGCTGGCTGGTGTTGAAGGCACGCTATATTGGACGCGACGAGGGCATCGAAAAATGGCGCCCGATCTTCGCGGCCGCGGAACTGTACGAAAAGGCGATCCAGAAATCCGCATTGACGACGCGCAGCGACGTGCTGCCGGTGGTGAAGAAGATTGCCAAGAGCCACAAGGTCGAACTCATCGAACCCACCCTTGAAATTGAGATCGACAAGCCCGGCCAGGCCATCAGGCAATTCAAGAAATCCCCGCTGCAGGACATCGACTGCTTTACGAAGACACTCGACCGGCTCGAAACCGACCTGGACGCCATGCGTGCGCGCGCTACTGCATGGGCTATCGGGGATGTCGACGCTCTGCGCCGGTTGCCGTACCCGGACCAATTCGGCGCCTGCGGTTCGGCGATTCTGAATTCGCCGATCGTGCAGGACCGCGGCTTACAGGACGTACTGCAGAGAGTGGAATCGCTGTGGCTGGAAAAGGCGGAAGCGGCACTGGCACGCAACGAGGTTACGTTCGCGGTTCTGCCTATATCGCAACTGTTACGTGTAGACGGTTATATCGCAAAGCTGCAGGCGCGCGGCTACTACGTCGAAGCTCCGTAAGTAGCCGCCCGCCGCGAATCTCTGAACAGCGACCCAGCTGCCGCCGTCTCGATACCGATCGTCGTGTTCCTGGGACTGAGCAGCCTGTCGAAGTTCGGCTGGCGGATCCTCGGCAACCTTGCGCGCGCGGCATCGGATTGGTCGATCTGATCGCGAAGGGCTACGGATTCATGTCGTGGGTGATGATCGCGATTTTCATCGTGCCGATTATTTTTGTGTCGATTGTGAAAGCGCTGCCTGCGAATCCGTAAGACCCGGTCGCGGCTGCGTTATTCACGCGAAGCAAATCAAGCCACCGACCGCACCTCATCGGCCTTCCGATGATCAAGCGCCGCGAGCTCTGCATGCCCGAGCGCCTCGTAAATAGCAGCCCTATTCTCATAGTGACGAGTTTCATCCGGATCGATGGCAATGACGTGGGTCATGTCCGCCAGCGCCTGCTCGAAGTCGGCGCGGCTATAACAAAGCACCGCTCGATTGACGCGGGCAGTAATCGAGTCCGGCTCAAGTTCGATCGCCTTGGAATAGTCGGCGTACGCATCGTCAGTGCGGCACAGCTCATCCAATATTTCCGCACGCGATAGATAAAGCTGCGGCTGCAGCGGATCCAACTCCTCGCTGTGTTCGAAGGCTTCGAGCGCCAGTTGCAGTTGCCCCATCCTGCTATGACAGATGGCCTTGTTGTAATAGACCTCTGGGTATGGAGCGCTGTACTGGATTGCCTTGTCATAGTTGGCGATCGCCGCCTCATACCGGTCAAGCTGCTGCAGCAGGTTCGCGGACTCGTTGTAGTACTCGGAATAATGCGGGTCCATTGCAATGGCCTGTTCGTACGACGCTAGCGCCTGCTCGTGCCTGCCGAGAAGCACGTAGACCTGCGCGGAGTTATAGAGCAGTGCCGAGCGATGCAGCCGGTGTTGTCCATCACCCGTTTCAGAGTTCTCGGTTGCAGTGTTTTCGAGGTGAGCACATTCATCGTCGGTCAACAGCGCCTGCTCCAGGCGAGGCAGATTCAGGCCATCGACTTCCTCAGTGACGTCCAACATGCCAGCGCCAGTCAAGTCGGCACTCATGCTCATCTCGACATAGACGATCAGGTTGAGATCGCTCAGGCGCCGTGCCAGCTCCGTGAAAAACCGGCTCGCCAGATGTCGTGCCGCGAAGAAATTGCGCACGACGACGATCCACGACTGCGATCCATGCAGCGTCTTCCAACACTGCACGAAGGACACCAGTCCACTGACGATCCGGAAGGCACGATCCGGCGGAAGAATCCGTGTGCCTTCCGCACCGATAACGAAATCGGCCCGGCAGGCATAATTGAGCGGAATCTCCGGCATCGCCATGTGCAGCTCATAGCTATATGCATCGACGAGCTTGCGCTTGCCCTGTCGGTCGAGATCCAGGTAAGCCTCCTCCAGTAGCTCACTCACCCCGCTCCATATGCCCGCACGCGAGAATCGAGCGTCCAGGTGAATGATGCGGTCTGCCGATAACGACGCGCCGGCGCGTTGCCTTCCGGCGAGCTGAAAGAATCTGCCGTCGGCGGGAGTCATCATGGGCTATGGAATCGTATTCGGCTGAAGCCGGGGGGGACGCTGTCATTCCGATTGAACAGCTCACCAAACTGCTGGCGCAGTAGCGCGGCTCAACATCCTGTAGCGCGTGATCTCAACGGGCCAGGATGCTAAGCAGGCGAATGCCTACAAAGAAGTGACTGAAGGTACAGTTGTGGAAACGGGTGAGAATGGAGTGAGCGCTCGATTCGGCCGAATCTGCGCATCGGTTATCTTTCGAGCAGTGTCGAGGGACAATTGTCGGTTAGCGCGAATGCACCGTTCCTCCCTCACCGGCGCGTCTTCGCGCCGGTGAGGGCGCTCCGCGCGTCCGCGCTCCGGACGTCAGAATCCCAGACCTTCCGGCCCCTTCAACGCAAGCATGGCTCTTGCTTCATCCGGCGTAGCAATCTCCAGCCCCAGCTCCTCGAGCATCGAGCGGATCTTCCGCACCTGGTCCGCATTCGATCGCGCGAGCTGGCCCGGCCCGATATACAGGCTGTCCTCCAGACCAACGCGAACGTTGCCTCCAAGCAGCGCGCTCTGCAGGCAGAACGGCAACTGATTGCGACCGGCGGCGAACGCCGAGAAAACGTAGTCGTCGCCGAACAGGGTGTCGGCGATGGTCACCATGTGCGCGAGATTTCGTGGGTCCGAACCGATGCCGCCGAGAATGCCGAACACGCCCTGGATCAGGAACGGCGGCTTCACCAGCTTGCGTTCGACGAAATGCGCCAGCGTATAGAGATGACCGATGTCATAGCACTCGAACTCGAAACGCGTGCCGAACGCCTGGCCGATCTCGCGCATGATGCGCTCGATATAGCCGTTGTCGTTGTACATGATCCGATTGCGCGCGCCTTCGACGTAAGGTCGCTCCCACTCGTGCTTCCAATTCTCCACCTTCGCGGCCGCAGCGCTGAAGTCGAAAATCAACGGGCCCATGTTCAGCGAACACAACTCCGGCCGCGCTGCCTTCGCACCTTCGAGGCGTGCATCGAGCGACATCGTGGCGCTGCCGCCGGTGGAGATGTTGATCACAGCATTCGTCGCCGCCTTGACGCGTGGGAGGAACGACATGAAGTGCTCGGCGGTGGGACTCGGGCTGCCGTCCTTTGGATCGCGGGCATGCAGATGAAGAATCGACGCACCCGCCTCTGCCGCCTCGATGGCGGCTTGCGCAATCTCGTCCGGAGTTACAGGCAAGTACGGCGACATCGACGGCGTATGAATCGACCCCGTCGGCGCACAGGTGATGATGACCTTTCGTGAATTCTTACGCATCAGCGTACTCCACCCACGAACGCGTGTTTCTTGAACTCCGACAGAACATTCGTCGCGGCGGTTCTCATCAATCCCTGGTCGGATGACACGATGAATGCCGTCACGCCGAGTCCACGCATCCAGGCAATCTCCGCCGCATCGATGCGACCGGTGTGCACGCACAGCGCCTTGCCCTGTGCGCGACCGCTGGCAGCAATACGCTCGACAGCCTCCCGGATCGGTGGGGAATCCGGGCTCGGTGCATTCAATGCAACCGTCAGGTCGCCGCGGCCGATGAACAACGCGTCGATGCCATCGACCGCGGCAATCGAATCCACGATCGACAAGGCTTCCGGATCTTCGATCATTGCGACCACCGCGGTGTTCGCATCTCCGCGATCGACATGCTCCCAGATGCTTGCTCCGCCATAGCGGCCTGCGCGAGGAGAACTTGAGAAGCCGCGATGCCCTCCCCTGTAACGCGCGCCACCGACAACCGAGCGAGCGATCTCAGCGGTGGACACGTGCGGTACGATCACACCATCCGCGCCGTCATCCAGAGCACCTAACATGTCGTGGGCAGCGGAAGTTCGCACACGAACCAGCGCTGCAATGCCGGCTGCGCGAGCGCCAACGAGCACCGCGTCCGTGGCGACCCTGTCGAAAGGCCCGTGCTCCTGGTCGATGACGATGAAGTCGAAGCCCACGTCGCCGATGACCTCTGCCGTGTGGAACGTGGGCGTCTTGATGAACGTCCCGACCAGGGGCTCGCCGGCGCGCAGTCGTTCACGAAATGAAACAGGCATGGAGCGTCTCAACTGAAATATAACTTCAACGCAGTCGCCGACATGGCGCGGCGTGTGGCGGGATCGGGCACCCACTGCGCGAACCTGTCCAACGTGTCCTGGTAAGTAACCGCTGCTTCGTAGCCCACGAATGGACAATCGCTGCCCCAGACCAAGCGCTCTGCGCCCGCGTGTTGAACGAGCTGCTTCGCCGCCTGCCGGGCAAGCTCGTCGGCTCGCGGATCGACCTCCTTACGGCCCGGTTCGGACCACGTGAGCCTGAATCCCGCCGAGAGTTTCACCCAGGTGCGTCCCTTCTCGACCGAGCGTAATACAGCCTGAAAACCGGGGCAGTTGATGCCCTGCGCGGGATCCGGATGACCGAAATGATCGATCACGATCTTGACTCCCGAGGCTTCGAGCTTCTTCAACAGCGGCGGCCAATGCTGGCCTTCGACGACGACATGCACATGCCAGTTGAGATCGGCGATCCGGCGCAACAGCAGCCGATAGTCCGCATCCGCCAGGTCGGGCAATTCCTTTCTTCGCGTCAATTGCAGGCGTACACCGACGATGCCGTCGGCGTTCATGCGATCCAATACGTAACGATGAGTCGTCGGGGGAATATTCACCGTACCGCGCAGCCGTTTGTGGATGCGCAACTGTTCGATCATGTAATCGTTGTAATCGCCATAGATACTGATGCCGGCGATCACGCCAAAGTGGACGCCATGCTTGTCCAGTGTCTGCAGATACTGTTCTGCCGTGAATCCGTAGTCCGGCTGCAGCCACGCGCCTTCTCCGAGAGGCATGTCTCTCCTGAAGATGTGCGCGTGGGCGTCAACGATGGGCGGATCGGCTAAGGGAAGTGAATTCATCGAAATCCTTCAAGGCATCGGATACTCAGCGGCGTTCAGCACCCATCCCGCCATGTTCGAGAAATCCATGCGCGGGGGCGAAAAAATGTCCACCAGCTGGTTGCCATCGGTCCGGGTCGCCGCCGACGTGTGAATGGCGGGCGGAGGAATCACAGCCAGGGACGGCGCCGGGCAATGCTCGTGTTCGTCATTGCGCCAGTGGTTGCTGTTCGCCTTCCACGGCCAGCGGATGTGATGCGTAAAGGCGCCCTGCAGCGCCAGCGAACCTTGTTCGAAATCGTCGTGATGATGAGGCGACAGGCGCGTCACATCCCGGGGATTGGGTTCATGCGGCAGGAAATTGATCATCAGTCCACTGCAGCGCCAGATTCTCCCGAAGCGACCTTCCTTCGGCGGCACGTCGAGGCTATAGGCGCGAATGCGATGACCGGCAGGTGGATCGGGCCATGCCTGGAACGGCGGAACGTACGAATGCTGGTGCGCATACGCCGGGGCGTTGCTGCAGAGTGCTGTGAGATCTTGAGAGCGAGCAGTGAATACTCGGACGATGACTCCACCCGATACGGCAATCGTGCTGTCTCCCGGGGGAACGATGATCAACGAATATCCCGCAACCTGTTTCGATTCGGTTGGCGTCGTGATCGTGGCCGTGGTCGCCGCATCCGGGAGCAGAAGCACGTACTCGTCTACCTGCGAGGAGCGCGACAAAACCGCACCCGCGGCGGCTTCCGAATAAGCAACGACGAAGTTCTGTCCACGGCTGTACCAGGTACGTGTGCCGTTCACGTCTTCCTGTGGAGGCAACTCGTGAAACTTCACGTATTCGGCAGCCGAGAAGCCTTCGGCCTGTGCATCGCCGGCGTATGGGGTCTGCGCCGGCGCTGTTGCGCCAGCAGTCTTGAGCGTGGATCGTGGGTCGGATGGGCTATACATGAATGGACCTGCTATTTAGGAAGCGCACATGACGGCGTCAGTTTGGACATGGGCAGCAGTTCGTCTATTGCAGCAGCAGCGGCGGCGCGCGCCCTGACGCAGGGTTTCGATAATGAAACGCCGTTTCGGCGATCTTGGGAAAAGGCGCGTAAATCACTCCCCGCAACGGACCATCGGGAGGATATTCCTTGGCAAACGTGGGCTGCGGCGCAAATCGCTGTGCATCGTTGGCGCTGACTTTCGCCCACCCTGCCGTGTAACTCGTGGTCCACACGTAATCCAGGTCCATGGCGCTGATCTTCCATGCGCCGTTCTCCCGGACGATGCTGTTTTCATAGATGCCCGAGATGTATGAACCATCCGCGTCGGTGGCGCTGTTGATCTGGAACAAGCGACTGCGGATGCGTGCGGACAGACCGTCGTCCGCGACACTGATGACGGGCTGGGTCTTCTGGTGCAGGACCAGCGAGTTGGCGCGCCGGCCGTTCAATCCATAACGCTTGACCATCGAATCGCGTATCCGGTCGCGGCCAACATAGGTACCGATATAGGACAGCTCTTTCTTGCCATTGAGCGAAAACAGATCCGCGGTTTCGTTCCAGAGGAATTCGTCGATGTAATAGCCGTAGGCGTTGGAGACATTCTCCGCGCCGTCGTACGCCTCGGCAGCCATTACTTTGCGCTCAGCGCTCTCGACGGCCGCCTGCAGTTCCATCGCTGTCCGGGGTCGCAGATCGACGGCACGTGCGCGAATGTCCACAGGCTTCGCAACAGGACTCGCATAGTCGAAGGGAACGGCGCCGGCTTTCGGATAACTGCCGACGACTGCGCTCGGAGGCCGATCCGCGGGGAATTGCGCACTCGGCGCGAAGGCGACTGCGGCGTCGGTGGCCCAGCCTTTGTAATAGTCGGTGGTCATGCGGGGATAGACACGCATGGACGCAATACGCCATACACCGATGTCTTTCACATAGGTGTTCTCGTAAACATCCAGGCCCCACTGCGCGCCCTTGAGGTTTACGCCGGTCATGCGCAACTGTGTGCCGCGAGCCTTGGCACTGCGACCGTCCGGCGCAACGGTTATGACCGGTTGCAATTGCAGGTTATCGTTGACCTCGTCATCGCGCAGTCCCGGTGGACCGAACTGTTCGAGCGCGCGACGGATATTCGCCCGGCCCACATACACGCCCTGCTGCCCTAGTTCCATCGTGCCGGTCGAGACGAACAGGTCGGCAACGTCATCCCACATCTTGCGGTCGAAGTAGAAACCGTAGGCGTGCTGCAGGTTCTGAACCACGGAGGCATCGTTCAGCTGCTTGGTGCGATATCTCAATTCACCCAATCGCGCAGCGAGCTTGTCGAAAGTCAGCGGTTTGGAGGAAGCAGGCGCTGTTGCTTCCGGAATCGGAGTGCCCGCACGCGTGGGATCGTAGTGATATGGAACAGGCTGAGTCTTGCCGCTTTCACGCACCAGGTCTCGCCAGCCCGTCTCGTAGGGACCCGCATATTGAGGATAGTAGCGTTCGTTGCCGATCTTCCAGACGCCGCCCTCCTTGATGTATTCGTTCTCGTAGATGCCACCGGCCCAGCTGGCCGAGCGGCCGTATTCGCCGGTCATGTTCAATGCATGCCATCTCGCGCGTACGGTCTTTGCATCCGGATCCATGGTCACGACCGGCGACACGAACAGTGTCGAATGCAGTCGGCCTGCCACCGGGCCGGACTTGCCCTGGCCGAATCGGGTCAACCAATGCTTGCGCAGATCCGACTTGCCGCTGACTGAAGTATCGCCTTCACGCGCCGTGCCCTTGGAGGCGAACAGATCGGCAATGTCGCTCCATTTGCCAGCTTCGAAGTATTGGCCATATGCGTACTGAATACGCTTGACCGCACGCAGTGCTTCAACGCCGTCAACCTTCAATGCAAGCTGCTCGACACGCTGTTGGAGCGCGGCGAGATTCTCATCCCTCTTCTTCGGAGCTGACGCAAGCAACGCGACGCACTCGCGGCCGTCGCTGGCGACAGCTTCCTGCAGCACCGAACTATCGATCAATGAAGCAAGCTGTTCACGAGAGCGTGGCGTGCGGTCGCGCTCCTTTGCCACCCACACTTCTTCATCGACCATCACATCGAGAAGATCTTTGACGAGCGTGCCCGGGTAGCCTTCGTGATGCCAGACGCGATCGAGCAACTTCGCATCGTACCCGCCCGACTTCGCGACCAGCGGCAACACCTGGCGATTTTCCTTGTTGATGCGTTCCGACGCCGTCACCAACGAACGGACGTAAGAGACGATTGCACACCGACGCTCCGGATCCGCCAGCGCCTCCGCGGTGGTGTTCAGGTTGAACAACTCCCGATACACCGAGCGATCCTGGAACTCGATGGCGTCGGCGCCGATCAGGTCTGCCGCGTTCTGGATTTCCGGCTCCCAGATGGTCACGGCGTCCACTTCACCGTTCTTCAATGCCGGCGGCATGCGATCCAAAGGGAAGATGGGAACGATGGTCACATCCGCTTCGGTGAGCCCGACGGAGGCCAGCATTTTGTGAAGGTAGTACGCCGAGGAAGTACGCGGGATCGTGGCGATGCGCTTGCCGCGCAAATCACTCAGCTTGCCGATGCCAGCGGAGCGTCGCGCCACGATGCGATAGAAACCCTCCGACACGGTGAAAATGATTCGAAGATTCGGATGATCGGCGGACAACCGCAATGCCTGCGTCTCCGCATTGGTGGCAATGTCCGCCTCGCCATCGACGAACAGATTCGGAATGCCGCCGTTGCTCACCGACGAACGACCCGCATACACGCGATCGGACGCAAGCAACACCGGTGCGAGTTCAATGGTCGTGGTGTTGCCGTACACACGCAACGGCGGTGCGTTCTCATGCGCATGCGATGACAGGCTGAGCGCCAGCAGCGCGAAGATGGAGAAGCAGGTCCGGTACGCAATCATTTTACTCGGGAATTTTCTGTGCGCTAAGATGCTTTGAGCGAAGGTACTACACCCGTCGGCACGTGGGGAACAGTTTTCCGCGCACATGTCCGCCCGCATCAACACGCACTTCCGGTGCGATCAAAACGCATGATTTCCAGGAGTTCAGATGTCGATACAAGTGATGTTGGTAACAGGCGGCAGCCGCGGGATTGGCGCTGCCATCGTGCGCCTTGCCGCACAACGCGGGTACGATGTCGCATTCACTTATTCACGCGATGACGCAGCAGCCGAGCAGGTAGCAAACGACGTACGCGCTCAAGGCCGACGCGTTTGTGCGATCAAGGCGGACATGGCGGACGAAGCACAGATCCTCAGTGCGTTCGCCCGGGTCGACGACGAACTGGGTGCTTTGTCTGCGTTGGTGAACAACTGCGCGATCACCGGCAAGAACTCTCGACTGGACACCGTGGCCACCTCGACGCTGCGTGAGGTTCTGAATGTAAACATCCTGGGAGCGATGATCTGCGCGCGTGAGGCGGTGCTTAGAATGTCCACGCAGCATGGCGGTGTGGGTGGGAGCATCGTGCTCGTTTCGTCGCGTGCGGCTCTTTACGGCTCGCCAGGTGAGTACGTTTGGTATGCGGCCTCGAAGGGCGCGATCGACAGCTTCAATGTCGGTCTGGCGCGTGAGGTGGGAAGAGACAACATTCGAGTGAACGCCGTGTCGCCTGGGCCTATCGATACTGAGATGCATCGGCCGGGTCGGCTGGAAGCGGCGATACCGAACAATCCGATGGCGCGGGCCGGTACTGCGATGGAAGTGGCGGAGGCGGTGTTGTTTCTGGCGTCGTCGGCTGCGTCCTACGTCAACGGCGCGAATATAAGTATTTCGGGCGGCGTTTGATTGCCTCCTTTGCTTCGCGGGTACCTATGGCGCCCGCGAAGCAAAGATGTTTTGGAATCTCGAAGCCCCGACTACAACTTGGGATTCGTCGGCGGCGTCCCACCCAAAAACCAGTTTTCAAACTTCCGATAGCTGTACAGCCACTTCCCGTCCGCGCCACGCACACAGGTATCCGTCACCAGTCCGATCGAAATCGGCGGATGCGTCGGCAGCACAGGCACTCCGTCGGCCGCGTACAACAACAAGTACCACGTGCAAGTCGCATGGTTCTCGTCCGTGAAGTTCGCTCTGAAATTACTCACGGCGTGGACAGCAACGCGCTTGCCTCGCGACACACGCCATTCGTAGAACTGGCGAATCTTCGCCGGACCTACATAACTGGCCTCGGGACCTTCGAACACCGCATCTTCGGTGTAGTAATCCGGAGCGAGCCGCCCCCAGTTGGTGTCCACATCGTGCCAGTACTCCATGAGCAGGGCTTGCAGTTCGACGGTTGCGAGCAGACGCGCGGTAGGATCCATTGACAGCCTCTATGTAGAAAAAAGAGTAACGAAACGATCGGCGAAACGGCATCCGGATTGCGAGGATCAGAACGCCTTCATGTAGATATCGCGTGCATCCTGCTCCGTGACTTCGCGAAGATTCCGGTCCAGCAGGCGCTTTACCGTCATCGCAGCCTTGGCCATCCTGTCCACGGCCGACTGCGGGACATTGAATTCAGACATGCTCGACGGCAGCCCACAGCGCTTGCAGAGATCGCGCACTCTCTGCAGCCCGCGCAGCGCAGTCTCCAGGTCTTCCACCGACCTGCTCTCACCGAGCGCTTCGGCGATATCCGCATACCGACCCGGCGCGGCAGACAAATTGAATTCCAGGACGTGAGGCAGCAGGAGCGCATTCGAGACGCCGTGAGGAATATGGAATTCACCACCCAGCGGATACGACAAAGCGTGGACGGCGGCGGTGTTCACAGGCCCCAGGCACATTCCGCCGTAAAGACTCGCCAACGAAAGATCCGATCGCGCAGCGACGTCGTTGCCGTCCCGCACTGCTCTCTCGAGACTGCGTGCAATGAGGCGAATGCCTTGCAGCGCGTAAGTGTCGATGATCGGATGCGCAAAGCGGTTCGCATAAGCCTCGACGCAGTGAGTGAAAGCATCGATGCCGGTCGCCGCGGTAATCGCAGCCGGCATCGAAATGGTGAGAAGAGGATCCACGAACGCCGCATCGGGCACGAGATGCGGACTCACGACGCCCTTCTTCAGATCGTCGGCTTCATCGAGCAGGATCGCGATCGGCGACGCCTCGCTGCCCGTCCCGGAGGTGGTGGGCAGGCATGCGAGATAGACGCTCCTGCCGGCGAGATTGCCCACTCCAAAAGCCTGATGCACTTCCTGTCGGCCATCCAGAAACGCGGCAACGAGCTTCGCCACATCCATTGCACTGCCGCCGCCCAATCCGATCACGGCATCGGTGCCTGCATCTTTCGCCGCCGCCAAGGCTGCCTGGAAATCGCGGAGCGTCGGCTCGCCCTGGACGCTGTCCCAGATCGTAACGAGACTCCCGGCCGCGCGAAGCTGTGCGTATATCTTGTCGCCCAGCGCACGCGTCGGCGGCGAAGTGACGACGAATACCGAGCGAGCCTGCCGGGCGACGATATCGCCGGCACACTGGTCGGAGCAGCCCGCGCCGAACACCAGCTTCCGCAATTGATGGAGAGTAACGATCTCGGACATTTTCTTAGAACCTCAACCGCAGTCCTGCACGGTACTGCGCACCCAAAGTGTCGAAATACGCGGGATTAGTGGGATAGCTGGAACCGCCGCCACCGCCGCCGCCCGGTGCGATGGGTGGATCCTTGTCCAGCAGATTGTTGATCACGCCGAAGACTTCCAGCTCGGTGCTGTCGCCGACGTCGAAACCGTATGTCATCGCCAGGGACACGTACGTTGCGGAATCCACCGTGTTGTCGCTGATGCTGTTCAGCAAGGTCGGGCTGTAGTTCGGATCGTCAGGACCGATGCGCAACGTGTTGAGCTTGCCCGAGTCCACGTAGCGCACGTTCACTGTGGTCGAGAACGATCCCGCACTGTAGGTCAGCAGCGAGTTCAGCAACCATTTGGGCGAGGAGTTGAAATCGCCGAACGCGGGCGTCGGCCCTGTCTGGCCCGAGAAGTTTCGCACTGGCGAACCGGGCGCGCTGGCGATGATGAGGTCGTAGTTCCAGGCGGCGAGCAGGCGGAAGTTCAAGCTGCCCGGTGCGGACGAGAACTTGGACAGCGGCAGCGTGTAGTCGAACTCGAAGTCCACGCCACGCGACGTGAAGGTACTGAGATTGACCTGCGTCGCCTTGATGAAGGTGACATCCGTATTCCCCGGCGCTGCCGGGTTGAACGTGATGCGATCGCAGAACGAACCGAGCGACTGGCAGAAGTCGATGAGCTGTTGGCCGGTCGTGCTGGTGATGGCGTCGTCGATCACGATCTCGTACCAATCCGCCGAGATCCGCAGGCCGTCGATCAGGTCGGCAGGCGTGAGCACGATACCGATCGTCGTCGTATCCGCAGTCTCCGGCGTGAGCGCGAAATCGCCGCCGTTGAGAATCGGCGTCGGGTCGATTGCATTGCCGTTGAACGGGTTGTTGACGCGGCCCTGGGTCGTGCCCTCTTCGGTGGGCACGGATTTCTGGTAAAGCTCGCGAAAGCCGGCCGCCCGGATGTCGCGGGAACGCGTAGTACGCACGCGCAGCCAGTCGACTGGATCGTAAATGGCGCTGACTTTCCAGCTCGTCACATCCTGCGACTTCGATTCGCCCGTGATCGAGTCCTTGTTCTCATTGCGCGTCTGGCGAACGGCGCCGTTCAATTCGACCAACCTGGCGGCGGGCGCATCGCGCAGCACCGGCACGTTCACCTCGGCGAAGCCTTCCAACACGTCGATGTCGCCGCCGAAGTCCTGTCCGAACGTGAAGGCGAACTGGTTGTAGTACGGAATGTTGCCGTGGGTCACGTCACCCGACTCGGTGCGATATTCCGCACCGAAAGCCGTGCCGATGGGGCCGGCGCCCCACCCTTCGTAGACGTCGCCCGAAATCGTTCCGGCGAAAACATGCTGCTCGTACTCGAAGTCTTCACGAGTGGTGCGCCATGCATACGCCAGCGCTTCACGCGAGAGATTGGTGTTCCCGAAGAGATTCATCGGCACGCAGCCGGCAGCATCGGCAACGCCTTGTAGCACCGCGCGGCAGACAACATTGCCGCTCGCGGGATCGCGAACCGCATCCAGCGAGTATTGGAAGAACGAATTGACGCGCGTGTTGGAGATTGTCTGTTCCCGCGTATTGCGTCCGTACTGGTAGTACGCATCCCAGCGCCAATCTTTGAACAAGCCGCCGTTGAGCCCGGCAACTGCGCGGAACACTTCTGCGTTGGCACTATTCAGGGCGCGGTAGCTACCGTCGAGATCCTTACCGATGCTCGCTTGACCGCCGGGTGGGAAGAGCGCCGCCACGGCCGCCGGAAGATACGCGTTGTCTGCCTTGATGTAGTAAGTAGATCGCGGACCGGACAGCTGTTGGGCCACGCTGACGTCGCGACCGCCCCACGAGAGTTCCAGCGATGCAGTCAGGTCATCGGTGAGATCGTATCGAGCGTGCCCGAGGACGGAATAACGCTCGATGGGACTGCGCAGCGCCGAATCCTCGTACGTCGAATCGCCGTCGCCGCCCTGTCTCGGCCCGAAGCCCTGATCGTTCGAATACAGGCCGGGATCCATCGGGACAATGGCCGTGCCGTCGTCGTTGAATCGCATGTAGCGCAACGCCGCCGGTGTCGGGTTCACGTCGCGAAACACGCCTTGCGCGACGTTGAAAGCCTGCGATGAATGCGGACCGACCACGAAGTTGGGCTGGCCGTAAGTGGGAGACCCTGGAACGTTGTAGCCGGAACTCACGAGCTTGCCGCTGGCATCGCGCGTGCGGAAGTTTGAATTCGTATAGATGTCCCAACTCTCAGCGCACCAGTCGCGCTCGCGGGCACAGTCGCCCACGCCGCCGTTGTCCTGGTATTCACCGCCGATCAGGAAATGGCCGCGTCCGCCTGCGAAGGGCATGCCAGCCGCGATCGCGGCATGTTTGCTCTGTCCGTCGCCGCGAAACGTCTCGCCGTAATCCATCTGCGATTTGACGCCGTTCAGCTCCTTATCCAGGATGACGTTGACCACGCCGGCCACGGCATCGGAACCATAAGCGGCGGAAGCACCGCCAGTGATCGTCTCGATGCGCGACACCAGCATCGACGGGATCATATTCAGATCCACCGCTCCGCCATCGGAAGTCGGCACGAAACGCCGGGAATCGACCAGCGTCAGCGTGCGAGTGCCGTAGAAGGGATTGAGCCCGCGCAGGTTCGCGAACGTCGAGCCTATGTTCGCACTGCCGATGATGCCGATATTGGTATCGGACTGGAACGCCGTGTTCTGCGGGATGAGGCTGAGTGTCTCGGCGACGTTGACTTGTCCGAGCTGCTCTATCTGTTCGCTGCTGACCACCGTCAGCGGATTCGGTGCATCGAATCCGTCGCGCCGCACGCGCGAGCCGGTCACAGTGACTTCTTCGAGATGCGGCGGACCTTCGACGGATGTCTCGGTTCGAGCCGGGGGACTCTGCGACTGCGCATGCACGGTGTCGATTCCGACAGCGTCCAGCGACACCACTATCCCTAACGTTAAAAGCCGGCCCCCGATCATCATTGTATTACCTCGACGTTCTGTTGACGCGACGAGGCGAGGGTCACATGTGCAAGCACACTAAGCTTTTCTCAAGCGGAACGCCGATCCCTCAAAAATGGCACTCGGCGAGTGCCCGAACTCGCCTGGGCTCAGGTGAGCCCGACGGTCGTATTCACGAGCGCAATCGAATTATTGCCCAATTGCATGCGACGATATTCGCTGGGCGTCATTTGATATTGATCGCGGAAGGCACGCGTGAAATGCGCTGCGCTGTTGAAGCCCCACGCAAACGCAATCTCCGTGATGGTGTGCGCGCGCCAGAGAACATTGGAGATCTGCTTGGCGCATTCCTCCAATCGACGGCGCAGGATATACGTCGACACCGATTCGGTCTCACCGGAAAACAGCATGCGCAGGTAGCGCGATGAAATATGCAATGCATCCGCGACCTGTGTCGGCGTGAGATCCGGATCTTTCAAGTGAGCTTCGATATAGCGCTTCGCCAGGATCTTGCGCGTGCCCACAGCGGCGGAGTCCTTCACGCTCGCATCGAACGCCATCGCGTATGAAGTAGCCATCGTATCGAGCAGATTGCGCGCCAGCATGGCGCTGAATTTTTCCGGCAGGCCGGACTCGAGCAGGTGCCACAGGCTCTGGGCCATGTTGGCAGCGGTGCCGGTGAGTCCTTTCGACGCCGGCAGGCGCAAGCCGCATACCTGCTCCGGAAACGGGATGTACGACTTCAGCACTTCCGGAGCTATCCGCACGATGATGAGTTCCGTACGGCTGCCGAAATTGAAATGGTGAGGTGCGGCGTTGTCGCAGAGCGTGAAGTCGCCCTCCTCCAGCACCGTCTCGTGCCCGTAATGCGAGAAGGCGCCCGTGCCGCGCGCCTGAAGCACGAACGAGAAAAGTCGGCCGCAGGTGCGATCGATGTGACTCTTGTTGCGTTCGATGTCGGTGGGCTTGGAATGCACGCGCGCCATGCCGATCGGCCCGATCACGCCCATCTTCAGTTCCGCTTCGAACCCGTCGCGATCGACCGGATTGAACGTCACTTGTGCGAAGCGCCGCGAGTAAATATCGTTCCAGTAATTCGCGCGCGAATTACCTGACACATTTGCTGTGCTGTAGACGTCCATGCGAGGGTCCCCCTGTGAACCAGACGTTCTTGTGGGGGTACCTTACAACAAAAGAACAAAAGGCGCTTCCTTCTCAGACAAGCTCGCCAACGCGCGCCGCGACGATAATACTGGCATGACAGACTCGATAAATCCTGCCACGGGCGCCCTGCTCGCCTCATACCCGTTCCTTTCCGATGCAGAAATCGAAGCGGCGCTCGCGCGCGCCCGCAGAGCCAGCGGCCCATGGGCCGCAACGAGCTTCGTTACGCGGGGTGAAATCCTACGTTCGATAGCGACGTGGCTCAGGCGTGAGCGCGACGAGATTGCCCGATTGATCACGCTGGAGATGGGCAAGCCCATCACCGAAGCGGAAGCTGAAATCGAAAAGTCCGCCTGGAACTGCGAGTACGTGGCGGAGCATGCACAGGCGTGGCTGGCCGACGTCAACGTCCCGACCAATGCGACGTCGAGTTATGTCTCACACCTGCCGCTGGGTACCGTTCTCGCCATCCTGCCCTGGAATTTCCCCGTGTGGCAGATCTTCCGCTGTGCCGCCTCGGCGTTGATGGCAGGCAACACCCTGGTCCTCAAGCACGCGCCGAATGTCGCCGGGTGTGCTGAATTCGTCACGCAACTATTACACCGCGCCGGCCTGCCGCAGGGAGTGTTTGAGAATCTTCACGTGTCCGTGCCAAACATCGCGCGGATCATTGCCGACCCTCGTATCGCCGCGGTCACTTTGACAGGCAGCGCAGCTGCAGGGGCTGCCGTAGCGGCGCAGGCCGGTGCTGCTTGTAAGAAAACGCTGATGGAATTGGGCGGATCCGATCCATTCATCGTTTTGGAAGATGCCGATCTGGATGCGGCGGTCGCGGCGGGTATCAGAGCCCGCTTCACGAACTGCGGCCAGGTGTGCCTGGCGGCGAAACGCTTCATCGTTGCGGAATCGATTGCAGGGCAGTTCGAAACCAAGCTCGCGGAAGCTGCCGCCAGGTTGCGCCGTGGCGATCCCTTGGACCGCACGACTCAACTCGGTCCACTCGCCAGGAACGACTTGCGGGCAGGCCTCGAGCGCCAAGTGTCGCAGTCCCTCGGCCGCGGTGCGAGGCTCCTCGTGGGGGGCCGTGCCCCAGCGGGCCCCGGATTCTTTTACGAACCGACCGTGCTGACGAATGTTGACGCCTCAATGGCGGTGTTCCATGAGGAGACGTTCGGCCCCGTGGCAGCGATCACCTACGCACGGGATGCCGCTGATGCCGAAGCCATCGCCAACGATTCAGCCTACGGGCTCGCGGCGATCATCTGGAGCCGGGACATCGATGCCGCACGCGGCATGGCGCGTCGGCTCGTTACGGGCAGTGTCTTCATCAATGGCGTCACCGCGTCGGATCCGCGGCTTCCCGTCGGCGGCGTGAAATTGTCGGGTTACGGTCGGGAGCTGGGTGCAGCCGGCATGCGCGAACTGGTCAATCTCCAGTCGGTCTGGATCGGGCCTGCCAAGCCGTAGAGCGTAAAGTCCGACGGCCAGCGCCGTCATCGCCGATGGCAATTGTTTTTAATATATGAAAAACATAGCATCGGTGGATGACAGCATCTTCATCCCCGCGGACCCTGTTCGGCCATCCGCCCGGCCTGACCGTCCTGTGCCTCACGCAGATGTGGGCCGAGTTCTCGTTCTTCGGGCTGCAGGCTCTTCTCGTCTACTACCTCATTCATCAGCTGGAAATGCCGCAGGCAACCGCTTCGCTGGTGTATGGGTTCTACGGTGCATCGGCCTACTTCAGTCCGGTGCTGGGCGGTTGGGTCGCCGACCGATGGCTCGGACGGACTCGCAGCATCATCCTTGGCGGCGTACTGATGATGTTCGGTCATTTCGCGCTGGCCTTCGAGCCGCTGCTGTTCGTGGGCCTGGGCCTCGTTGCGGTCGGCAACGGGCTGTTCCTGCCACCGCTGGCGGTGCAGATCGCGGCGCTCTACACGGAATCGGATAGCCGTCGCCCGCAGGCTTTCAGCCTGTATTACATGGGGACCAACCTCGGCGGGCTGCTTTCTCCCATCGTGTGCGGCACGCTGGGTGAGACATTCGGTTGGCATTGGGGCTTCGCCGCGGCGGGCTTCGGCATGTTGATAGGCATGGCCATCTACCTGTTGTTTCGATCTCACCTGCCGCCCGACCCGGCCCTGCAATCGCGTAACGATCGCACGCGCGAGCCGTTGACCGCACAGGATCGAATCAACCTGCGCATTCTTCTGGCCATCGGCCTGAGCGTCGTACTGTTTCGCGTGGGCTATGAGCAGAGCGGCAACATCATCGCGCTGTGGATCGACCAGCAGACCGATCGCCAGGTAACCCTGTTCGGCCGCGCGCTGGAAATTCCCGCTACCTGGTTTCAGTCAATCAATCCGCTGCTGATCATCACTCTCACGCCTGTGCTCATGCACTTCTGGCGCAAGCGCGCGCAGTTACTCGGTCCGCCGAATCTCGCGAGGCGCATGGCATTCGGCTGCGTGCTTGCGAGCATCGCATCTGTGTTGATGGTGGCAGCGGCATGGATGCATACCGCCACGGGTCAACCTGTAAGTCCATGGTGGGTTGTTGCCTACTTCGTCGCGTTGACGCTCGGCGAGTTGCACGTGTTACCCATCGGCCTGTCATTGTTCGGCACCCTCGCGCCTCTTACCGTCGCCTCGGTCATCATGGGATCGTGGTACATCGCCAAGTTTCTCGGCAGCCTCGCCGCCGGCGTCATGGGCACGACCTGGGAGACGATTCCGCACGAACTGTTCTTCATGATCGGGGCGGGCGCGACGATGCTTGCAGCGCTGGCGCTGTACTGGATTGGATCTAATTTCCTCCCCCGGTCGCCGGGGGAGGACCAAGGAGGGGGCGGCCCTGAATCTTAGTCAACCGTTTGGGAAGATTCGGACGCCCCCCCTCCCTGCCTCCCCCCGCGACCGGGGAAGGAGTCATTTTCTTTAACCGAACTGCCAGCCCAACAAATTCCACTGCCAGAAATAAACGCTGAGAATCAGCGCAGCAAGCGGCATCAACGAGAAGACGACACGCCGCGGCGTAGTCCAGAACCTCGACGCCCACGCTCGAACAGTCGCTCCCAACAACACCAGCGTCAACAAGACGAAGATCAGCGGCAGCACGAGTGCAATCTTCAACGACGTGGGAACGCTTCCAAGGATCGTATCGATACCGGCACCGGCCACCGCCGCTGCAAGACCGCCAACCGCGACGAGAGCCCACCCAGCCACTGCGAATGCCAGCATTTCCGTGCGTCGCTCTTGCGATGGCATTGCCTTCACTTCCTTCCAGCGAAACACCGCGCGCAATAGCGTCGCGAGGAAGACGAGAAATGCGCCTCCGAGCGTCGTAAACCACATCGTCGCGCTCTCATACCACGGCACGATTTCCGCGGGCATGAATGGCAGGAAATCCATGAACAGGTGAGTCGGACGCCCCGAAGCATCGCTGCGGAAAGTCATCACCTGCTTGCCGCCGATGCGCTCGTACAGATCCGCACCGACAGGACGGAACTGCCACGGATCGGGCCCAAGGCCGCCCAACACGAGGTTGCCGTTCGGCAGCGGCGCGATGGACATCTGGCCGAACAGGTTGAGCGCCTTTTCGATCTTGCTGTAATTGCGGCGCGTGAACTGGTAGCGACCGGCAAATCGCGGTGCCGCTGCGGACGCCGCCGCCGCGTCCACTGAATCTGTCTTCGCCGCGGCTTCGGGAAAATAGCGGTCGAAAAACGCTTCGATCACTTTGTCACGAACGCGATTGTCCTCGGTATAGAAAGACATGAAAATCCCCACTTGGCGCGAGGGGATCAGCAGCATGTCGGAGTGGCAGAAATTGGTGTCGCCACCATGCCCGATGACATCCAATCCATTCAGGGTCGCATGATAGAAGCCCAGCGCCATGCCGGGCAGGCGCGGGTCGAGCTGGAATGCCGTCGCATGCATGCGCTGCGCCGTCTCGGCAGAGAGAATCTTGCGGTCGTCGTAGCGGCCATCCTGAAGATGCGCCAGCATGAAATGCGTCATGTCCAATGCCGAACTCGCAGTCGATCCCGCCGGACGGAAGCCGCCGATGATTTCGTATCTCTGCGCAACGGGCGCGCCGTTCTCCTGTTTGTAGCCGGTGGCTACGTAAGGCAGCAGACGCTCCGGCACCGGTTCCTGCATGGTTGAGAACGGCATGTCGAGCGGCTTGAAAATGTGCTCCTCGATGTAGTCATTGAACGGCATGCCGCTCACCTGTTCGACGATGAGGCCGGCCAGCGCCGCTCCATAGTTCGAGTACGCAGACATCTCGCCGGGCGGACGAACGCGAGCCGGCATGTGAATCTTCATCGCGGTCTCGATCGGCACCTGCAGCTGCGGATCGTCCTGCACCAGGTAGCCGAGAAAGCCTTCTTCGAAACCTGCGGTATGCGTGAGGATGTGCCGCAACGTGATCGGCTTGCCGAAGGCCGCAGGCAGCTGCAGACCTTTCAGGTATCGATTGACGTCGGCATCGAGATCGAGCTTGCCCGCCTCGACGAGCTGCATCACAGCCGTCCAGGTGAACAGTTTCGAGGTGGAGCCGATGCGAAACAACGTCGTGCGCGTATCGACCGGCGTGCGCTTCTCGACGTCCTGATAGCCATAGCCCTTGGCGAACAGCACCTGGCCATCCTTCACGATGGAGATGGCGGCGCCGGTGACATGGTGCTCGCTCATGCCCACGTGCAACACTCCATCGAAGAATGCCTCCAGGTCGGCCCTGTCATCGATGCTCGCGACAACATGAGTCGGGGGCGCCACCGATTCGGCGGGCGCAGTCGCTGGCGGCGGTACAGCTGCTCCCGCGGCCAGCGAGCACAGCATCGAACCTATCGTGAGCAAGCCTCGGCAAACTGCAGACATGAAATATCTCCCTATCTAAAGCTACACAGACCCCGTGCGCGAACCCCAGACCGCGTCATCGCAGATCACATAGCCGTGCTCATAACGGACAGCGGGCAAGCGATCCTCGAGGATATGCACCGGACCGTCCAGGTCCACGAAATCGCAGAGCTGCCCCACCACATATCCCGCCGCAGTGGCCCAGCTCGAACCGCTCATGTTGCCGACCATGGTCAGCAACCCCAGGCGACGCGCCTCGGCGATCATCATCAGCGCTTCGGTGAGCCCGCCGCATTTGTCTAGCTTGATGTTCACCACGTCGAAGCGACCGACCAACGCCGCGATCTCATCGACCGTCAGCACGCTCTCATCCGCCGCGATGGGTATCGGACACCGAATGCCATCGAGCTGTGCTTCACCACCACGCGCCACCGGCTGTTCGAACAGAGACACTCGCTCACGCTCCAGGCAATCCAGGATGACCGGCAGCGTTTTCGCGGTATAGCCTTGGTTCGCATCGATGCCGATCCAGGCGCCGGGTCGCGCTGCCCTCACCGCTTTCACCCGCTCCACATCCAACTGCGCTTCCCCCGTCAGCTTCAATTTGAGCGAAGGAAAATCTGCCGCGACGAGCGCTGCCTTGACCATTGCATCCGGATCGTCGGCTCCCAGCGTGTACACCGTCAGCAACGGGCGCACTTGCGAAAGCCCCGCGAGCTGCCAGACGGATCGGCCGAGCTGCCTGGCTTCGAGTTCCCACAGGGCGCAATCCACCGCATTGCGCGCGCCGCCCGCCGGCATCAATTTACGAAGTGCCTGGCGCGATATGCCTGCTTCGATGACGCCGCGCACGGATTCTATTTGCGCTGCCATCGACTCGGCTGTCTCACCTAGATAGTAGACGCCGCACGCCTCACCGCGTCCGAGGTGCGTGCCATCGCTCACCTCGGCCACGACAACCGCCCAGTCCTTGAACGTGTATCCGGAAATCCTGAAGGGCTCCTGGAACGGCAGGTTGCCCGTAACGATGTTCAGCGAAAAGCGTGTCACGAAATTTATCGTCCATGTTGGAGAAGGAACGGCAGCAGCCGTTATTCGAAGGCGTAACGCAGTTCGACTCCCATCTCGCGGGGACGGATCAACGTCTCGTGGGCACCCAGCAAGGGGTCTCCCAGCGTGAGCACAGCTCGCTCGTCGTACAGATTGCGTCCGAAGAGATCCAGTCCGAGCGGTCCGCGTTGCACGCTGAAGCGCAGGTTCACGGTGTCGAATTCGTCGATCTCGCCGAACTCACTGAGCACGTCGCCGACGTAGGTGTAGTCGCCGCGAACGAATGCGGACCACGGACCCGACAGACGAAACGACCGCTGCACGCCGACGCTGCCATTCACGCGCGGCACGTCGGGCAAACGGTCGCCCGCTGAGAACCGAGTGCCCGGCGCCACCGAATCGAATTCACTGCGGTTATAGGCGACGGCGAGGTTGAGTCGCCACAAATCGGTGGGTTCTGCGACCAATTCGAATTCCACGCCCTCGCCCGTCACTTCGCCACCGTTGACGAGCACAGCGAAGCCGCAGGGCAGTCCCGACAGGAGCTGCACGCCGCTCCATTCCTGCCGGTAGACTGCTGCGCTGACGCTCAGTCGGCCTTCCGCCTGCAGCGACTTCACGCCGAGTTCGTAATTCCACAAAGTGTCGGGATCCGTGACCGGCTGCACCCTGAGCGCTTGCGCATCGGCCGTGCACGTATCGGGCAACGGTTGGTTCGCCTGGCCACCGCGAAAGCCGCGACTCGCCTGCGCATAGGCAGTCAGATTCTCGGTTGGCTCGAAGCGTAGATATCCGGATGGATTGAACTCGTGGTTCGAACCGGTCACGGTGACGGATGGAGGCGAACCGGCTGCTAGAATTCCATCGACGCTGAGGAACGGCGAAGTCACATCGTCTTCGAGATAGCGTGCGCCAAGACCGAGCGTCCACGCTTTTGCGAAACGATAGCTTGCCTGTCCGAACACCGAGCGCTGCTCGTCCTCGAACAAACTGCCGTGCGACGTGCTGAACGCGAAGTCCTGCCCCGCCAGCACCGTGGGTAAACAAGTGGGACATGAAAAATCCGGCACTTCTTGCCCACCATCGGTGCGCGCACGCTGGTAGAACGCACCGACGAGCCATTCGAGTGGGCCCTCGGTGCGCGATCGCCAGCGCACTTCCTGTGTGAACAGGCGGCCCTCGCTTTCGTCGCGCAGCAGCCAGGGTAGCGGCACACCGAGACTGGCTGCCGCAAGGTCACTGATGTCCTGGTTCGCGAAGCGCTCCATGCGCGCCCAGCTGCTGATGGCAGTCAGCGATGTCGTAGCAAAGTCGTAGGTGCCTGAAAGACTGCTCACGTCGAGACGTTCGCCGTATGCGCCCTGGCGGAAAGCATCCAGCGCCCGGGCCTGTGTAAATTCGCCGATGGCTCGTTGCACGTACGGTTCACTATCGAGCTGCGTGTCCTGTGTCGCGTGCTTTACATCGATCGTGAGGTTGTCGCTGGCGATCCAGCGTACGGCGACGCGGGCGCCCCAGGTGTCTTCCGTGTTTACGTCCTTGCGCCGGAACGCCGCAATAGCAGGCGAAACCAGCGAGCCCGCTGGCAATTCGAATGCGTCGCTATAGTCGAGCGCCGGCTGCTCCGCGACCATGTTGTCGATGTAGCCGCCTTCCCGGTCTTTGTAGCCAACGACTCGCACAGCCAGGCGATCGGCAATGAGCGGGATGTTGACGACGCCGTCGGCGTGATAACTACCTTCATCGGAGTGAGCGGTCGATGAGCCCCGCAGGCGCGCGCTCGCGAAGAATTCATTCTCCGGTTCCTTAGGAATGATACGCACCACTCCAGCGAGAGCATCCGCGCCGAACAGCGTGCCCTGCGGACCTCGGAGCACTTCGACGCGCTCTATATCCACCAGCCGCAGGTTAGGCTTGCCGCCCTGGTTCGTGAGCACACTAGTGAGCGACTCGCCGAAATACGTGGCCGTAGTCGAAGGCACGCCGCCTTCCGCGGAACTGACGCCACGAATGCGAATGACGCCCTTACCCGGCCCGGAGTCCTGGTAGAACACGCCAGGCACGGTATTGAGGAAGTCGGCGTATTGGGTAAAGCCTCGCGCCTGCACGTCCTGCGAGGTAATAGCGGAAAGAGCGATCGGCACATCCTGCACGTTCTCGCTGCGCCGGGTTGCGGTTACCACGATCTCTTCCAGCCGGACCGGACCTGCCGCCTGCGCGAGCCCGCAGAACGAGACCATTCCCGCTAACAGGCATCCCAGATGGTGGCGTGGCGACCGACCCATCTGCCGCACGACTCGACGATCGACTCTGCTGGTCATCTGCGCCTCCCGAAAAAGTGCATCCCCGGTCGTCTTGTTGTTATGCGTCGTTTTTCATATATTAAAAACTAATTTCATAAAGTGCAAGGCGCACGCGCCACGAATTGCACGACGGTTCATCGCGAACCGATGCGAACGTAGGTAAACCGAGGGGATGACGTGCCGGATGCCGGCGACGCGTGACTTCAGGAGCGGCGTTTGGGGCGTGCGGCAGCGGCACGACGCACGGACTTGGTGACGCCGGACTTCACCACGCGCGGCGCAGACTTCTTGGTGAGCAGTTGCATTGCGAGCGGATGATTAGCCGCCAGGGAGTGAGATTGTGCGCCATTGGTGCTGGAGTACACGCAGACCATCTTGGCGAGTTCGCCTTCGGCGCAGACGTAACGATGCTTCAGCGAAGCATCGAAATAGACGCTGTCCCCTGCCTGCAGGATGGCCGGCTCATAGCCTTCGCAGCGAAATTCGACGGTGCCGTCCAGGACGTAAGCAAACTCCTCGCCACCGTGCGCCTCCGCATCTTTCGTCTCGGCCGCGCGCGCGCGAACATCCACGAGAACCGGAAAATAATGTTTGTGCGCGATATCGGTGGCGAAGAAATGATGCAGGTTACCGCCGAAATCCGCGGTGGGCAGTTCACCCTTGCGGTCGATCACGCGGCGCCCGCCGGGTTGCGCATTCGTCTCTTCCACCTCGAAGAGCTCGCCGACCGGCACGCCGAGCCCTTCTGCGAGCTTCATGAGCTTCTGGTACGTGAGCGAGGTGTGGCCGTTCTCCACTTTCCACAGCATCGATGTCGACATGCCCGCCCGGCCCGCGGTTTCCGCCAGGGTCCACCCCTTGCGCTCGCGCAGCGTATGCACTCGCTCCGCTAACTTTGACTGCCCGTTTGCCATGCTTTGGTTCGACATTCCTCTGCCCGCACACGCGTGCTTTAAGCGCGGAGTTTACACCGCAGGAGCAAAATTGCCGATCAGCTCAAATCCCGCTCAAGCAGGTAGATGCAGATGCGCCGCCATATTGACCAGGTCCGCAAGCGACCCCGCGTGCATTTTTCGCATCACCTTCCCGCGATGCGCCTTCACCGTAATCTCGCTGATACCGAGTTCGCCGCCAACCTGCTTGTTCAATTTCCCGGCGGCGACCAGTGCCATGACCTGGCGTTCACGGCTGCTCAGCGAGTCATACGCTTTTCGTAACGCCTGCAGCTGCGTTTCACGACCGAGGATGGCGCGACTGCGCTCTATGGCGCTCTCGACCGCGCCCAGCAGCACATCGGCGGCAAATGGCTTGGTGAGGAACTCAACCGCTCCCGCCTTCATCGCACGGACCGTCATCTGGATATCGCCGTGCCCCGTGATGACGATGATAGGCATGTCGGCCCGCTCGGCCGCAATGCGCTTCTGCAATTCCAGGCCGTTGAGATCCGGAAGCGTGATATCCAGGATCAGGCAAGTGGGGACAAAGGAACGCGGACGGAACAGGAACGACTGCGCCGACGCGAAGGTCTCCGCCCGCCAGCCGGCACTATCGAGTAACTCCGCCAGCGACTCACGCACTGAAATGTCATCGTCGACGACGAATACGATCGGAGGGATGGCGCAGGCGCCTGCGAGCGTCGCAGGCAACCGCCCCGATTCACAGGCGGATGAGAATCCGACGGTCTGTCGGTCGAGCGCACGCAAGTGGGCGAGCGACTCCGAAGGGGCGGCCACGGCCACCGGCGTCCCGAAACTGGCGTTCATGTGCTCTCCTTGGGGGCAGCGACGGATCGTCGCCGCAGGTCAGCACAATAAGCACGCGGCTGCCGCCATGTAAGATGGATACCTGCCGAAACCGGTTCATTCGTGCCATCTGGATCCTTTCACATGAAACGCCCTGCCCCGCGTCCGGTCGAGACGCTGATCGTCGCTATCCCCGAAACTGCAGGCTCCGCGCTCTACGGAATGATCGACGTACTCTCGGCCTCCGGAACGCTCTGGCAATCCATCATCCGCACCAAACCCGACGGTGCACGCTTTCGCATACGCATCGTCTCGCCGAAACGCCGGCCATTTCGCTGCGGACACAATATTCCCGTCGTGCCGGATGTCTCCCTGGCGGATGAACCGGCGGCAGAAGTGGTGATCGTCCCGGAGATCTGGCTTGGACCCGATGAAACCATGGCCGGCCGCTACCCGGCGTTGATGGACTGGCTGCGTGCCCGTCACGCGGCCGGCTCGACCCTCTACGCTGCCTGCGCGGGTACGATCGTGCTTGCGGAGACCGGGCTGCTCGATGAGCGCAACGCCACTTCCCACTGGGCTTACTGGGATATGTTTCGCAAACAATATCCGCGCGTGAAATTCCGCCCCGAACCGAGCCTGGTCTTCGGCGATCCGGCGGGACAGATCGTCACCGCCGGAGGCGCTACGTCATGGCACGATCTCGCACTGCATATCATCTCGCGACATGCAGGCG
Organism: Steroidobacteraceae bacterium; assembly: GCA_040509875.1. Classification (GTDB taxonomy): domain Bacteria; phylum Pseudomonadota; class Gammaproteobacteria; order Steroidobacterales; family Steroidobacteraceae; genus Steroidobacter. Next base: position 47,042 of record JBEVKB010000096.1, on the reverse strand, counting down.
CCGCGGAGGCGTTACGCATCGCCAAGGCATATCTGCTCAAGCTTCACGACGAAGGGCAGTTGGCGTTTGCGAACCTGGTTCGCAATGAACCGCACGGCGACGCTGTCGTGCAGGAATGCCAGGAATGGCTGCGCCGGCGTTTCAAACAAAGTGACGCCATCGCGCAGGTCATTGCGCACGCGCGGATTCCGGAACGCACGCTGAAGCGACGATTCAAACTCGCCACGGGTTTGACACTGATCGAGCACTTGCAAAACATCCGGGTGGAGCATGCGAAGCGCTTTCTGGAAGAATCGGACCTGCCCATCGACAAGGTCACCACCGAAGCAGGCTACGAAGACGCCTCGTTCTTCCGCCGTATCTTCCGACGCAGCACCGGGTTGTCGCCTGCGCAGTACCGTCGGGTCTTTCAATCGCTGAGTCGAGGCGGCGAATCGACAACTCCTCATCGAGCGTCAACTTAGCGGACAACTGCAAGGCCGCCGTGGACGAATCCAGCAGCCTGATGACGGCGTCACGCCCTACGACTTCGCTTGCTTCGCAGCCTTCGACTTGCTGGAACCGTTGAGGGCTATCGCCTCGAGAACGAGTGCTTTGAAAGCGGTCTCGTCGACTTCCTCTGTCTCGTGGATATCGATCGCGCGCCGTACGTTTCCGTCGAGACTCGAATTGAAGAGATGGGCCGGATCCTTTAGCGACGCGCCCTTGGCGAAAGTGAGCTTCACGACTTTCTTATAAGATTCGCCGGTGCAGACGATGCCGTCGTGCGACCAGACCGGAGTGCCCATCCATTTCCACTCCTCGACGACATCCGGGTCCGCTTCCTTGATGAGCTTGCGCATTCTGCCGAGAGTCTTGCCGCGCCAGTCGCCGAGTTCCGCGATTCTCTTCGAGATGAGATCCGATGCCGACTCGCCCTGGTTCGCATCTGACTTTTTCATGTTCTCATCCCAGGTTAACCGCTGTTGATCACGATCACGCGACTCAGTGCTTCGCGCCGGGCGAACGCCAGTTGATCACGTGATAGACAGCCGGGCCGTCGCCCACGTTGCGAAGAGCATGCAGTTCGTTCGATGCGTTGAAGATCACGGAGCCGGCGCCGACACGCTTCCACTCGCCGCTGACGAGCACTTCGACAGTCCCCTCCTTGACGATCACCAGTTCTTCGTTGGGATGGCGATGGGGCGCGTGCGACGTGTCGCCCTTGCCCAGCGTCGTGACGTGCAGCTCCAATTCATCCAGCGTCGCCGTCGGCGCCTTGAAGAACTGCCGTACCGAGCGAACCTCTTCTTTCTTCTCGGGAATCGAATTCCAGTCGAACGCCCCCGACTTCATTATTGGCGTTTCGGATTGCGCTATCGCTGTGACAGCGAGCGACACTGCGACGCCGAGCGTGACTGCGACGAGATCTCTGCGCGTGATCATGATACCTCTGCCTGTGTTCGAGTCCTTCGGAGCGGGTGCCTAAGCATCGTAAGTCTCTCCCGCCGCACCTGTCCACCGAAAGAGGGGGACGGATATCATAGAAATGATCCGCCCTTCAGTCGCAGCTGCCGCTGGTTGTTACATCTTGGAAAATATAGCCTCGGCGCGGGTGTCGGCGTCTTTGCGCGCCCGCCCATCGCAGAGGCAGAAGACGCAGACGTTGCAACGAGTGCGGCATCGTCCCGTTTATCGGATAATCCGCATACGGACTCGCAATTGAAAAGGACCTCGATGCGCATCAAAGTCATTGCCCTGATCAGCGTTATTTTCGCGATCGCCGACTTCCACGGCGGGGCCTGGGCCAGCGCTCCAATCGTCCTGCTGACTCCTGACGCCCGGGACGTTCACTCGTATGCGCGCCCTGAGATTGCCCGTGTAACCAACGTCGACCTGGACCTGAAGGTGGACTTCGACGCGCGCACTCTCGCCGGCACTGCAACGCTGGACATTCACGCCACCAGGAACGCGAACGAGATCGTGCTGGATACGAGTGGACTCAACATCCAGGCCGTTCACGACGGTGGCGGACGCAAACTGCCGTGGTCGCTCGGTGCGACGGACGAGATCCTGGGCGCGCCTCTGAAGGTCACGATCGGCAAAGCTCGCAGGATCGTCGTCCAATACTCGACCGCTCCGGATGTTCCGGCGCTGCAATGGCTTGCACCGGAGCAAACAGCGGGCCGCACGCAGCCGTTTCTCTACAGCCAAGGCCAGAGTATCCACACGCGCAACTGGGTTCCCACTCAGGACAGCCCCGGCATTCGCCAAACGTGGAGCGCCCGGATCGTCGCGCCTGCGAAACTCAGAGTAGTGATGAGCGCCGAGATGCTCACCCCTCAGGGAGAGGCGGTTGCGCCCGGCTTACGCAGCTGGCGTTTTCGCATGAACCGATCGGTACCGCCCTATCTCATCGCGATTGCGGTCGGCGATCTCGGGTTCAAGCCGCTGGGGCCACGCACAGGCGTTTACAGCGAACCCGCCAGCCTCGACGCCGCCGCCGCTGAATTGAGCGACCTGGAGCGAATGATCGACATCGCCGAAGCGCTGTACGGGCCCTATCGTTTTGGCAGATACGACGTGTTGCTCATGCCGCCCTCCTTTCCACTCGGAGGAATGGAAAATACCCGCCTCACGTTCGTGACGCCGCTGCTCATCACTGGCGACCGTTCGAGAATGTGGGTGATAGTGCATGAATTCGCGCATGCATGGGCGAGCGCCCTGGTAACCAACGCCACATGGGCGGACCTGTGGCTCAACGAGGGAATGACCCAGTACTTCTCAGTCCGCATCCTGGAGCGTCTCTACGGGCCGCAGTTCGCCGGGATTCAATCGGACCTGGATTGGAGCGCATTCATGAGATACCTGCCGGCGATCGGCGGCATGTCGAGTCCCGATACGCGGTTGTACCTGGATCTTGCCGGTCGCAACCCCGATGACGCGATGAACCCCGTCGGCACGGAGAAAGGTGCGGCGTTCCTGCGGACGGTCGAAGCAGCGGTGGGGCGCGAGCGATTCGACGCCTATCTGCGATCCTACTTCGAGCGGTTCGCATTCCAACCGCAGACCACGGCGCGTTTTGTCGAGGATCTGCGAGTGAACCTGATTAAAGGAGACGCGGCACTCGAACGCCGCATCGAAATAGAACGCTGGGTCTATGACGCCGGCGTACCGGATAGCGCCACGCACACGCACTCAGAGATTCTCTCGCAAGCGGAAGCACGCGCAACACAGTTCGCAAAGGCAGGGGCGCTCGACGGAACGGACGCAGTTGCTGCGTCTACCTGGTCCACTCCCGAGCGCGTGCGTTTTCTCAATAGCCTGCCGCGCCAACTCAGCCGGGAAAAGCTATCGGAACTCGAACGGACGCTTGGCCTGACGAGGAGCGCGAACAGCGACGCGCGATTCGCATGGTTGCGCCTGGTAATCTCGAATCGCTACGAGCCCGCCCTCCCGGTGCTGGACGACTACCTGGCGCACATCGGCAATCGCGCCAGCGTCACGACATTGTTTCGAGACTTGGTGGCGCAGGGCGACTGGGGACGAGCCTACGCGGAACGCGTGTATGCGAAAGCGCGACCCGGCTATCACTCGATGACTCGTGAATCCGTCGATCGAATTCTCGCGCCCACCGAGATAGCCAGTCCGTGACTTCGACGCCGAACAAACGACGCAATGAATTGCTGGGGCGCACCACCCGCGATCTCGAGAGGGGTAGATCGATACCATCGTGCTATTAGGCAACGAAGACGGCTGTGTTTTGATAACCGTCTACGCGCCATTCTTTCCGTTCCTGCGCGGAATGTTGAAGTGAAATTCTTTATGAAGGGGACGGCGTTATCTGTCGAAGTCATCAGGCATCTTTCACCAGGGGACTGCACATGAAAAATCTTATCGTCGCAGCGGCTCTGACCGCCGCATTTGCCAGCTCGGCCGTTACGGCGCAATCCGACAAACCCACCATCGTGCTGGTGCACGGCGCTTTCGCCGGCACTTCCAGCTGGAACGGCGTCATCGCGCAACTGGAGAAAGACGGCTATTCCGTAATCGCCGCGGCCAACCCACTGCGCAGCGTCAAAGCAGACGCACAGTACGTCGCCGACATCGTCGCGGCCATCCCTTCACCTGTCGTGCTCGTGGGGCATTCGTACGGCGGCGCAGTCATCAGCACTGCGGCGAAGAGCGCCAAGAATGTAAAAGCCCTGGTCTTCGTCGCCGGATTTGCTCCCGACACCGGTGAGACCGCAGCCGGGCTCTCCGGAAAATTCCCCGGCAGCACGCTCGGCCCAACCTTGGCCCCGCCGGTGCCGCTCACCAATGGCGGCAAGGACCTCTATATCAAGCAGGATAAATTCCAAGCTCAGTTCGCAGCGGACGTTCCGCCGGTCGAAGCCAGCGTCATGGCCGCCGGGCAGCGTCCGGTCACAGAAGCAGCACTGAACGAGCCCGCCGGCGAACCGGCTTGGAAGACCCTCCCCTCCTGGTTCGTCTACGGCGACAAGGACAACAACATTCCCGCCCAGGCGCAGGCGTTCATGGCCGAGCGCGCGAAGTCCAAACAAACCGTCGTCGTCAAAGGCGCATCGCACGTCGTGATGGTGTCGAATCCGAAGCCTGTCGTGCAGGTGATTGAAAGCGCGGCGACGATGCGTTGAGGGTATCGGGACTCCTGTCTGCAAATGGGCCGGCGTCGGTCGCGCCGGCTCTTTTGTCGAAGGTCCGAACTGACCGCTGTTCACGACACGAACTTACTACGCAAGGCATCGATGAAAGCACGCAGCGCCGGAGACATCTGCCGCTGCTGCGGATAGCAGAGAAAGAGGCCGGGAAACGGCACCGACCAATGTTCCAGCAGCGCGACCAATCGCCCTTCGGCGATGTGGTGTATCACAGTGTCCTCGACCGCGAAGCTGATGCCCACACCTTGCAAGGCCGCGCGCAAACCCATTTCCTTCTCGTTGACTATCAAAGGTCCATCGACGGCCACGTTGAACCACGAACCGTTCTCGAAGAACTCCCATGCATACGGCGCCGACCGTCCGGGCCAGCGCCAGCGAATGCAACGATGATTCACCAGGTCGCGCGGATGCTCGGGCTGACCGTGAGCAGCCACATACTCAGGCGACGCCACAGCGATCTGTCGCAAATCCCCACCCAGGCGCACGGCGACCAGATCCTTTTCGATCACCTCCCCGATACGTAGCGCAACGTCGAAGCCGCCCTCGACGACGTCCACGACTTCATCGTCGATGGTGACGTCGAGCACGATATCGGGATGGTCGCGTATAAAGCCGGCCATCATGGGCTCGAGATGCTTGATCGCCGCGGATCGAAAGGTATGGACTCGCACAGTACCCGCCAACCGCTTACGGCTGCTGCGCACTTGTCCAAGCGCATCGCCTAGCTCAGAAAGCGCAGGCTGTACGCGTCGAAGTAAACTCTCGCCCGCCTCCGTCAGGCTGACACTGCGAGTCGTACGGTTGAGTAATCGGAGCCCCACGCCCTCTTCGAAGCCGCGCACGAGCTGGCTCAGTGCCGACGGAGAAACGCCGAGCGTCTCCGCGGCACGCGTAAAGCTTCTCGCCTCGGCTACGGCGATGAAAGCCCGCAACTGGTTGTAATCGCTACTCGACAACTGGCTGTCCACGCTTCAGTCTACCTCGATGATTGTTCAGGTGGCCTTACAGGCCTTGTCAGAGGCGGCGCGATTATCGGTCGCCTGCTTTTCGCTATCGTGCCTCGCGTTTCTTCAAGTGAGGTATGAAATATGAAGACCTGGTTCATCACTGGCGTATCGCGAGGGCTCGGAAAAGCTCTGGCCAAGGCCGCGCTTGAGCAAGGCGACATCGTCGTCGGCACGGTGCGCAATGGTAGTCTGGAGCCGCCGACGGGGCTCGAAAATCTACAGTTGCTGACCGCGGACCTTGCCGACGGCGCCGCCGCCGAAGCTGCGATTCGCACCGCGTTCGAACGACTCGGCCGCATCGACGTCATCGTCAACAACGCGGGCTACGGACTGCTCGGAGCATTGGAGCAAGCGACCGACGCCGAGGTCGAACGGCTGTTCAACGTCGACTTCTTCTCGCCTTTTCGCATTATTCGCACAGCCCTGCCCCACTTGCGAAGTCAGGGCTCGGGGCACATCGTCAACATCACTTCCATTGCCGGCCGCGCTCCCTCGATCGGCTCGGCGCTCTACTCCTCTGCGAAGTATGCGCTCGAAGGAATGTCGGCGGCGCTGGCGCTGGAAGTTCGTCAGCTTGGAATCAAAGTAACAGCAGTGGCCCCCGGGGCCTTCCGCACCGACTTCCTTGACGAACAGTCGATCCGCAACAGCGCGTCGGCCGACGCAGCCTACGCCGATAGCATCGGCCGCAGTTTGAATGCCTTCGCCGCCGCCAACCGCAAGCAACTCGGCAATCCCGACTGCGCAGCACAGATCATCCTCGAAGCCGTCAATGCGAAGGATCCACCGCTGCATCTACTACTCGGTTCCGATGCACTCCGGCGTGCACGCGAGAAACTCGACGCAGTGATTTTTGAAATGGATGCGTGGGAGGAGCGCAGCCGCAGCACCGACTTCGCGTCGAACTGATGGGAGAGGCATCCGTCTCCACCGGGCCGGATGCCTGGCCTTGCTTTGAAACCAGCGAGCATCCGTGACTCGAGCGCACGATGGTATCGGCACTCCATAATAGATTCACGGCCTCTGCCGTACCGAACACGAACAAATAGTGCGGGCTCAAATCCCGGGCGGCGTCTTGCATGACTGCGAGTCAATTGGCACTATTGAGACATGCAAACGGTCTTCGAGGCAGCAGGTGGAAATGACGGCCTACGCCGTCTTGCCCATACCTGGCATCAGCGGGTCATGGCCGACCCTGTGGTCAGCCATGCCTTCAGTCACGGTTTCCATCCTCAGCATGTCGAGCGACTCGCCGCTTACTGGGCTGAGGCACTCGGCGGCCCCAGCACATACTCCGACTCCTACGGCGACGAGACCACCGTCGTCAAAATGCACAGTGGCAACGGGAAACACGACGAAATGGATCGCCGTGCGATCGCGTGTTTCGATCAGGCGCTGGTCGATGTCGGACTAGCTGACGACCCTGCACTGAGGCAAGTACTCCACGATTACTTCACCTGGGCAACCACGACAACAATGGCCCGCTATCATCGGTCTGCTGATGACGTACCCAGCGGCCTCCGCGTCCCGCGTTGGTCATGGGACGGACTCCAGGTATGAGCATCCTGCAACGCCGAGGCACGCGACACGTACTCCCATTCGATTTCCGTCAGCAATCTATACCCGCCGTCAGTCTGTGAGTTCAGCCAGACCACGTACGCCTGTGCGTCGTCCCAACTCACACAGGCAACGGGATGATCGCTCCGTTGCGGGAAGCCCGGATCGCGGAACGTCGTCCCCGCATCGAACACCCAGTTACCGCGCTTGGAACGGTCGGTCAGGCAGTTTCCCTCAATCGCACGACGTGTCGCGTGCACGAAGACCTCGTACTGGTCGCGCGTAACTTCATATCGGCTCACCACAAACGGCGCACGAATCTCAAACGTTCGCGCGGCCGTCTCGTCGGGTTGCGAAAGAGATCCGAGTCGGCGGCACCTAGGGATCGCGGTACCTGCGGGCACCACGACCATTTCCGGACAGTGCGCGCAGTCGCGTGAACCTGCCGGTCCAGCCAACAGGACCACGACCGGCAAAAACTTAATCCATTCCATCATCGTCGGCTTCCTCCAGACCATCGCGAACATCAGGTTGAAACTGAAAATAGAAGATCCGCCCAAGTGGAAACGTTCCGGCCGTCGCGAGCGCTCCGTCATATCCGTGAATGTACGTGCTCGATCTATATGTCATCCATTCGGATGACGAACGCTGCATTGCGCGCGTGGCACCATCGTTTTCGACCAGCGCGGGCAACGTCGCTCGCGCGTCAACCACGGGAGCGACGACATGAGATCGCCAATGCTGTCGATAGTCACCTGGTCTCTCTGCATCGCCGCAGCGATTCCAGGATCTGCCACCGCCGCGCCCAACCAGACGACCTTCGTCAGCGTGGACGTTCCGGGTCTACCGGCGCCGACTCGGAACACGGCGCCGAGCGTGAGCGCTACGGGTCGCTACATCGCTTACGAATCCGACGAGGATCCCCTGCCCCGCGATCCCACGCACAGGACGAATGTCTTCGTCCGCGACATCGAAACGGCGTTGTCCCGCCCGGTGAATTTCGATGTCGCCGGCGTCGTGCCCAATGGCGACAGCAACGAGCCCGCCATCAGCGGCGACGGTCGCTGGGTGGCATTCACGTCGTCCGCCGACAACCTCGTTCCCGGCGACGACAACGCCGCCAGCGATGTCTACATCCGCGACTTGAATACCGGCGACCTGGAGTTGGTCAGCCTGAACAGTGCCGGGATACGGGGTAACGCAGCGAGCAGCACGCCGGCGATCAGCGCCGATGGCCGGTTCGTAGTCTTCGCATCGGTCGCCGACAACCTCGCGCCTGGCGACACCAACTCCGGGTTGGATGTGTTCGTACGCGATCGGCAATTCGGTCTCACTGAGCGGGTGAGCATTAACGCAGCCGGTGGGTTGGCGATTGGACAAGGCGGCCGGATCAGCATCAGCGCCGATGGCCACTACGTGGCTTTCGAAGCGAACATGATCTATGGGAGCGGTGACGAATCTAGACGGGTCAGCGGTATCTATGTGCGGGATCGAGTTGCCGGCACGACCAGGACGATCAGGGAGGATCCCGAGGGAGCGCCCTTCTACACATCCCTGGGCCGGATCAGCGCCGACGGCCACTTCCTGTTGTTCAGCGAATTCAATTCTTCGCACCTGGAGGGACGCAACCAGATCTACGTGGTGGACATGACGGCGGGCAAAACGGAATACATCACCGCCGTCGGGGACTTTCCTGGTGCGGGTTTCACATTCAGTATCAGCGGGGATGGACGCTATGTCGCTTACTCAGAAGAGGTACGGGAAGAATGCCCGTGCGTGGGCACGGTCGTGGTTTACGACAGGCAGACAGGCGGTAACTCCATTGTCAGCGTGAACAGCATGGGAGTCGCTGCGAATAAGAGCAGCGGTGCCGCCGAGATCAGCGCGAATGGCAGACGCGTCGCATTCGTTACGCCGGCCAGCAATCTGTCCGCCGCTGACGGCGACTCTCTCGACGATGTCTACGTTCACGAACTCCCCGATAACATCGGCACCGTCCGTATCAATGCCGGCGGCGGTGCATTCACGGATTCCATGGGCAATCTGTGGACGGCCGACACCGGCTATAACACTGGCAGCGTGAGTTCAACGTCCGCGCCGATTGCGGGCACCAGTGACGATGGCCTGTATCAAAATCAGCGTTGGGACGACACGACTGTGCCGGACCTGCAGTACAGCGTGCCGCTCGACAATGGTTCCTACCTGGTCAAGCTCCACTTCGCAGAAATCAATACGGCGCGGGCGTCGATCGGCGCGCGTGTCTTCGACGTCGTCATGGAAGGCAAGCGCGTGTTCGACAACGTCGATGTGTTTCGCGAAGCGGGCGCTATAAATAAGGCGCTCGTCAAGCCGGTCACTGTGACTGTCTCAGACAATTTCCTCAATATCGCATTCCAGCCCGAGGTTCGAGGTGGCATCGTCAACGCTATCGAAGTCGTGCCGGTCAGAACAGGGGGCAGCGCGGGTGTCGTGGTACGCACCAATGTCGGCGGCAGCCAATATACTGACACGCAGGGAGTCGTCTGGGCGCCGGACGCCGATGCGAATCCCAATACCGGCAACGTCAGCACGTCCACGGCGCCGGTTGCAGGCACGGATGACGATCCGCTCTACCAGAGCATTCGCTGGGACGATGCGCCGGAACCCGAACTGCAGTACGACTATTGGTTGCCAGCCGGCGAATACACGGTGCGACTGCTGTTCGTAGAGAGCAATCCAAAGACGGCATATGCCGGGGCCCGAGTGTTCGACGTGGACATACAGGGTGTCGAGGAAATCTCCAACCTCGATGTCTACTCCGCAGCCGGCGGGTTGAATCGCGCATTCGCCGTCAGCAGGACAGTGACGGTCAACGGGCTCCAGAACGTCTATGGAGCCCTCAACATCAAACTGCGTCACCAGGTCAAGAATCCAATCCTCAGCGCCATTGAGATCGTCGGGAGATAACGATCGCGCCAGGAGTGCCATCGCCCAATTCGGATCGTCTGTGATGCTCGCGATCGCCGCGAGCATCACAGATTCCCATTCAGCCGACCGGCATCAACTGCCCGCCTGCCCGACGTTCACCGAGTACAACGCGTGATGCGTGAGGATGAACAGCGTCTCGCGATTCGCGCCGCCAAAAACGATCTGCAACGGACGCGCCGGCACGTCGATGCGACCGACTTCTTCGCCGTTGGCGGAGTAAACGAAGATCTGGCCATTGGCAACGTAGACACGGCCGGCACCATCGGTCGCGACACTTTCGCCGCCGCGCTCCGTGAACACCTTGAGATCCGCGAGCACACCGTTCGGTGCGAGTGTTGCGGTATAAGTCTTCGCCTCAGAGGCGTTACTCACGTAGAGCCGCGTTCCCGGCTTTGCAATCGTGAAGCCATACGTATCGAGCGAATGCGAGAATCGCCAGCCGCGATAGTCCGGCGTGCCCTGGTGGAACACGCGAAAGGCCGGCAGCACGAGACTGCCGTCGGGCGACACATATTCACGGGCAGCTCCGATGGCAACCTCGCGTGCGAATAACTCCGCAAGCGTCGCGAACGCATCGCGAGCGGGATCGTACTGATCCCTGAACTCGCCATTGGCCCACCAGTTGACTGGCATTGCGATGACGGCGTCGGGATGCGACCCCGCGGCCTGGGACTCCAGGCGCGTGACCGCTCCGTCGAGACCCTTAGGGTCGAGGCTGTACACCGAGGCTTCGTTCCCATCCGAAGATAGCACCAGCAGATGATCGGAACCGTCCACCGCGAGATTGATGGGATCCAGAGGATGGCTGCTCACGAGGCCGAGCCCACCCTCCGCGGTCCAACTATGAATGCGCCGGAACAACCGATCGACGAAGTACAGCGTGCCGTGCGAGTCGATGATTCCGCCCCCGAGCGCCTTGAAACCATCGGCAAGTTTCTTGACCTCGGCGCCGCTCGGAAAGGTGTTCACCGCCACAGGCGCCGGGGGAGTGGAGACATCGAGGCGAGCGAATTCTCGCTCGCGCACCACCAGACCGCTCGAAAGGTCTTCGATCGCGTTCTCGAAAGGATATTTGGTGAGCCGCAGGAACGTCGTGCAGTCATCGCCGTCGCAGGTGGCGAAACCGCTCTCGGCATTCACATGAACGTTGCGAAAACGTATGTCGCGGGCGTTGTAGAGTTGCACCGCTGCAGGCGCTGGCCCAAGCGTGCGCGTCACGCGATAGCCGTGATAGTTCGCAATGAGGATGTCATGAGAATCGCGGATCTCCAGTGACACGGCGTCCTTGCTCTCGCCGGCCTCCTCCTCGGTCTGCGGAGCGAGCAGCTCCCAGTTGGCGACGCGATTCAGCACGATCTCGTTGCGCATGTGATGCTCGACGGAAATCTGGTACACGTGTCCGGGGACGGTGGTGTCCGACACGTAGAGGCCCGCACTCGCGTAGGTGTTCGGGCTCCAGATACCGTTGAACGTACCGCCACCGCCGCGCACCCACAGGCTCGGGTATTGCCCGTCCCAGCGACGTGCCGGATCCGCATCGGCGCTGTGGGATGCGTTATAGGGATTGGACCTCGCTCCGCTCGCAAGCGCCGGCCCGCCGTGGCCGCCTTCGAATCTCACGTCATCGACGAGAGAGTTCTCACCTGCACTCCACAGCAATGCGGTTGCGCGCGGATTGATTCCACCCGTGAACAAGCCCACGCCGGAGACGATTGCGTCGCCCCCCTCAGCCGATTGAAGCAGTGCTTTGGGCGCACCGACACCTTGATAGGCCGGTGTGTTGTCCTCGAGCGCGATTTGCGCGAGGCTGGGGTGCAAGGCGATCAACACGGAATCGGGCCGCAGTCGGATCGTGTCGGTGACTTTATAGACGCCCAGTGGCAGATAGACGATTCGATTGGTGTCGATTACGCGCTGCAGGGCTGCGGTGTCGTTCGTGTTTCCGTCGCCCACCACACCCAGCTCGCGCGCATTCACCCACTGTGCTACCGGTGGCAGCGACCTGATCGCTGCCGGCTTGCGCGCAGGCAGCTTGCCGATCGACGCTAGATTCGCCTCTGTCGCCACGTGACCGAGTTGGCCCAGTGCCGGCACCGTCAACCCGTGACTGAACGCAGTGACGCGGTAGTTGCGACCCTTGCCGGCGATGGTGCGTCCACTGTCCCGAAATTTCGCGAACACCGGCGTGTCGGTCGCCAGCGCGTTATCGAACCCGACCTGCGTGTAGACGTTGTTCTCGTTGGAGATCACGACGGCCGCCTGTGTTACGTGCTCGAAGCGAACGTCCTTGCCCCAGAGCCAGTCGCCATAACCACGATCGATTTCGATGCCCACCGGCACGTTGCGCATCGTGACGTTGACCAATGTCAGCCCTGCCTCGTGCTCGCGGATCGCGGCACTGCTCTGGCCTTCGAAGGTTGCATCGATCACCGTGAACGGCCAGGCGGGCGACGGCTTTTCCGTCACGATGCCGTAACGGCCACCGAAAAAGCGGAGGTTGTGGACCACGTTGCCAGCCTGGTAAATGCCGGCGAAGCCTGAACCCAAGCGGAAGTCCATGTTGCTCAGGTAACCGTGCTGGGCGATCCTGAAGCGGATGCCGGTGGCGGCTGGATTGCCTGCGCCGATTTCGATATCGACGTTGCTCATCGCCGAATAGAACGTGCTCGGATTCGCGTCCCAGACTTTCGGATCGAATGGCACGACAGTGGGCGGCGGAAACGGCACGCGCGGTAACTCGATGCGCCCGACGTCCCCTCGAGCGTTATCGCCACGACGTGCGCCGCTAAAGACAACCATGCTGCCGACGCCCTTCTGGAATCCGGGCGTGTTATCGCCGAGGACCAGAACCGGACGGGTGCGTCCGGTACCTAAGACTCGCACGGCCGGCCACACCAGGATCGTGCGGCTGATCCGGTAACGACCCGACGGAAGAAAGACGATGCCGCCGCCAGGTATCTCTGCGGCCTGATCGAGCGCGCGTTGAATAGCATCCGTGTCGTCCGCCCGGCCATCACCTTTGCCCTTGACGGTGAAGGCGCGGGGCTCGGTCGGTGCCGATTCGAACGCCGAAGTCCCTGCGAACACCGGCGTACTCGCCAGAATCAGCGCCGCAACCCGTATCAGCGCGAATCCCATCCGATGCAGAGCCGTCGCCGCGTATGCCTGTCTATCCATCGTGCCCCCGTCCGTCAGAGTTGTACCGCAGGCCAGCACGATAGCTGTGTCCGGGCGCGTCGTACAGCAACGGGTGATGTGGGCTTGGGTTGGCCTGGGTCGCGGTGACCGGTTAAAGATGCCCTAGCCCTGGAAGCACCAGGTATGAGACGTCGGGCGAGGGCTCAAAGGGCGTGCGTCAGACCGCACGCCCGGCCCCGGGGCCTTTAGAACCGATACGATGCACTGATGCTCGCAGTGTCGATATCAGCGCCGTCTTGAGTGCGGAAGTCTTCGTCGTCGTCCTCATCCCCGACATTGAAATAGCGGCTCCAGTCCAGGCTCAGCGTCCAACGCTCGCCCAGGTGAAATCCGGCGCCGGCGCTGATGAATCCGCTGACGGAATCCAGCGAATCCTTTCCCGACGCTTGCGATGAACCCATCCTCACCGTGGTCGTGAGATCCGTTCTCGCGAAGAGAAGTCCGCCGCGACCGTGAAGGTCGACGACATTACCGAGCGGCAGGCTGCCAAGAGCGGCGGCCGTGAAGCCTTTACTCTCGAAATCAAGGTCCACCGACGCCGGCGCGAAGACCACCGGTCCAGGAGGATTGACCGTACCGGTCGAGCGATACTCCGCTTTACCAAAATCGATGTAGCTCGCCTCGATCGCGATGTATCGATTGAAATGGTAGCCCGCGAAGAGCGCTCCCGATGTGTCGTCGTCCTCGAACGTCGATGAGCCCGACAGGACTATAGCGCCTGATGCAGACAGCCCTTGAAACACGACGGCATCGAGTTCAGCGCTGTCGATGTCGACCGAGCCCTGGCCTGCAGCCACACCCAGATAGAATCCCGATCCCACCCGCTCTGCCGCCGCCGGCAGCGACGTGGCCGAGCAAACCCCAAGCACCATGAGATGAATCGTCCGCTGTAACATGCTCAAAATCGAACCTCCGCTGAGCCAGGCGTAACTCGTTGGTCGTCTCCGACCCGGTACGCATCGTTAGTGTTATTGACTGGATCGACCAGCCATTGCATAGCCGCCGCGCTGCGTCGTCTCGTGATCCGATCCAGATACATCGAGCACGTCGGATGCGACGCTGTTACATAGATAGCTCAGAACGGATATATACAAAACGTATACATTTCTGAACGAGATTGGTGATGACCAACAACGCTAAAGTTGCTGCTCACTTCGAATACGGCGCAACGCCGGTCACCGCGTGTGAGCCGAGTCCCGTCGGATGCGCGCAGCGATCAGCTTTCTCAGCTCCGTATGGACATCTGTTTCCTTGAGGCGCAGGACAAGTGTGCTGCTGTCCGTCATGCCGTGACGTGCCAGTTCGCGCGTGAATTCAAGATCCTTCTCTCTACCCGCAACGTGCTTGGAGATAGCCAGATCATGTACTTCCAGACACAGCCCCGCGACACCTCGGGTATTGGGATTCTCAATCCGCACCAGACGATCACGCCATCCACTCGGCAGAACGGCGGTCCGCTCGCCAACACCCTGCGCGTAATAGCCGTAGAGTTCGTGAAAAGGGGAACCCTCGCCAATACTCCCATCGATGAGATCAGCAAGCTCGGGCCGGTGCAGGGGAAACAAATCCGCTTCGGCCGACACCAGGAACGGCGACGGCGCGTTGGGAAACTGCCCGAGAATCGACTGGCTGCCAATCACGACGATCTCGACATCGTCGGCGATCGAGCCAGCGGCGCGGATCAGATGCTCAAGCTCTGAACGCTTCATAGATTCGCTTGCGCTCCACGGCGGACAGAATGCCCGCGAACGGAGAAGACTGCCTCAATCGTGCTCCTTGTTCGCTAGGCTCAGTGATGATGCCGGCGATTTCAAGCCACGGCCGGTCCATGATTGCGCGCCACTCCTCGTACCAGGCCGGCGCATCGCCCTCCCAACGCGTAATCCATCGCTTCAGATTATTGCGAGGGACATCCAGCAACTTGGGATCTCGTTCGATCTTCTGCGCGATGACTGCATGCATGGCGAGACTACGAGCTTCGAGAAGGCGATGCGAGGAATACATGGGCGCGGCATGCGGCACCCAGGACACGACGGGCTTCAACCCGTCCGCTTTACGACGTTCCCGCATACGACGCATGCGATCGGCAGCTGTCATGGCCGTGCCAGTCGGCGGTCGGCCACGAACAGGCTTAGTCGGATGCTTTCGCGATGTCATGATTTACCGTAACACGTTACGGTAAATGACGCAAACCGGAGCGACGCGAATTCTGCCGATTGTGAGCAGTCGATACAATTCCCCTCCCCGCACCGATCCATTGCAGAATCCTTGATCGACACGGCGGGTTTCGCAATCGCCGTACCCATTTGCCGCGGATCGCACTCGTAAGTAGAGCGACCCAGTGTTTCGTCATGCGGGGGGCAAGGATGTCAGCGAGCAAGCGCAGCTATTGGGATCAGCTTTTCGGCCAGCATCGGCCGGGGCTCGCGGCCTTCATCCGCCGCCGTGTCCGGCGGCCTGCCGACGCCTCGGATCTCACGCAGGAGGTTTATCTGCGGTTCCTGCGTGCCGATCGTGCCGAGTTGATCCGCAACCCCGAGGCGTATCTATACACAGTCGCCGCGAATCTGCTGAGGGAGCAGTCGGTCCTCGATCGGCGGTGGGACCGCACGATCGATGCCGGCGATCCGCCGGCCGAAGCTGCGCTGGTGAACTTCCTGACGCCCGAAGATGAGGTGGATTTCGAAGCGCGGATGTCGCGCATCACCGAGTCGATCGATGCACTGCCGGCGAAATTTCGCGCCGCGTTGATCATGCAATACCGCGATGGCCTGACTTACGAGCAGATCGCCGAACGTCTCGGCGTTTCAACGCACGCCGTCAAGAAGTACGTCATGCAGGGCCTGGCCTTATGCCGCAAGCGGCTGAATCGATTCGAGGGACAAGCTACATGAATCCGCGCGACGAACAGGTGCGCGACTTGATCGCCGCACAAGCGCTCGAATGGTTTACTGCCCTTCGCTCCGGAGAACTTCCAGCGGCACAGCGCGAAGCATTCATCGATTGGCTGAGAGCTTCTCCGGCGCACGCGCGCGAATACCTGGCAGTGAGCGCATTCGTCGAGGATTTCGCACGGGCCGCGGAGCAACTGGCAGCACCTACCGAAACGCTGATCATGCACGCGCGTGTAGAAATACAGGCGGATACAGTGCGGCCGCTGTTTCCGGACGCCGAGCAGCGGACGACGTGCGCTCGTGAAACTGCGCATCGTCCGAACCTGTGGGCGACGCTCGCCGGCCTCACGATGGCCGCTGCGATGACGATCTTTCTGGCCATATGGTGGCTGCAAGATCGCACCACTTACTCGACCGCACACGCAGAGCAGCGCTCCTGGCGCATGCCCGATGGCTCCACCGTCCATCTCAATTCGGATTCGGCCATCAGGGTGAACTTCGATGGCGAACATCGCCAGGTCGATCTGCTTCGCGGCCAGGCATTGTTCCAGGTAGCGAAAGATCCACGACGCCCGTTCTGGGTCCGCGCCGGCGAAACGGTCGTCAAAGCAGTCGGCACCGAGTTCGACGTCTATCGGCATAAGCAACGCACGCTGGTGTCGGTGGTCGAGGGCCGCGTCGCCGTGTGGCGTCTGCCCGATGATTCCTTCTCCAGCCAAGTGAGCCGCGTGCTCGAATCCGAAATGGAAACCACGCTAGCGCAGCCGCTCGCACAATTGAGCGCGGGACAACAGGTGCGCATCAGTCATTCTTCGGCCGGAGTGTCCGACCGCGCCGATGATGTTCGCAAGACGGTCGCATGGCTGCAGCGACAAGTGGTCTTCGACCACGATTCGTTGGGCAACGCCGTCGAGGAATTCAACCGCTACGACCAGTTGCGCATCCGCGTCGACGATCCTGCACTGCGCGCGACCGAGATCAGCGGCATCTTCAGCGCCTATGACGTGGAATCTTTCGTCCATTTCCTGGGGCGCCAGCCTGACCTGCGCGTGGAGCGCGTCGACGGCGAAATCATCATCAGCACGGCTACGCAGGCGCACCAGTGAAATTGCCGTACCCGCCCGCACGATAACTCCGTCGTACACATAAAGGCGTGCAGCGGAAGCATGCCGATAGTTCTGGCCATGATAAGGAAGGGAATCCATGAGCGCACGACACTACCGCTATAACCTGCTCGGATCGCTGGTCCTGATATCCTCCCAAGCGACGGTCGCCGCGCAGGCGCTGCCCCGCGTCAACGATCCGATACCTGCTCAGCCGGTGGCCGCAGCACTGACGACGTTTTCACGACAGACCGGGCTGCAAATCATCTACATGTCACGCATTGCGGACGGCGTTCGCTCCACTGCGATTCCTGGCGGCTTGCCTTCGGACGAGGCGCTGCGCCGGCTGCTCGATACGACAGGCCTGCAGTTCGAGTTTCTCAACGAACGCACGGTGACCATCGTCACCGAAAAGAATGAGAGTGCGATTGTGCCGGCAAGGCATTCGACATGGCGCACGCCAGCGGCGTTGGCCCCGAACGAATACATCCGCCTGGCACAAGCGACTACACCGGCGCCGGCGCTTCCAACTGGCAATGCGCCCGCAGCGGCACAAAGCACGAGTCGGGACAACCTGCTCGAAGAGGTCGTCGTCAGCGGCATCCGTGGCAGCCTGCGGGAGTCGCTGCAGACCAAGCGCGATGCGGACTCGATCATCGATGTGATCACCTCGGAAGACATCGGCAAGTTTCCCGACAAGAATGTCGCCGACTCTCTGCAACGCATTCCCGGCGTGTCGGTGGATCGCATATGGGGCGAAGGCCGCGATATCTTCGTGCGTGGCACCGACAGCACGATGAACCGCACGCTGATGAATGGACAGAGCGTGGCGTCCGCCTACTGGTGGGCGAACGACAATCCGAGCCGCGGTTTCAACTACGACATCCTCGCATCCGAACTCGTCTCCGCGCTGGAAGTTCACAAGAGCCCGGAGGCGAATCTAGACGAAGGCAGTATCGGCGGCCTGGTCAACGTGCGCACGCGCCGCCCGATGGAACTCGAACCTTTCACGGCCCGCGCCTCGCTCGAAGGACAATACAGCGACCTGCCCGACGAAATCGATCCGCAGGCATCGGGGCTCATCAGCTGGCGCAACGACGCAGGTACGTTCGGAGCACTCGCCTCGGTCAGCTATCAAAGCCGCAAGATGCGTCGCGACGGACTCGAAGCGTTCCCTGACAACACCTTGTTCGACATCACCGATCAAAACGGCAACGTCACGCCGGATGTGTATTCGGTGTGGGGCGGCGGCTCGGCAATTTTCGAGCAGGATCGCGAACGCATCACCGCCAATGCGACGTTGCAGTGGCGGCCCACCGAACGCTGGGACATCGTGCTCAACTATGTCGATTCCGACATGGATATGGACAACCACAACCAGAACTACCTGTTCATGCCGGGCGGCTACAAGCTGCCTGCGGGATCGCGCGTGACCAACCCCGTGTTCATTCCGACGAGCGACGGGAAACAGGCACTGGTCGGCGGCACGCTGGAAGACCCGAACACGCCGGGCGCCGCGATCGAGCCCATCTACCGCAAATCGTACGTCCGCTCGCAAGTCATCGATCTCGATGCGAGTTTTGCCGGCGAAGGCTGGCATGCGCATGGTCAAACGGGCTTCACGACCGCGGAAGGCGGCAGCGATCGCGACCAGAACTACTGGTTCCAAGGCAACACCCGCGAAGTGATCAATCTCCGTCCGAACGCCATCGACGTGTCGTATCCGGACCTCGACCCGACCGACGCGTCCGCGCTCACGCTCGTTCCCGAAAACCTGCGCGACTGGGTGCGCAAGATGGAAGAAGAAGAGTTCTATGTGCAGGGCGATCTCGAGATCGACGTCGGCAGCGGTTTTTTTAGATCGCTGCAAGCTGGCGCGAAGTACCGCGACGACACGGTCGAGAACAATCGACGTATCGGCACGGTCGATCCCTCAAACCCCAATCTCGCGGCTCTCGCAGCGATCACCATGGATCAAGTCTCGACCGGCGTGACGCCTGAACTGCACGGCGAAGCTGCTACGCGCGGCTCCTTGACGCGGTATGCGTGGCTAAACGGATCGCTGGCCGAACGGGTCATCGATCCATTGCTGAATCTGAAGTATGCGTTCGACCCACTGGCGTTCTACAAGATCAACGAACAGATCGGCGCCGCGTACCTCAAAGGCAATTTCGAATCGGGCCGACTGCGCGGCAACGTAGGTGTACGTGCGGTGAGAACCGAACAGGATTCAGCTGCATTCATAGACAACGTGCGCGGCACGGTCTCCCGCACCTACACCGACTATCTCCCCAGCCTGAACGTCGCATTCGGATTGACCGACGACCTGCTGCTGCGAGGCTCGGTATCGCGAGCGATGGCGCGCAATACTTTTCAGGACCTGAGCGCCAACATCACGATCAATGCCACCACGGGCAGCGCAACCGCCGGTAACCCGCTGCTCGACCCTATTTATGCGGACCAATTCGAACTGGGAGCGGAATGGTATTTCGCCGATGCCTCGCTGATCTCCGCCACCTATTTCTGGAAGAGCCTGGACACCTTCATCTACAAGCGCACCGCCAGCGAAACGATCAATGGCCAGACGCTGAACGTGACGCGGCCTTTCAACAGCGACGACGGTGCGGACATCCAGGGTGTGGAATTGCAGTGGCAGCAATCGCTGGGCCACGGTTTCGGCACACTCGTGAACTACACGTTCACCGATGCCAAAGTCGATCCCGTCGACGGCCAGCCGAAACTCGAGCTGCAAGGCAATTCCGAGCACCAGGTGAATGCATCGGTGTACTTCGAGAACCAACGCTTCAGCGCGCGCCTGTCGTACAACTACCGCTCGGATGCGTTCGGCGCATTGACGATGGGCTCGCAAATCGTCACCGATGCCTACCGCCAGCTCGACGCCACTGCCAGCTGGAATCTTAACGACGACATCTCGGTGTTCCTGTCCGCTGTCAATCTCACGAACGAGATCATCTTCCAGCGCACCGACGATGGCATACCGGTGGGCTTCTACGAGAATGGAGCGCGCTACGGCTTGGGCGCCAGGGTGAAATTTTGAGCGACACCGAACGGCCATCTGCGACTGTCACCCGGCAAGCACAGCCTCGGTATCGAGCACGGTGCAGTACTCCTCGTCGAGATTGGCGAGCGACATGGAGTGTACTTCGTCGGCAGTGCGCAGGCGGCCGTGAAAATCGCGGCGTGCAAATGTGAAACACGCGTCCGCCACCAGGTAGGTGCTGAACCCAAGATTCCCCGCCATGCGGACAGTCGCTTCCACCGAGTTGTTGGTGGCCACGCCGACGACGACGAGAGTCTCGAGCCCGGACTCGCGCAGATGCTGTTCGAGTCCGGTGCCGATGAAAGCGCTGTTCGTGCGTTTCGGAATAACAGTCTCGCCTGCTGCCGGCGCCACTTCGTCCTTGAATTCGTTCCCCTCCTGGCCGGGCCGATAGGCGGACGCCGCAGAGGTGGAGTCATGACGAATGTGAACGATCGGCCGTTGCTCCCGCCGCCACTCGGCCAATAGCCGCGCGATATTCCTTTCGGCATCCGGATTGTTCCGCGGCCCGGCAGCGGCGTGATAAGCCGCATCGATTGCCTTTTGAACATCGACCACCAACAGAGCGGCGCGGGTGAACTGCGGCATCGTGCTATTCCCGACGAATTAAATCCGAGCCCATCCTATCGCGTTCCGCCACGACGAGCACCTCGATGCCCACAGGATCGGTTATGCAGGATTCGTCTGGGCTATCATCCATCAGGGGCGGCAGAGCAAGCCGAAGCAACTCCAACGACTGACGGATGCTGAAAGGTGAAAACGATGTGCGCGGCAAGGGACTCTACACGTGACTAGAAAAAGGTCGGCCCGGGCCAGCTCGATCGATGTGGCGCGATTGGCGGGAGTTTCCATCGCGGCGGTGAGCCGCGCGTTCACCCCGGGCAGCAGTATCTCCGAAGAACTCGCCGACAAGGTGCACAAGGCGGCACGTCAATTGAAGTACGTGCCCAATACATTGGCGAGCAGTCTCATCACGCGCGAGACCAATATCGTCGCGCTCATGCTCGCAAACCTGAGCAATCCGATCTATTCAGCCATGCTTGCCGAAGCCAGCCGTCGCCTGGAAGAGATCGGCAAGCAGGTTCTGCTGTTCACGCCGCGCGACGTGCAGGATTTCGATCAATCGCTGCAGCGCATGCTTCGCTACCAGGTGGATGCGATCATCATCGCCGCGGCGTCGATCTCCAGTCGCATGGCGAGCCTGTGCCTCGACAGGGATGTCCCGGTCGTCATGTTGGGCCGGCATGTGCCTGGACTGCCAGTGCATAGCGTGCGAGGTAATGCCCGGGAAGGCGGGAGGCTGGTAGCCGAACTCATGTTGAAAGGCGGCGGACGGCGCTTCGGTGTCATCGGCGGCCCGACGAACCTGACGACGATATTGGAGCGCCAGGAAGCGGTGATGGCCCGGCTGCATCAGGACATAGATGTCGCGCAGGTGAGCGTTTGCGATGGCGGACTGACCTATGCGGGAGGCTACCAGGCAGCGCTCACTCTCATGTCTGCGAGTAATCCACCGGACTCGTTGGTGTGCTTGACCGACATCATGGCCTTGGGCGCCATGGACGCGATCCGCTTCGAATTGAATCGCAGGATTCCCGAGGATGTCGCCGTCGTCGGCTTCGACGATATCGCCGAGGCGGGACATGCGAGCTATCAGCTTTCAACCGTGCGCACCCCGGTCCGCGAAATGATCGACCACATGATCACCTTGATATCGCGCAAACCTAAGAATGCCGAACCCAAGGCGATCGAGCTGCAGGCAGAGCTGATCGTCCGTCGCACGACGCGTCCCATCGCTGCCCGAAAATGACATTGCAAATATTTTCACAGCCTTTCTTGGCCGCAGCACCGCGTATTCCCCTGCTCCCTTAAAACCCGCTACTTGCGGGTCGAATTGGATCGTGATAGCGTCTTTGTAAATATTTACAAGAACGATCTTTTATTCAGCTGGGGGCGGTATGGAAAATATCGGGCGCGTACTTGCGGCTTGTGCATCGGTTCTGGGACCGTTTCAACTGGGCGCGACGGCCACCGCGGCCGCAGCTGACGAACAACCGGGATCGCCAGCCAGCATCAAGAGCAATACTCACCAGGGGATTACCGATACGGCGCAGCTCAATGAAATCATTGTGACTGCCACGCGTCGCGACGAACGGCTGCAGGATGTGCCCGGACAGATCAGTGCGATCAGCGGCGCAACGCTCGATCAGCTGCAAGCCAGGACGCTGGCGGATTTCGCCGCCTTCACGCCGGGTGTGAGCTTTCTGACGTCGACGCCCGTGTCCAACATCATCGTGATTCGCGGCATCACCACCGGCGCCACGCAACTCAACAGCGCCGTCGGACTTTACCTCGACGACGTGCCCATCGGTTCCTCGACACCCTTCGGCGGTGGCGCGCTGGCGAGCAATCTGGGACTGTTCGATCTGGAACGCGTCGAGGTGCTGAACGGCCCGCAGGGCACATTATTCGGCGCCAATGCATTGGGCGGCACGCTCAGGTACATCACTGCCGCGCCTTCCCTCCTCGGCTTCACCGGCCGTGTCGAAACGGAAGGAAGCTATGCCGAGCACGCGGATGCGAGCGGCGCCGTGCGCGCAATGGTCAACATCCCGTTGAGCGACGATCGTGCAGCCCTGCGTCTCGACGGAGTGCTCTCCGACGATTCGGGCTTCATCGACGATCCGAGCCATGGCCGCAGCAATGTCGGCGACGCGCGCACGAAACAGTTGCGCGCTTCGTTACTCGTCGAGCCCACCTCGGACCTTACCGTCAAACTCAGCGGTTACGGCCAGGAGATCAAGAGCAACGGACTCGGTGTGTCATTCCGCAGCCCGGTAACGCATCGCCCCATCTCCGGTCCCTACGACCAGTCGTATGCCAATCCCCAGCCATCGGAAACCGAACTCTATTTAGGCTCGGCCACCGTCGATTGGAACCTGCCGTGGGCGAAGCTCACTTCGGTGACCGCTTACCAGGAAAATAAGTTGCAGGCGGTCGCCGACTACGCGGTTGCGTATAGCGCGATATTGGGTGCCGCCCTGGGACCCGCGGCCATTCAGCCTTACACCATCCCAACTTCGATCGAGACCAAGCGAGTGACGCAGGAAGTTCGCCTGGCGTCCGCGGATCACCAGTTCATCGAGTGGGTCGCGGGCGCTTTTTATTCCCACGAGCGAACCTTGCAGAACATTGCCGTGAACAACACTGCCGCACCGGACGGGGGGCTGTTCGGGATTCCCCTCGGTGAATTTCGGTTACCGAGCACTGCCCGCGAATACGCTTTGTTCGGCGACGCCACGCTCAACCTCAGCAGCCAATTCGATATCACCGTCGGCGCCAGGCATAGCTGGGACAGGCAGGTTTTCACCACGGCCGGTTCCGGCCTGCTGGTCAATCCAGGCAATCCTCTGGACAGCATTTCGAGCACCGCGGACTCCGACGATGGAGTCACCACTTACTTGTTCAACGCCCGCTACCGCCCTACTCCCTCGACTGCGATCTACGCGCGGATCGCAAGCGGCTACCGGCCGGGCGGCCCCAACGTTGTATTTGGAGGCGCGGGAACCGGCAATTCCAGCTTCGAGCCGGACTCCCTGTGGAACTATGAACTGGGCATCAAGCAAAACGTTTTCGACGGTCGCGGTTTCGCCAACATCAGCCTCTATCACATCGACTGGTCGAAGATTCAGCTGTCGGTCAACGTCGGTGGCATCAATCAGTTGGTCAACGGCGGCGATGCCCGCGTCAACGGCATCGATTCCTCGTTTTCCTTTCGCGTGCTTCCCGATCTCAACATCCTTGCCTCCGCGACGTATACGGATGCGAAGCTGACCACCGTCTCGCCGCTTCTCGGTCTCAACTACGAAGGCGCGCGCCTGCCTTTATCGCCGCGCTTCAGCGGCGCGATTGCGGCTAATTATACTTTTCTACGCAACGACACACTGACCGGCGACTTCAATATCTCCGACCGATACATCGGCACGCGCAACCAAGGTTATCCGGGCAGCGCCATCGCCCCTTTGTACGCGCTGGCAAGCTACAACATCGTGGACATGACGCTCTCGATGCGGTGGCAGAACGGCTGGGAGGCCGGCTCGTATCTCAAGAATGTATTCGACGAGCGCGGGGAAGTATCGGCAAACACAGTGACGAGCGTGTTCGTGCCGAGCGCACCGGTGCCGGTGACCCTCACGCAACCGCGCACTGTCGGCATCACTATCGCGAAGAGTTTCTGATCAATGTCTACGCCGTCTTTGAGTTTTACCGGGGGAAGT
This sequence comes from Steroidobacteraceae bacterium, assembly GCA_040509875.1. Lineage (GTDB taxonomy): Bacteria > Pseudomonadota > Gammaproteobacteria > Steroidobacterales > Steroidobacteraceae > Steroidobacter. Next base: position 22,317 of record JBEVKB010000096.1, on the reverse strand, counting down.
CTCAATCGAATGCCGCTCGGCGATTTGATACGGCATCATGCCGCGATCGATCCCGAGGCACCGCTGATCACGTTGGAGGATCGTGTCATCACCCGAGCGCAATTCGAGGCACGGTGCAATCGGCGTGCACGGCTGCTCGCACATTCCGGCGTCAAACCGGATGACCTGGTAACCGTCGCGCTACCCAATGGACTCGAGTTCTACGAAACCATCTTCGCGATATGGAAGCTCGGCGCCACTCCCAATCCGGTATCGGCGTCGCTCTCCGATCACGAACTCAGGGGCATACTCGAAGTAGGAATGCCACGGCTGGTCGTAGGCATCGACCCCGTGCGAGTGCCCGGGCGTTCGGTTCTACTCTCCTCGCCCGATATCTCCGGTGACTACTCCGCCGAATACGTGCCCTCCGTGGTCCCGCATTACTGGAAAGCGATGACCAGCGGCGGCTCGACGGGCCGACCCAAACTCATCGTCGATCACATGCAGGGCGACTGGGATCCCGCGGAAGGAGGGCTGGCGCAGCAGCCGGGAGATTCAATACTGAATCCCGGGCCGCTGTATCACAACGGCCCCTTCCTCGCGACCATGCTGGGTATGTTCAGCGGCGGCCATGTCATCGAGATGAGTCGCTTCGATCCGGTTCGGCTGCTGGAGAACATCGAGCGTCATCGCATATCGTGGCTGCTGCTGGTTCCCACGATGATGCATCGGATTGCCCGACTGCCCGAAGACCAGCGGCGTGCATACGATGTTTCGAGCTTGCGCACGGTACTTCATACCGCTGCGCCGTGCCCGGTGTGGCTCAAGCAGTTCTGGATCGAGTGGCTGGGGCCGCAGAAGATGCTCGAAGTCTATACAGGCACGGAACGCCAGGCACTGGCGACGATCTCAGGCATAGAGGCGCTGGCTCATCCGGGATCGGTGGGCCGCATCCAGGCAGGCTCCGCAATCAGGATACTGGATGAGGATGGAGTCGATGTCGCGCCAGGCGAAGTCGGCGAGATCTATCTGCGTCCCGACGGCGGCCGCAATTCCACGTATCACTACCTGGGCGCCGAGCCGCGTGCGCGCGGCGAGTGGGAAAGTCTCGGCGACCTGGGATCGATAGACGAGCGAGGTTACTTGTACCTGAGCGATCGAAGAGTCGATCTCATCATCCGCGGCGGCGTCAACATCTATCCAGCAGAGATCGAAGCAGCAATCGACGCGCACCCGCTGGTCGCCTCATCGATCGTGATCGGCTTGCCGGATGAGGATCTTGGACAGACCGTGCACGCCGTCGTGCAGGTTCCGCAAGGAACGGCGCTCGGGGAGGTCGAATTGAAGGAATTTCTGTCGCAACGCCTGAGCCATTTCAAGATGCCCAAGTCGTTCGAATTCGTTCGAACGCCCTTGCGTGACGATGCGGGCAAGGCACGCCGGTCGGGACTGAGGGCGACACGCATCGCTCAAACGAAGAATTAGTCTTTGCCGACTTCACGAGACCGGAGGGCCTGATCATGTTTCAACCCGGGTTGTTCAACGGTAAGCGTATTCTGGTCACGGGCGGCGGCACGGGCCTCGGCAGGATGATGAGTGAACAGTTTCTCAAGCTCGGCGCGCAAGTGGTCATCTGCGGACGTCGCAAGCCCGTGTGCGATTCCACGGCGGCCGAACTGATGGAGAAACACGGTGGCAGCGTGCTTTCTTATGGAGTCGATATTCGCGACGCCGCCGCTGTCGACGCGATGATCGAGGATATTTTCCAGTCGGGGCCGCTGACGGACCTGGTGAACAACGCCGCCGGCAACTTCATCTCGCGTACGGAAGATCTCTCGCCTCGCGGCTTCGATGCGATAGCCAATACTGTCATGCATGGCACGTTTTACGTCACCCATGCCGTGGGTCGGCGCTGGATTGCCGCAGGCCTTGCGGGAAACATATTGTCGATCGCCGTTACCTGGATTCGTAACGGTGGCCCATTCGCAGTGCCCTCCGCGATGAGCAAAGCGGCGTTGCATGCGATGACGCAGTCATTGGCTGTCGAGTGGGGTCGCCATGGAATTCGCTTGAACGCGATTGCGCCAGGCGAGATTCCCACCGAAGGCATGAATGCGCGTCTCACACCGGGAGAACAGCCCGGCGCACGCACTATCCAGCGCAGTCCGATGGCACGTGTCGGGAAACCCGAGGAACTGCAAAATCTGGCGACCTTCCTCTTGTCGGATGGCTGCCCGTGGCTCTCCGGTGAGACCATCGTCATGGACGGCGCCGAAGCCTTAGGTACCGGCGGCAACTTTTACGATCTGCGCTCCTGGGACGATGAGCGTTGGCGAGCGGCCCGCGGCGCCATCAAGGAACGAAGCGACCAGGACAAAACCGCCCGGGGACGCGCGAGCGATTCATGAACCGCGTATCCGAGTCTTTGGCCGTGGGACGTGCAAACGTGCCCATTTCAGGCTTCGTCGCTCCCGGATACGAAACGGTGCTCGAAGCATTCAAACGCAATTTCATCGAGCGTCGCGAACTGGGTGCGGCATGCAGCGCTTACGTATCCGGACGTTGCGTCGTCGATCTCTGGGGCGGTAGCCGCGCTCCTGATCGGGATGAACCCTGGCATGACGACACCATGGCCCTTGTCATGTCAACGACGAAGGGACTCTCGGCCATGACCCTGGCCATCGCCCATTCCCGCGGTCTGTTCGACTACGACGCACCGGTCGGCGAGTATTGGCCGGAGTTTGCACAGAACGGTAAGGCCAAGGTCACCGTTGCCCAATTGTTGGCGCATCAAGCAGGCGTCTGCGCCATCGATACACCGATGACACTCGAGTTGCTATCCGATCCCGATGCGCTCGCCGTCGTTCTGGCGCGCCAGCGACCTGCCTGGGAACCGGGCACCCGGCACGGCTATCACGCGATCACCTTGGGGCTGTACCAGAGTGAGTTACTCCGGCGCGTGGATCCTAAGCACCGGACCCTGGGCGTCTTCTTCCAGGAGGAAGTCGCCAATAAACTCGGCGGCGGCATGCACATCGGCTTGCCGAAAGCGGTACCGGACTCACAACTGGCAGGCCTGCGGTTCGGACGTGACATTGCAGCGGCTTTCACGCTGCCGCTGCGATTGATCCTGGACGCATTCAATCCTGCAAGCCTGCTATCGCGGATCGCCCGAAATCCCAAGGTCAGGCGCATTCGAGAATACAGCACTCGCCCGTATCTTCAGATCGAGCTTCCATCCGTGAATGGTGTCGGGACCGCCCGAGCCATCGCACACGCATATGGTGTCTTTGCATTCGGGGGAGCGGAGTTGGGCGTCAAACGCGGGACTCTCGAACGATTGGAACGGCCCGCATCGATCCCAAGCCTTGGGCCGGCCGATGCCGTTTACAGGATCGACTTCGCCTATTCTCACGGATTCTGCAAACCGTTTCCGTTCTTTCCCTTCAGCAACAGTACTCGCGCGTACGGGACGCCAGGGGCCGGTGGCTCACAAGGCTTTGCCGATCCCGAAACCGAACTGGGCTTCGCTTACGTTCCGAATTCACTCTTGCTAGGCGCGATCGATGACAAGCGCGCTGTGGCGCTTCGCCATGCGATCTATTCGTGCGTGCGTAAATGAATATCACGGCCTCCTATACGGTCACACGCAACGTACTCTTGCCCATGCGCGACGGCATTCGCCTGAGCGCCGATTTGTGGCTGCCGGATACAAGAGAGCCAGTGCCGGCGATTCTCTTTAGAACGCCTTACGATCGCAGCGCCTACAATCCGGATGTGCTTCGCCCGCAGCAGTGTGTCGAGGCAGGATTTGCAGCCGTGGTACAGGACATGCGCGGCCGATTCGGTTCCGAAGGGGAATGGCAGCCACTCAACTGGGCGCAGGAAGGCGCCGACTCTTACGACACCATCGAATGGATCGCTGCTCAATCCTGGTGTTCGGCCTCGGTAGGCATGTCCGGACTTTCCTATTGCGGAACGACGCAGCTCGCGGCATCGCTGACCAGGCCACCGCACTTGAAGGCCATTGCTCCCACGATGGCCTCTTGCCCCGAGTTCGATCGAATCGAGGCAGGCGGCGCGCTACGGCTGGACCTCGGCATAAGCTGGCTCGTCGTCACCGCAATCGACTGGTTGCTTCGCCGCCGTGCAGCCGGGCATGCGCTTCCGGAAGCAGAGGCCCTGATCCTGCGCGCGGTCCAGGACCCTCGCTTCCTGTATGAGGTTCGACCGCTTAGGGAGATGCCGCTGTTTTCCATCGCAGGCTTCCCCATCAGCTTCGATGAGCTCTATACGAAGCTCAGTGTTCCCACCGACGTCAGCGGCATCGATCTGGATATTCCCACGCTGCACATCGGCGGCTGGTACGACTTCAGTCATTCGACGGCCGTGAATCTGTTCATGCGCCAGGCTGCCGCTGCGAACTCCCATTCTCACCTCGTCATGGGACCGTGGACGCATTCGAGCCAGCTCCCGCAGATTCAAGGTCAAGTCAACTTCGGCGCCATGGCGTCGGGCGCTGCATCGAGGCTCCACGAGGTAGTGCTGAATTTCTTCCGGCGGCATCTCAAGCAGGACACCGTGCAGCTGCCACGCGTACGTTACTTCCTCATGAACTCGGGCGGATGGCGCGAAGACAGCGAATGGCCGCCTAAGGCTTCGACAGTGCGGCGCATGTATCTTGGGATGGAATCGGGTGTCGGCGCTTTGACCGATTCGATGACAGATGAAGACAGAGCATCGGATGACTACCGATACGATCCCCGCGACCCCACACCGACCGTCGGAGGCCGCAATCTCGGACTGGGTCGCCTGTCGATGGGCCCCGTCGCGCAGCCGCTCGGTCATCTCTCGGACATGCTGCGATACACGAGCCCCACTCTCTCCGACACGCTCGACATTGCAGGCTCGGTCACGGCCACGCTCTGGATCTCCAGCTCCGCTGTCGACACCGACTTCATCGTCAAGCTCATAGACGTCGATGTAAACGAAATCGCGTTGCCGGTCTGCGAAGGCGCGCTGCGCTTGCGCTATCGATCGGGATTCGATCACGAAGCTCCCTACGAGCCTGGCGCAGTCGAGTCGATCGAGATCAGCCTGGGTCATGTGGCGTGGCGCGTACTGCAGGGGCATCGGCTCAGGGTTCAGATCCAGAGCGCAAACTTTCCCCACCTCGACGCCAATTCCAATCTCGCGGATCGGCTGGGCGCCGGCGTCGCCGTCGCAACGGCGACGAATAAGGTGTTTCGCGATCGAACCCGGGCCTCCTTCATCGAGTTCGGCGTCCTCGGCTGACGGCCACCAACGAGGCTATGCGTATATCTGGCGAGCGAATTCGGAGATTGCAGTGGCGACGATCATAAGATTCTACGAAGCAGGCGGACCGGAAGTGATGCGACGGGAGGAGATGGAAATTCCCGACCCTGGACCTGCGGAGGTGAAGATCAAGGTGGCGGCGATCGGCCTGAATCGGGCGGAGATGGCGTATCGCGAAGGCCGCTACCTGGATCGCCCCAGGTTCCCCTCGAAGCTCGGCTATGAAGCCGCGGGAACCGTCATCGGACTAGGTAGTGAAGTTCGAGGCCTGGCGATTGGAGAACGCGTCGGCGTGATTCCGAATTTCTCGATGGCCGAATACGGCACTTACGGTGCAGAGATCGTGATGCCGTCATCGGCGGTGACTGCCTGTCCGGATGACGTCAGCTTCGAGACTTTTGCCGCGGTGTGGATGCAGTACCTCACGGCTTACGGTGCGCTTGTAGAAATTGGCTGCCTCACGCAAGGCGAGCACGTGCTCATCACAGCGGCTTCGAGCAGCGTGGGCCTGGCAGCGATTCAGATCGCTTTGGCGCTGGGCGCGGTGCCCATCGCAACGACACGAACCCAGAGAAAGCGTGAGGCTTTACTGCAGGCAGGTGCAGCGCACGTTATTGCAACCGACGAGCAGGACCTGGTCGCCGAGATGCGCAGGCTTACTGGCAACTCGGGCGCGCGCCTCATCTTCGACCCCATAGCAGGCCCTGGCGTCGAGACGCTGGCGAAGGCGGCATCGACCGGTGGAACGATCATCATCTACGGTGGCCTGAGTGCCCAGCAAACTGCGTTTCCAGGAGGGCTGGCAATGGTTCGCGGGCTTGCGATGCGCGGCTACACTTTGTTTGAAGTGACCAGGAATCCTGTGCGCCTGGCGCGGGCAAAGGAGTTTATCTACGAGGGTCTCGCCAACGGCAAGTTACGGCCAACCATCGACAAGAGCTTTCGCCTCGAAGACATTGTCGAGGCGCATCGCTACATGGCAAAGGGCGAGCAGGTAGGAAAAATCATCGTCACCGTTCCATGAAGACGGTAACGACTACCGCTCCTGCCGCCCCGCCAATTCTCAATCAGGCAGACGCACGGTCAACTCCAACTCGACCTGCAGGTCCGGCGCCGCCAGCGCTGCAACGCCAACGCCGGTGATGCAGGGCTTGGCGCCGTCGAACATTTCCAGCAAGGGCGGAAACAACAGCTCAAGTCTTGCGGGCGTCAAATCCGTCACGAAGCAGCGCGCAATCACGATGTCTTGAGGAGTCGCTCCCAGCGCATCCAAGGCGGCCTTTGCATTGGCCGTCACGATCTTCATTTGCTCCGCCAGTCCTGCGGGCGGGGGCTCACCGTTGGGACGCCAGGCTACCTGCCCGGAGACGTAAGCCATGCGGCCGGGTTCGACGATGGAGATCTGCGAGTAACCCATCTCTGCGGCGTTGGGCAAAGTGGGCGGATTCATTCGAACGATGATCGGTGTCATGGATATCCTGGTTGTAGTAGTGCGCCACTTGAGGTTCGACCCTCAAAAGGGCAGGCGCGCATTCTCCTTCACTTCCTTCATGACGAAGAAAGTTCGGGTTTGCCTGACGCCCGGCAGAGCGATCAGTTTCTGGCCATGCAGTTTATTGAAATCCGCCATGTCCCTGACACGGATCTTCAGCAGGTAGTCGAAATCGCCGGCCACCAGGTTGCAGTCGAGGACGTCCTTCATCTTGAGCACCGCGCTTTCGAACGCAGCGAAACTTTCCGGCGTCGAACGGTCGAGAACGACACCAACCATCACGAGCGCACCCAGGCCGACCGCAGCGGGCGCCACCTCGGCGCGAACCCCCGTGATGAACCCTTCATCGAACAATCGCTGCGTACGGCGATGACAGGTGGCAGCGCTGACATTCACGCGCACCGCAAGCTCGGCGTTCGTCAGCCGCCCCTCGGCCTGCAGCGTGCGAAGGATCTTCAGATCGATGCGGTCGAGAACTACGGTGGAAGAATCTTCCATTTCTGCGGTCTCTGTGAATCAACGAGGCCCAAAAATACGCGATGGTGAAATAAAGATAAAGAAGCGCCATGTAAATCGAAAGCACCTCCGGAACGACTTTGCCCATCATCTCGCCCCAGAAAATCACATCCGGAGCGAAGGCTCATGTCCCTCGTCGAGAAATTCGAGCGCTATCCGCTGACGTTCGGCCCCACGCCGATCGAGTACCTGCCGCGACTATCGGCGGCGCTCGGTGGCAAGGTGCTGGTCTACGCCAAGCGCGATGACTGCAATTCCGGCCTTGCGATGGGCGGCAACAAGCTCAGAAAGCTCGAATACATCGTGCCGGACGCGATCGCATCCGGAGCCGACACTCTGGTGTCGATCGGCGGGGTGCAGTCCAACCACACGCGCCTGGTGGCGGCGACCGCCGCGAAGATCGGCATGAAGTGCGTCGTGATCCAGGAGAAATGGGTGCCGCACTACGACGCGATCTACGATCGCGTCGGCAACATCCTCTTGACGCGCCTGATGGGCGCCGACAGCCGGCTGGTCGACGATGGCTTCGACATCGGCCTGCGCCCGAGTTGGGAAGACGCCATCCAATCGGTGAAGGATGCGGGCGGCAAGCCCTACCCTATCCCAGCCGGCGCATCGGTCCACAAGTTCGGTGCGCTCGGCTACGTCGCCTTTGCCGAAGAGGTCGCGAATCAAGAGCAGGAGCTGAATCTCACCTTCGACTACATCATTGTCTGCGTCGTGACGGGCTCCACGTTCGGCGGCATGGTCGTGGGCTTTGCTGCTCAGAACAGGGCGGAACGCGTCATTGGCATCGACGCGTCTGGAACGCTGGAGCGCACCCGCTCGCAGGTTCGCAGCATCGTAGACAACACGGCCGAACTCGTCGGGCTGCATCGCACCGTCCGGGACGACGAAATCGTCATCAAGCACGAATACGCCTATCCCGCGTATGGCGTGCCCTCAACCGAAACCAACGAAGCGATCCGGCTTGCCGCCCGCACCGAGGCGCTGATCACAGATCCCGTCTACGAGGGCAAGTCCATGCAGGGACTCATCGACCTCACGCGCAAAGGATTCTTCCCAGACGGATCAAGAGTGCTCTACGTACACCTCGGCGGCGTGCTCGCGATCAATGGCTACAGCTATTACTACAAAGAAGGCTGAGCGCGAGTTTTCGCAGCATCGGCACACGTCAATTCAATCGATTCAACCGCAGTAAAACCAAAGGAGACTTCTCATGCCAACGAACCATTTCCCGCTACTGCTTGCAGGCAGCATGCTGGCTCTCGCTCTTTCCAGTTCCGGATCGGCGCACGCCGCTCAAACCAAGAACGTCGTCATCGTTCACGGCGCCCTCGCCGACGGTTCCGGCTGGCGCAAGGTCTACGATCGCCTCACGCACAAGGGCTACAAGGTCACTGTCGTGCAGCCGCCGATGACTTCTTTGCAGGAAGACGTGGCGGCCACCAAACGCATTCTCGACCAGCAGCAGGGACCATCGATCCTGGTCGGACATAGTTATGGCGGCATGGTGATCACGGAAGCAGGCAATGCCAGCAATGTGGCCGGACTGGTGTACGTTGCCGCGTTTCAGCCCGACGCGGGCGAAAACCTGTTCGACCTCGCTGGCAAGATTCCCGCGGCCACCAAAGGCATCACCGCCACGGCAGACGAGTACTTGTATCTCGATCCCAATGTCTATGCGGCAGATTTCGCGGCGGACGTGCGCCGCGCCGATGCGGAGTTCATGGCGCATTCCCAGGTCTTCCCGGCCAAGGTGAGCTTCGAAGCCAGGATCAAGCAAGCCGCGTGGCGCACCAAGAAGAGCTGGGCTCTCATCGCCACCGACGATCGTGCGATCCATCCCGACCTGATGAGAATGATGGCGCAGCGCGCCGGCAGTCAGTCGAAAGAGGTCAAGGCCAGCCATGCGGTGTTCATGTCGCAGCCCGATGCGGTTGCAGGCCTGATCGAAGCCGCGTCGGATGAACTTGCAAAGTGAGGCTTGTGGCCCCCGGCGACGCCGGGGGCCTTTCCCTCACTGGATATTGCTGCTGCGGTCGAAGCTGCTCCCGGATGCGGCTGAGTTGATGGCCGATATTTTCCAAGCTTGGCCGATATGTGGCCGATAAACGTGTCCTTGCTCGGCTACCGCCCTCAGGCAGCGGGACGGAAAGTGAGCAAACAGCAGGGATCGATACCGAAGCAATAATTCATCTAGCTTGGGGACCGCTCTAGCGAGTAGTCCCCTATGAGACCCGCTGGCCTCGGCCGGAATTGAAATCACGGCGCGTCACGCTCGTCAAAATCCGCCTGCGCCTTCTCGATACTGCCACCGTGCACCCCCGCCCAGGCAATCAAAGCTTCAAATGGGTTCTGCAACGTACGACCCAACGGAGTGATCGAATACTCCACCGCTACGGGCGATGACGTAATCACATGGCGGCTCACCAGCCCGTTGCGCTCCAGTCGTCGCAATGCCTCCGTCAACGCCTTGTGCGTAATCGGGTCCAGGCGCCGTTTGATGGCATTGAAACGCGAAGGATCCGTGCAAAGCACGGCAAGGATAAGTACCGACCACTTGTTGGCAATTTGCCCAAGCACCGGCCGGGTCGCGTTGATTTCGGCGAGCGCTGATTCCACAGATTCCGCCATGGCGGTTTCCTCCCGTATATCTAGGCTAGATTCGGTGCGTAATTGACGCTAAATATACAACGTATATCTTGTCGACACGATCAATAAACGAAGGTACTGCCCGTGTCGAAGCTTGAAGGTAAAACCGCCGTCGTAACCGGCGGCAGCAGTGGCATCGGCCTCGCGATCGCCAAACGCTTTGCCGCTGAAGGCGCGCATGTGTTCATCACCGGACGACGTCAGACGCAACTCGACGCCGCCGTCGCACTTATCGGCGGGAGCGTCACTGCCGTCCAAGGCGACGTCACCTCTGCAAGCGATCTCGAGCGCTTGTTCGAAGAAGTCGGGAAGCGTGAAGGCCGGCTCGACATCCTCGTCACGTCGTCGGGCGTCTCGGAGTTCTCCACGCTTGCAACCACGACTGAGCAACATTTCGACAAGGCGTTCGACCTGAACGTGCGCGGCATGGTGTTCACCGTCCAGCAGGCGTTGCACCACATGGGCGACGGCAGCAGCATCGTCCTGGTGGGCTCGATTGCAGGCTCTATCGGCAATCCCGGCTACGGCACTTATTCGGCCACGAAGGCGGCCGTGCGCTCCTATGCACGAACCTGGACCGTCGAACTCGCAGAGCGTGGAATCCGTGTGAACACGCTGAGTCCGGGTCCCATCGATACGCCTATGTTCGACCAGGTGAGCGATGACGTCAGGCATTCGCTAATGAGCCAGGTCCCATTGAAGCGCCTGGGCCGTCCGGAAGAAGTCGCAGCCGCCGCATTGTTTCTCGCATCGAGCGAGAGCAGTTTCGTCGCCGGCGCGGAGTTGTGCATCGATGGGGGTATGGCTCAGGTCTGAGCAGTCGAGAGCCGCGACATCGCGCACCAATCCGTCTCCTCCTCCGGTCGCCGGAGGAGGAGACCTCCACCTCACGCCGACTTCCGCGCCTCCGGCGCACTCGGATCGATATTCGCGTTCAGGCGAAACAGGTTGCCCGGATCGTATTTCTTCTTGACGGACAACAGCCGCGGGTAGTTTTCCCCGTAGTTCGCATTGAGAATGCTCTGCGACTCGTTCGTGACTTCGTTGGTGTAGAACCCGAGCGTCGACGGTTCGAGCGTGGACCAGAATTTACGCGTGTAGTCGATGTGAGGCTTTGCCTGCAACTCGATCGGCCAGGTCACGCTGAGGATCAGGTTCTGCTGCGCGGTGCGATGCGCGAACGCGGTCGATTTGATCGGGACGCGCGAAACGGCGCCGCCGCATTGCTGCATGAAAACCCGCGTCGAACGTTCCGGATGAGCCTTCAGCCCGCTCATGATCGCATCGATCAGCTTGTCGCTGACGCCGCCGGTGAAGCCGGATTTGAAGTACTGTCCTTCCAGGCGCACGTCGGTCCGGTCGCTCGAACGCTGTATCGCCACGTAGTCGATGGCCTTGATGCCGTCGCTCTTGACCGTACCCGCCTTCCTGAGCGGCGCGAGCACCTGATCCGCCTTGCCCGGCGGCCCGGAATAGCACGCGTGAATGGCGACGAAGCCTTCGCCCTTCGCCGGCGCAATGGAAAAGAAATCGAGATACAAATCGTCCGGCGCACTGGCGCTGAAGTCGTTGTAGAACTTCAACAGGCTGCGCAACTCGCTCAACGGATATTCCACGTCGCCGCCGATCACCTGCCGGCCCATGGGATGAAGCTGGAATTCGAATGACGTGACCACACCGAAATTGCCGCCGCCACCGCGCACGCCCCAATAGAGATCTGGATTCTCCTCGGCATTCGCGTGCCGCAATTGACCATCCGCGGTTACGACATCCACACCTGTGACGTTGTCGAGAGCCAAGCCGAACCGGCGCGACAAGCGACCGAATCCCCCGCCCGTGGTCAACCCGCCCACGCCGGTATGCGACACAGTCCCTGCCGTCGTCACCAGGTCGAATGCCTGCGCCTCGTGATCCAGATCGCCCAACAAGCTGCCACCGGCGATGTAGGCGGTCTTCGAAGCGACGTCCACTCGCGCATGCCTGAACGAAGAAAGGTCGATCATCATTCCGCCGTCGCACGTCGATTTGCCCCCGGGGCTATGGCCACCGCCTTTGACCGCGACCAGCAACGTGTTGGCGCGCGCAAAATCGACGGCGTGGCGGATGTCTGCGACGCCGGAGGGCTGCACGATGAGCGCGGGGTGCTTGTCGATGGCGGGATTGATGACACGCCGTGCCTTCTCGTAATCGGGATTTTCCGGCAACAGGAGTCGCCCTCGCAGGCTGTCGTTGAGTTCCTGCACGGCGCTGCGTGGGAGCGTGACCTGCGTGCCCTTGCCGGTAATCGCATTGAAGTCCGCAGATGATTTGCTCAGCACTTCCGCGGCCCGGACTACGGGAAGAGATGCCGCGATGGCAGCTCCGAGAGCCGATTGAAAAAACTGTCGCCGCTGCATCACAAACTCCTTCTCGTGGATGTCTCTTGCCGCAAGCCGAGCACGGCCGGGGTTGGCACGATACCTCACGGATGCTTGTTGCCCAATACCCGAATTGCCATTGCGCAAGGCGTGCGCTTTCAGGAAGGCCGCGATAGCTTGCGGATTAATTTTGTGCGGATACTCCGTACTTAAACGCAGACGCCGAGCTTGAGGCGTCCGCGACAGCGATAACGGCGACCGCGCAGCATTCGAAACGTTATTACTGAACGAAGAGATTCCATTCTCGTCGGCTGACCGGTTGGTCAAGCCTGACGCCTACACGACGCGAGGCTCGGCCTCGGAGATTCTCACGCTATTCGATTCGCTCGCGGGCGGCGCGCGCCTCGCACACCTCTCGCATCGACATTGGTAGATAGCTTGTGGAAGTCGTTGCAGCTCTCCGCCCACTTGAGGATCCCATCCAGCGCCGGGCAGAGCGTTTCTCCCCACTGCGTCAGCCGATAATCGACTCTCGGTGGCACCTCTTGATAGTCGGTGCGCAACACGATGCCATCCGCTTCGAGCCGACGCAGCTGCTGGGCCAGCATCTTCTGCGTGACGTCGGGGATGAGCTTCTCGAGGTCCGAGAAACGCTGCACCTGTCCACCGAACAGATGAAACAGGATCACCAGTTTCCAGCGCCCTTCGAGAATCTTGAACACCACGGCCAGGTCGAGTGCCGCGGTCATCGGCGTGTAGGTCTTGCGCTCGGTCATCGATACTTACTTTGCGGTACGTTCTTGCGGTCGCATGACGGTAGGCGCCAGTATGAGCGTCAAACCGCAACATCGCGAGAGGTCAATGAACATCACTTTACCGCCACCCGTGGCGACCTATCTAGAGGCGGAAACTCGCAACGACAGCGAGGCTCTGTCGACCTGCTTCGCGGCCGATGCCGTCGTGCGCGACGAGGGCCGCAGCATCGAAGGCCTGGACGCGATCAAAGCCTGGAAGAAAGCGAGCAAGGCTAAATATCAATACAGCGTCGAGCCGTTGAGCGCATCCCAGGACGCCGCGACAGTAGCTATGCGCGCCCGCCTCGCGGGTAAGTTCCCGGGCAGTCCGATCGAAGTCACTTATACCTTCGTGTTGGCTGACGACAGAATCGCGTCGCTGGAGATCCGCTGATGGGCGCACTCGAACTTCAGGGCCGCCGAGCGCTCGTCACGGGAGGCACCCAGGGCGTGGGGGCTGCAGTCGTCGCACAACTGCGCGAAGCCGGTGCGACTGTCCTGACCACAGCGCGTTCACGGCCTGACAGCACTCCAGCAGCGATGTTCGTCAGCGCCGACATCACGACCGCGGAGGGCTGTAACACCATCGTCAATGCCGTGCTCGAACGGCTCGGCAGTGTCGACATCATCGTGCACGTCGTGGGCGGTTCGTCCGCACCGGCGGGCGGATTCGCAGCGCTCGCGGATGAGGAATGGGACAAGGCGCTCAATCTGAATCTTTTCCCTGCCGTCCGAATCGATCGCGCGTTGCTTCCTGCGATGGTCGAGAGGCGCTCCGGTGTGATCGTGCATGTCACCTCGATCCAGCGGCAGTTGCCCCTGCCGGAAGCCACGATTGCCTATGCTGCCGCCAAAGCAGCCCTATCGAACTACAGCAAGGCGCTCTCCAAGGAAGTGAGCCCGAAAGGAGTTCGTGTCGTGCGCGTCTCGCCGGGATGGATCGCAACCGACGCAGCCGAGAGACTCGTCGCCCGAATCTCCGAGAAGAACGGCATCGACGCTGACGCTGCACGCAAGACCATCATGGACTCACTCGGCGGCATCCCGCTGGGCCGGCCGAGCGAACCTCGAGAGGTAGCAGACCTCATCGGATTTTTGGTCTCGCCACGAGCGGGTTCTATTACCGGCACGGAGTATGTGATCGACGGAGGGACGGTGCCGACTGCGTAATGCGCTGACTCCGGGAGTTCCCTGCTTTGCGGGCACGAACGGCGTGCCCTGCGAAGCAACCTCTTAGTCCTTGATCTGCCGCTCTTCACCGCCGGACATCTCCTCATCGATCGCCAGCTCCCCCCGCTCATACGCAGCAATGAGAAGCTCAGCAGCCGCACGATCCGCTTCATCGACCATGATAGACAAGTGCCCCATGGCAGGCAGGTCGCCGAGAGCACCCTGCAACATCGCTCCCTGCAGGAACACTTCGATGCCGGATTGTCTCAGCAATCCTGCGAGCAGCTGGGACTGGATGTAATCGCTGCCGCGAAAAACTGAAATCATACATACCTCGGATTTCCAGCGTCCCAGCATACAGGCGCGGCGCTTCAACGCTTGAGAATGAACTCCTCGTCGATGGTATTGCCCACCTGGAATCCATATTCACCCACCTTATTGAATCCATAGCGCGCATAGAAACGCTGCGCGCCGTAGTTTTCCGACCAGACGCCGACGTAGAGCGGTGCACGTCCTTGCGATGCAAACCATTCGAGTCCCGCGTCCATGAGTCGCGCCCCGAGGCGCATGTTGTGAAACTCGGCGAAGACATACAGCTGCTGCACTTCACCCGCCCTCGCCTCCAGGCCCGGCACGGGAAGCTTGCAAGTACCCACGCCGAGAAACCCGATCTTACGACCGCTCGGATGCTCTACAACCCAGGTAGCGCGATCGGGATCAGTGAGCGTGCGAAGCCAGTTCGCCGCCGAGTGGCTCTTCGCTAGAAAAGTCTGCAGGTCCTCGGGCGGATATAGGTGCCCGAACGTCTCCACGAACGTGGCAGCTCCCAATTCAGCCATGGTCTCGGCGTCATCGGCTGTGGCTCGTCGAATCGTTACCATCCTCGAAGTCTCTGGCAGATGCTGAGCAATCGGCATATGTCTTTGAATCCCGCTGCGAACTGCCAGTAGTTTACGGCTCACAACCGTCTCCCGTCGCCGTGCTTCTCGGCTCGGGCATCCGGCCGAGGCTTGACATTCGCGCCACGATAGATCAATTTGTATCAACTTTTTGCCCTGCCAGGGCCTTAATAGCATGAATATAAATCTTCGAACGCTCGGCCCTAAGGAGGCAAAAGTCGTTTTATCGCTGACAGAACATGGGCGCGAAGTGGTCCTGGCCGCGGAAATCATTGATCTCGCGGGCTCCGAGACGTCGGGCCGCAAGGTCATCCGCAACTTGATCAGAAAGGGCTGGCTGTTGCGCCTGGTAGGCGGGAAATACCTGCTCCTTCCCGCAGATCGCGGTCCCGAAAACCTTGGCGAGAACAACGCATTCGCCCTGGCCTCGAAGGTCGTCGATCGTTCCTATATTGGCTGGTGGTCAGCAGCATCCTTCCATGGATTTACGACACAAAAGCCAATGACGGTGTTCGTGGCAGTGACGAAGCAAGTCGCAGCTCGCACCATCGAGGGCGCGGAAATCCGATTCGTCAGCGTCGCTCCGCGAAAATTTTTCGGCTTCCAAAGCTACGATGTCTATGGTCGCTCCGTCTCGATCTCCAGCCCTGAAAAGACGCTGGTCGATTGCATCGATCATCCTGAACTGTGCGGCGGCTCTACGGAACTCACACGCATCGTCTACGGAGGACGCTCAGAGGTGGATTTGTCGAAATTAATTGCAGCAGCGCTGGCGGTGAAGTCGGCCGCGTTACTGCAGAGACTCGGATTCCTGCTCGACCTTGTGGAGTGGCCACTGACGGCAGCACAGCGATCGCAACTGCGAGCGGCCATCCCGTCATCCAGACGTATTACCCTCGGCCGAGCCCGCCGTCTCGCCGGAGATATCGGCTACGTCGCCGACTGGGGCATCCTCGTCAACGCGAACCGCAAGACGCTTCTCACCGACGTTCCAGGCTTAAAAACGAGGCGCGCTGGCTGATGCTGACCACGGCACAGCTGCGGCAGGTCGCCGCTCGTTCCGGTGCACGCGACATTGCCAACATCGAGATCGATGTCATCCTGACGCACTTGCTACAACTGCTGAGCGAGCATGGGCTCATGGAGCACTTGGCGTTCAAGGGCGGCACGATGCTGCGAAAAATGATCTTCGGCCCGCGCGGTCGTCTGTCGACGGATCTCGATTTCACGTGCCGCACGGACATCCCGATCGATGACCTTACCCTGATGCTTCTAGACGCAGTAGCGCAGCCATATCACGGTATCGCCTTTCGATTCGCCAAGGATAAGGACTGGTACCTGACTGACGAGGGCTGTGCCGCGAATCCGGTCTGCTCGCACAACGCAAACACGAAGGGAGTCAAGATAAAGCTCCAGGTCAGCACGCGGGAGCGCCCGATTCTCCCTGTGCAATCGACGCCGCAAATCGAACAGGACTACTTCAGGCTGCTCGGCTTTACGCCAGCCGCCATCCCTTCGCTAGTGCTCGAAGAAGTCGTTGCGGAAAAGATTCGCGCCGCGAGCCAGCGATCCAAGATTAGAGACCTTCACGATCTTGCCGAACTGTCGGGCCGACTGATGAATAGCCGTTCTAAAGTTGTGGCACAGCACTGGGCCAGGCCTCGACTTCGCGACCTTTCGATCGAGAATTATCGGGCGGGACCAGTATGATATTCATGAGTTGCGAAACCTGCTGCGCAAGGACCAAGAACCTGACCTTGCAGCGATGATCCTACGCGTCATCGAAGGATTTCGATTCCTCGATCATCTGAGCGAAGCAGAAGCACTCATCGCTCGCGATCAATCGAGGCGGAATCAGGATCAAGCCAGGGAACTGACCTCGACGCTGGCAAACGTGAGATAGCTGTCCACGACAACCATCGCATGAACTGCGCGAGCACCCGCTATCATCAATTAGTCACGCCTGCGCCCGCGCCCTACTCTTCGTCGCCTGCGTTTCCTGCGCGGGCGGCAGGCCGAACATCCGGCCGTATTCCCGGGTGAACTGGGGCACGCTCTCGTAACCGACGGTAAACGCAGCGCTGCTCGCAGTCACTCCCTCGGACAGCATCAGCCGTCTCGCTTCGATCAGGCGCAGCTGTTTTTGAAACTGCAGCGGCGACAGCGAAGTCACGTTGCGGAAATGCTGGTGGAATGACGACGGACTCATCCCGGCCACCGCCGCAAGCTGTTCCACCGGCAACGGTCGCGCGAAGTCGCTACGGAGCACTGCTACCGCACGGGCCACTCGCTGCGCCTGACTGTCCGGCCAACCGAGACGCCGGATCGCGGGACCGAGGCGTCCAGCCAGGAGCCAGTAGTGCATCTCGCGCACCAGTTGGGCATGCAACACCGGGACCGACGCTGGACGATCGAGCAAACGCATCAGCCGCAGCGCTGCGTCGGCGACTTCGGCGTCGGTGGGCTCGACACGCACGGGCGAATGGTCGGCCACGAGCACGGACTCCATCTGTGTCACCAGGTCTGCGATGACCGCGGGATCGAGTTCCAGCACCAGGGATAGATACGGAGCGGCGACGCTGGCGCCGGTGATCTGATTTACGGTCGGCACGTCCGCCGTGATCAGCAGCGAATCGCCGGCACTGAACGCGAAAGTCCGCGTCCCCATCGTCACCTGCTTACTTCCCTGCACGACGAGACAAACCATCGGCCGGGAGATCGCGTGCATCAAACCGCTGGGTTCGGTCGCGCGAACGGTCAACAGGCCCGGGACCGGGGACTGCACCATGCCTGCCGTGTCTTCATGGGTCTGGGCGTAACGGCTGACAGCGTCGAGTAAAGTGGTCATGAGGCAAGCGTGCTCCGTCGCTGTCGACTGTGCACGTCATTCTGCAGCCCTTTTGGAGGATCAGGCAAACAACTCCGAGCTTCCGGCAACGCGGTCAACGTCCCCTGGCCCGATAGTGCACCGGTCACGCAACAGGAGCTCGACCATGACCAAGATCACCCTCGTTACCGGCGCCAGCCGCGGCCTCGGCCGCAATACCGCGCTCAGCATTGCCCGCCACGGTGGCGACGTTGTCCTCACCTACCAGCGTCGCGGCGATGAAGCACAAGCCGCCGTCGCCGAGATCCAAGCGATGGGCCGCAAGGCGGTCGCATTCCAGCTCGACACCGGCGACATCGCCGCTTTCGCGCCCTTTGCCGAACGCCTGCGAACGGCGCTGCGCGAGACCTGGAAGCGCGAAACGTTCGACCATCTCGTGAACAACGCGGGCCACGGTGATTACGCCCTGATCGAACAGACCACCGAGGCGCAGTTCGACGGACTGGTCAACGTTCATTTCAAGGGCGTGTTCTTTCTCACCCAAGCGCTGCTGCCGTTGATCGCTGACGGCGGGCGCATCGTGAACCTGTCCTCGGGCCTGACGCGCATGTCCCATCCCGGTTACGCCGCTTACGCGGCAGTGAAAGGTGCGGTCGAGATCCTCACCGTGTACATGGCGAAGGAGCTGGGAGAACGCGGGATCGCAGTAAACACAGTAGCGCCGGGCGCAATCGAAACTGACTTCGGCGGCGGCGGTGTTCGCGACAACCCGGAACTCAACAAGACTTTCGCCGCTGTGACTGCACTTGGTCGCGTCGGTCTGCCGGATGATATCGGGCCGATGATCGCGGGACTGCTATCGCAGGACAACCGCTGGGTGAACGCGCAGCGGATCGAAGTATCCGGAGGTCAGCGCATCTGAACGCCGAACAGGCGTGGCACTTCTAAAGTGCCGCGCCTGCCGTGCGAGCAAGAGCGATCTGCGTTCGACACACAACTGCAACAGACCGCCTCCTAAAATGCTTCGTAGCACGCGACCACGCGTGATGGAAACCGCTCATAAGGAGATGACGCCAATGTTTCAACGATCGAAGTATTCAACGCCGCGCCACGCGGCATCTCTTGCCGGCATAGTGTGTCTTGCGACGTTCAGCAACGTGGCATTCTGCGATGAGTTTGCGAACCTCGAGGTCGCCATCTCCAAGTTCAACGAAACGCAGGTCAGGGACTATCACCCGGTATTCGACTTCGATTCCGACGGCTGCTATCCGGCCACGCCATTCAACAAGAACGACAATCTCAACCAGAATCCCGGACTCAACGCGGCCGGGCATACCGTGGAGGGGCAGTGTCGCGACAACGGCTGGTGGAACTTCGCCAACACGATTCACCGGCAGCTTTGCGCCGAGAGGGATGAAGCGCAAGGACGCGTACGCCGCTGCGCTCATTTCTACGAACTCTATTTCGAGAAGGACCAAGCCGTCTGGGGCTCGTTCGCCGGCGGGCACCGGCACGATGTGGAGACGGTCATCGTGTGGACGGGAAGGATCAATTACCGCGACGGCGGCAGCCAGCAATTCGCCAGCCACATCTCCGCCAGCGCGCACGGCAACTACGATACCCGGCGCATTGCCGACACCATTCACAACCTGGGTCATGCCTATATCGTCTATCACAAGGACGGCGCGGGGACTCACGCGTTCCGGTTCGCGAGCCAAGGCGATCGGGATCACGTGGAATTCCTCGGCAACCAAGGCGATTTCTTGGCGCCCAACATTGTCAGCCACTACCGCACCTACAAGGCCTGGAACAACGACGAGTGGGACCGGTACTGGCAGAACGTGCAGTACCGCGACCGGCTGCGGGACTCGAACTTCGGCAGCGCCAGCTTCAAGACCCGCAACGACGACGTGATCCTGAGCGAGGCGAACAAGAACGTGCCGACCGGGGATAGTTTCTGGAGCGGCTTCAGCTTCACCTGGGACGATGTCTGGTGGACGCGCGACCAGGAGTTGTGGTCGAACTATCCATCGGTCCGCACTAGCTTGCCGGAGTAGCAGCAGCGCGCCGCTCTTCTATCTTTTTACCTCTCCCCTTGTGGGCCCCTTGTGGGAGATGTGGCGCGCAGCGCCGGTGAGGGGTTCTCGCGACGAAGGAGCCCGCGAAGCGAAGGAACCGCTCCCAGGCCGCGACCTGCCGGCGCTATCATGAGCGCCTATGAGCGTTCCCCACTAAATGAGCAGCCCAGGCTCAGCGAGCGGCAATACGGCACAACCCATGCCGATGGACGCCGCCGACATGCGCCGGCGGGTGAAGGCTATCTTCATCGGTTCAGTGGGCAACCTGGTCGAGTGGTACGACTTCTACGCCTACTCGGCGTTCGCACTGTACTTCGCTCATCAATTCTTCCCGGGCGACGACGTCGTCGTGCAACAGCTCAACGCAGCGCTGCTGTTCGCGTTGGGCTTCCTGGTGCGCCCGTTGGGCGGCATCCTGTTCGGGCACATCGCGGATAAATATGGCCGCAGGCTCGCATTGACGCTGTCCGTGATGCTGATGTGTTTCGGCTCGCTGATGATCGCTGTAACGCCTACATACGACTCGATTGGCGTCGCCGCGCCGGTGGTGCTGTTCCTGGCGCGGCTGATCCAGGGTCTCAGTCTCGGCGGCGAGTACGGCACCAGCGCCACTTATCTCAGCGAAGTGGCGCACGAAAACCATCGCGGTTTCTTCTCCAGCTTCCAATACGTCACGCTGATCGGTGGCCAGCTGTTCGCCATCCTGGTGCTGCTGGTATTGCAGAAAGTCTTCCTGACCCCCGAACAGCTGCTCGACTGGGGTTGGCGCATTCCCTTCGTCATCGGCGCGCTGCTCGCCGTCGTCGCCGCAGTCATGCGCCGGGAGCTGCAAGAAACGGATGCCTTCATCGCAGCCAGGAAGCTGAAGAAGACCGAGAGTTCTCTCAGAACGCTGGCACGTTATCCACGCGAAGTGATGCTGGTTGTCGGCTTGACCATGGGCGGCACCGCCGCCTTCTACACATACACCACCTACATGCAGAAGTACCTGAAGCTCTCAGTCGGCTTGAGCAGCGACCAGACGACGCTGGTCACGGCGGGATCGCTGATCTTCGCAATGCTGCTGCAGCCTCTGTATGGCGCCCTCTCCGACCGGATCGGCCGCAAGTGGCTGCTCATCGGCTTCGGGGTCGCCGGCACCATTTTTACGATTCCGCTGCTCACGACGCTACAGCAGGTGAAAGGGCCGCTGGCGGCCTTTCTGCTCATCGCAGCGGCGTGGATGATCGTGTCGGGATATACGTCCATCAACGCTGTCGTGAAAGCAGAACTCTTTCCAACACGAGTGCGCGCCACCGGCGTCGGCCTGCCCTATGCGCTGACAGTCTCGATATTCGGCGGAACCGCCGAGTCGCTCGCATTATGGTTCAAGTCCATCGGCCACGAGCAGTGGTTCTACTATTACCTCACCGGCTGCATCGCCACCTCCCTGCTGGTGTACACGCTCATGCGCGACACCAAGCAGGACTCGGCGATGAACCGGCACGAATAGCAATCCTGAAGTTACGGAGCCGTCGAGCGGACGCTGTAGACCGTGTCCGTCGGCCCCATGCCGGTGATAATCGCTATCGATAACGATCGACCACTGCCTGCGCTTGTTGCAGTAGACGTACAGGACAGCAAGATAGAGCCGCATAGGCCACGAATAGCGCCGCAGGTTCTCCCAGCCGCATTCATAGATGGCCCATTGGATCTCGTAGAATCCGGAAGACGGAAGCTCAGCGTCGGCTGGCGGCGTGATGATGTTATCTATACGAAACTCGTCGGGGGGACTGGAATCCGGCCTCCTTTCCGAGCATGTCAAATTCGTCGAGTGAAATTTTGTCTCTCAGAACTGACAGTAACCCCGATCGTGTCGTCGATGAGGAAACAAATGAGAACATAGAGGACACGTCATGCATCCTTATCTGCTGGTGACGCGTTATCCAACGCTTGCCGAAAAGTGTCTCTGCTCTGATTCATTCCCCGCATACTTGAGCGCGCCCACACTCATGCCTCGTGCACGTGTTCGAAGTCATCTGCGATAAAAGATCTGTCGCCCGCCGACACCTCTTGAATCCAGCGGCAACGTACGATGTGAGCAGAGCTTCGCGCTGGGTAATTTTACGCCTTTCCCGCAATATCGAGCACCGCCAATAACGCAATCGATACCGCAAACACCAAGCTGCCCGCCTTGCTGCGTCTCGCGAGCTGTCGCTCACGGGGCGTACGCTGCACATCGAACCATGGTCTAC